>NZ_POPB01000364.1 GCF_002964045.1 Streptococcus suis | reverse complement strand
AAGAAGGCCTTTTTATTTTGTCCAGATGAGGTGGTTTAAGCACCAAAACAGCTATTTTTCCCTAAAAACAGTAAAAAAGACAAACACCAAAACGATGTTTGTCTGCAATCTGAGTCACTCAATAGAGTGACTACATATGGAGCGTGGAGGATTCGAACCCCCTGGCGCAATTTGGTACGTTCTATAACTTAGGGAACAATTCAAAGGTCGCTCCAATCACGCCGTTACCCACCAAATTTGAAATAGACATCTTCATAGATATACCTCTTTCTAAACTAGCAAATGCCAAAATAGTCTGAATTAAATCACATAGAAGACCAATGTCCAAGTTTAACCCTAATATGTTATATACTAATACACACTTTAATAGACAACAAATGTCTACTAAGGTCTGTATGAACATACTCTACTATACCATTACTATCACCAACTTTCAATAAAATTTTAAACTCTTACGATTTGTCCGTTTTTAAATTTTATGAATATCTCTTTCGCACCAGAGACAGTAACATGCTCAATCATTGTTTCCCATAAGAATTCATCAAATTCTAATAGTAGTCCCTCCTGTTTCTCTAGTGCATTGATGAAAACCTGCAATTCCTTATTCCTTTTGGATTTTTTCATCCTATGTAGTTCTAGTGATTCAATTTCCTGTACTATACCTTCATACTTTGAAGTCAGTTGATTATACTTTTTAAGGTACTTGTCTTGGTCTTGGCTGATGATGGCATTTTCTGAAACTAGGTTTGCAACTAACTGACTGACAACTTCTGCTTCAGTTTCAAGGACCTTTATCTGTTCGTCAATTACCTCAAGGTTTCCAATGGATAGTAATACATATAGATTGTCAATAACTTCAAGCCTATTGTCTAATACTTGATTAACTGCTGAGACAAACCACTGTTTCACCTCTTCCTCAGTAACGTGAGGGGTAGAACATTTACTAATGCCTTTGTATTTTTCGTTACATTGATAAATCACCCTTCTGTATTTGGAGGTTGAATGCCATACCTTGCTACCAAAGAAATGACCACAATCTCCGCATACCAGTTTTGAACTAAAGATTGTCGTGCTCGACTTTCTGCCTTTATTATCGAGCACTAGTTGAACTGCATCAAAGGTCTCTCTATCTACTATTGCTTCATGGTTATTCTCCACATAATACTGAGGTAACTCACCTCTGTTGATGTTCTTCTTTTTGGTCAGAAAATCAATTGTAAATGTTTTCTGTAGTAAGGCATCCCCTTTATACTTCTCATTTCTAAGCATTCGCTTGATTGTGGTTGCGTTCCATTGAGATTTGCCGCTAGGAGAAGGTATACCTTGTTCAGTCAAATCCTTTGCGATATGATATGGTGATTTTCCAATAAGTGCTTGCTGAAAGATGTATCTAACAGTTTTGGCTTCATCCTGATCAACTACAATTGCCCCATCTTCACCTGCCTTAAAGCCTAAAACATTGGTATAAGGAAAATGAACCTTCCCTTCTGCGAATTGTTTCCTTAAGCCCCAAGTTACGTTTTCGGATATGCTCCTACTTTCTTCTTGTGCCAAACTAGACATGATGGTTATGAGTAGCTCACCTTTTGAATCTAGTGTCCAAATGTTTTCTTTCTCAAAGTAGATTTCTACACCTACCTCTTTCAACTGCCTAACTGTAGTCAGTGAGTCTACGGTATTCCTCGCAAATCGACTAACAGATTTTGTAATAATCAAATCGATTTTACCATTAAGTGCATCTTCCACCATAGCTTTGAAACCAGTTCTTAATTTTGTGTTTGTTCCACTGATACCTTCATCAGAGTACATTTTAACAAATTCCCAATCATCCCTCCCATTAATGTATTCAGAGTAGTACCGCATCTGCGACTCATAGCTTGTTGCTTGATCCTCATGGTCAGTTGATACCCTGGCATAACCTGCAACCCTACGCTTCTTCAAAGAGAAATCATCTGAACTTGACCTAATAATACTTGGTGTAGCCTGAATAGTAATTACTTTCTTCACTAATATCGACCCTCTCTAATTTCTATAAGATATTTCCTTCCTTTTACTGGAGTTACCCTGAGGATACGGTAACCAAAGTCATACTCGATGTGTTTAATATTATTTTCAACCCACTCTTTATCTGGGACAATGCCTAACTTGCTTTTAAACGATGCCAAAAGTCGCTTTTCCCCTAACGTCCTACATGAACATGATGATGCTCCGAATCGATTTCGTGTTCGACAATAATATCGTACGGTTTTATTAACTTGTTTTGAATCCACTTTAACAATCATCAAACATCCGCATTCTGAACATGAAATTTTGTCACGAAAGATACCTTTATTTAAGTGGCTTTCTTGATGCATTAACTGATTTCTTCGCTCCTTCTCATGAAGTACTAAATCAAAATATTCTTTTGTAACAATTGGCTCGTGTGCATTTTCAATGATGTACTTATTGCGTTGCCCTTTATTCCTTTTCGGATTCCTTGAGAATGCCTCACGATAGGTCTTCTGTAAGACAAGCCGACCAAAGTATGCTTCCTGCTTGAAGAATTCTCTGATGCTTGCTACGGTAAATGGATTACCAAGCCTTGTTAAGACTTGTTCCTGATTGAGTTTATCAACTATCTGCTGTACCGAATCTCCATCCAGATACCATTTAAAGACTTTTCGAATAACCTTTGCCTCATTAGGTTCAATCTGATATTGTTCTCCATCCCAACGGTATCCATACATATCCTGTGGAGTGTGCGGAATCCCTTTTTCAAACTTCTTTTGGATTCGCCATCTAATATTTTCACTCAGGTTTTGAGACTCCTCTTGAGCTACTGAGGCAAGGAGGGTTAACATCAATTCACCTTCTGAGCTAAGACTATCAATATTTTCTTTCTCAAAAGTTACACCAATATTTTTCAAACGTAATTGTCGAACAGTGGTTAGTAATTCAACTGTATTTCGACCAAAACGAGCGATTGACTTAGTGATTATCCTATCAATCTTTCCATCTTCACAATCCTTTATAAGATTTAGAAAGCCTTGTCGATTACTTTGTTCTTTACCGCTTATGCCTTCATCATAATAAATCCCTACCAATTCCCAATCAGGATGCGCTTGTATCAAACGGTTATAGTAGCTAATCTGTGTTGACAGTGAATGATGAAGACGACTATCAGAAACCCTTGCATAGGCCGCAACCTTAAATCTTGGCTTGCAGGGCGATTTTATGGGTTGTATTCTTCTAACTGTTCTCAAATTAATACACTCCTTTCGCTACTATATATCACTCTAAAAGAAAAAATTATCCAGTTATTAGGTCGATAATTGACTTATAAACGGTTGATATTTTTCAAGCATCAATTGTCTAAAAAGTTCAAATTCCTCAATTGTGATTGATCCTTTCTTTAAAAGTATCTTTGCTTGTATCATTGTTAGTTGGTAGGTCATCTCATTATTAAATTTTTGAACGTCCATATAATCCTCCTACCTTACTAGGTAGGTTTGGGAGTAATTTTTCCGCACTTATTGAAAAAAAGGCAAAAAAATAAAGCCTGATGTTTCCACCAGGCTTATAACTAAATTATGAAATTCTAAACCAACCAACAACTTTTCCAAGTTTAACTGTTCCAGTAGAATCATAGAGTGAGCCATTCGCCATCCATTGCCGTTTCACACGACGAGTAATTCCACCGCCACCAATTTCTAATTGGTCATTGATACCGTTATTATTATGGTCAGAATATCCATCAATATTCTGTTCCACACCATCAATACTTTTTCCATCAGAATCCGTCACACAGACACCAATATGCCCGTAAACCATACCATCTGTTTGAATGACATAAAAATCACCTGCTTTAGGATTTACACCCCAAGCATCGTAGATTACTTGGAAACCATTTGATTTTGCTTTCTTCAAACAATCAATGGCATTAGTATAGGACATATTCTTGTCCGTAAGTTCTTGAACAATCTTATCCACCAAGGCAACACACTGCCCACCATAAGGATTAGATGGAACGGTCACCTTTTGACCGACCTTAGATAAAGCTGACGCAACCACACGGCTTGCAACGCTAGTTGGAATAGCAGTTGTTGTCCTTGAAGCAGCGTTAACCTTGAGTGTTTGTCCAACTCTTAAAATATCCGTCTTCTTCAAGCCATTAATCGCAAGAAGAGCATCAACTGTTAAAACAAACTTCCGAGCGATTCCATAATACGTATCGCCTTTCTGTGCTTGATACGTCTGCTCACTATGGCCTTTAGTTGTTCCTTCTACATCCTGCTCAAGCATCCATGACTTGATTCCATCAAGTAGATAAGCTCTCTTACTGTTGGACTGGTGAACATTCTTCACTTGGAGGATTTTGTAGGTGCGCCCTTTGACCCAGTTGGCAATTTTCTGACCAGTCTGATAATGAGTCGCATGAGGCAACACCCTAAGACTATCACCAACAAGATAGATTGATTTTGAAGGAGTACCTGAACTCCCAACAGTTGAACTGGGGGGCGAGGGAACTATTGTCTTGACTTCAACTCCTGTTATTGCTGACACAAGACCTTTCGCAATGTCCTCTTTCTTGTTTTCAAAAATCGCCATATCTTGTTCATTATCGATAAAGGCAATCTCCACCAAACGATAGGTATATCCACGACTCGCTGCTTGGTTGGCATTATAGAGCCAATCTACCTTCTTTATGCCACGATTTTGAAAGTATCGTGAAAGGAGAGATAGGATAGCCATATCCTCCTTGTCTGCTTCTAAAGAAGATTGAATCAAGACTTCTGTACCTTTGGCACTACCATTAAAGGCATTGAAGTGCAATTCAGTAATTGAGTCGTATCCCTTACCAATACTAGTAATACTCCGATAATCATAAACATTTTGTTCGGTAATAAAATCAATCTGTTGCCCACTGTACTTAGACATTAAATTGGCTAATTCTCGAACCTTTCCTGCTTCTGTGATGCCTAGTTTGGCATTCACTGCTCCAGGATCATAGCCTGTTCGCCCCTGTCCATGACCACAAATGACTAGATGTTTTCCCATATCTTATCACCTCTCGTTGATTTGTTTTAAAATTGCTTGTAGTTTCTCAGGTATTGGTAGACCAATTCGAACGGTATTTTCTAGAATGCTTAACCCCTCATTACTGAGATAAAAGAATATAACCATGGTTCGAATTGTTCCACCCTGCTTGATAATAGCTGTATCAATCAGATGACCAATAGAAACTAAAAATAAAATGGCTATCTTTTTAAAGATGCCACGAAAACCAATACTACTAGACAATTGTTTCTCTACAACCGCCGCAAAAATTCCTGTTAGATAGTCAATAATAATGAAGACAAGTAGGGCATATAGAATACCATCCAACTCTCCAAATAGACTACCAATCAAGCCTCCAATCATGGAAAATAAAATCTTATTAAGAGTTAACAGTTCCTTCATCGGTCACCTCGCTTTCTACTGAACCTTCCTGTACAATGGTAGGGTCTGACCAATCCGGTTGACCGTTCTCATCAAACCGCATCAGATAAAAACATTCATGGAATAAATCAGAAAGGTTCAGAGTTAATGTCGTACTACCCCACTGATTAAAGGCCCAAACCGTTTCTGTTGTAACCAACTGCCGCTTTCCATTTTTAATGGCAGGTCGCCTTACTTCTTCAAGATACATGTAAAAATCCTGCTCGGCTGTCTTACATCGGATGAACTCTCCATTCTTACGCATGTAAGCGAGAGCTGTTTCCAAATCAAATGGTTCTGTTACTTTGTCAATATTGAGTAGTGCCATAGCAACTATTCTCCTTTCCCTTCTTCAGGTTTTGTCTGAACTTCTAACAACTCAGTCAATTCCTGTTTTTCTTTACGCAATAGGCTAAGTTCCTCATCCCTTTCCACCAATTGGATGGCAATGAGGTTCTTAGCGGTAATTTCATCAGAGAGCTTTGTGACAAGCTCCTGAATAGTTAGTTTTAATGATTGGTTGATTTGTTCTAGATTCATCTGTGAACTCCTTTATTTAATCGTGTCCCATGTCAAGATGACGTCACCTCGACCTGTGATGTTTACTAAGTGTTTAAAATTGTGATTGAATTGTTGAAGTACATCTTTTAGACTGACATAGGTTGTCCCATTTCGATAGATGCGGATATCTCCAATATTCAAAATTGAACTTGGTCGGTCAGAAGCTTTATAGGCATCAATACTCAGTCGGTTAGGCAATGTTACTATTTCCCAGCCATCTGGATTGGTATAGGGAGCACTAGCTAAACGTACCTTATCACCTACCACATCAATTTGGTCGGTATCCGTACCGTTCCATGCTCGAATTCCTACAAAGCCACCGTCATTGGCATTCCAGTTGTTCCATCGATTCGAACCGATAATGGTTACACCACATGGCTTACCGTTTGAGGTACCTGTTTCAAATGAAACCCACTGGTGAGGATAACCACTAACCTCACGAGAAATGGATGGAGAGTTTGTAAAGAACTTGATATTTCCAAGTGACAGATTGATTTTCATGGCTCCGTTGATTGCTGACAAAATACCTCCAGAAATTTTGTTTGCAGATAGGGTTACTGCCTGCACTTGGGTTATAAAGGCCGATTTGGCAAACAACTGCTTGAGATAGGCTTCTGTAGCCATAAACTTGGTAAAGAAAGCCTGGTCAACCTTTAACTTGTCCGCAGTAATAGCTTCTGCTCCAATCCGAGCTGCTGAGATGATGCCTGACGTAATCTTGCCTGCATCAAGACTGGCAATCTTACCGCTCGCAATCACTCCATCTTGGATATAGGTTGTACCTGTTATTTGAACGAGTTTTCCATCAATCTTGACAGTGCCATCCTTATTGAGATTGAGCTGACTCAGGACTGTTCCTGCACTGGTCAGATTTCGAACCGACCACGCCCCTGCAAGTGTTGAAACCTGCGTTTGAATGGCAGTTACTGTGGCAGTTGTCGCTCGACTTGTTTCTAGATTGCCAACTCGTGTCACAATCCCATTAGCCGTTTGAACAACCTGACTGATTTGATTGGTGTGATCTCCAATGGTCCGAGTGTGACTACTTACAGTATCCCGCACTTCATGAAAGGCAGACACTGTCGTAAAGTCGTCTAATGACGGTGTCCAATAGTCTGGAAAGATATCACCAGTTGATACCATTAAAGCTCTCACATGGAACTTACCTGTTTTAACTCCATCAATTCTAACTTGAAGTTCAAACCCTTTTGAATGTTGGTACATCTCTTGAGTGACTGTGGCGGTCAGTTTAATTAATCGATAGTTGTTACCCGTCGTCAGATTGCTGCTCCACTTATTGTAGAAAGGGTGATACAAATTCCAGTTGGTCCATGTCCAAGCATTTTGACTATCCAAAATTGGACCTTGGAGTTTAATAGAACGAGTCGCCACCGCAGGGTCAAATGTAATCTCATCCGCTGAGATATGAACATATAAATGCACTTTGGACCCAATATATATACCACTTCCATCTCCAAACTGAACTCTTCCTAATGAGGCTACCCAGTTGCTATTGGCATTTATCGTCTGATAAGCACTCCATCTATCCGAAGTACCAGCTATCAAGTTGCGATGCGAAACTGAGGTAGGGATTCTGCTTTCCGTTTGACTGATTCGCTGGGTAAAACTATCAGAGGTTGTTTTGACCAAATTCTGCACACTAGTTGTCGTCGCATAGGGTTGTAACGAACTGCTCGTAAGATAGCCACGACCCGCAATATTGGAATCAACCTGAGACTTAGTTTGGTAGCCTTTTGAGTTAATGGCAGATTCAACTTGCGTACTCGTCAGTCGTTGTTCTATTTGCCCAGCCTGTGTGCGGATAGTGGTTTCTGCACTTGTTACTCGACTAGTCAAACTATTAAAATCAGTCTTTGCGACTTTCTGTGAAATGGAGTCATTGGCAATCCTTAAATCTGCCTTTGTTTGAGTAATCTGACTTGCGTTTGTATTGGCCTTAGCCAAGGCATTGTCAGCGGTTGTTTTGACCCCCTCAAGAACTGTCTTATCAGCCTTAAGCAAAATAGATTGTTGCGTCTGTTGGATGGATGTAGTATGTCCCTCAACAGTTCGTTTCAAGTTATTGAAATCCGTCTGACTGACCTTTGAGGATACATCCGAAACTAATTGTCGAATCTGTGTTTCACTACTAGAAATCTTTCCACTCGCCTCGGTTAATCTTGTAGAAACCTGCTCTACACCAGAAGCCGTTTGAGTGATGAGTGTCCGTTGGGTGGTCAATTCACCAGCTATATCTGCTGGATTTTCTGAATAACCTGTGTCTAGTGAGGTCTTTGCGACTTTCAATCCTGCAACATAGAATTTATTCCCATTTGGGATTGTGCTTGCATTGTACTCCGTTCGAAATTGGAGTGAGCCATCAGATAAGACATGAACTGTTTTCCAGTAGCGTTTCCAGTCACTGGTGACAGATATAATATCGTCCGATTCCCTCACTCTTGCGACTGGAGCACGATAGACACTCGAACCAGTCCAAATCGCTGAAACTTTGATGGAAGAAAGTGGCTGATTCGCTTTGGCATAAAAGCTAAAAGTAATGACATCTCCAGCTTTCACAACAATATTTTGATGACTTCCGTTGAACCCTGCTTGGGTTGAACGAACAACCAGTCCTCTGAAATTCTCTGTTTCGGTAGACCAGTTGTTTCCTAAATGCCAGGCATTTCCTTTATTCGACCAATCACGAGTACCAGTCATCAAATTTAAGCCATCTAGGCTAGTTGGAATTTTCGAATCCACTTGACTGATTTCAGTTGTTATGCGATTCCCCAATTGCGTAATCGTTGACTCTGCAGTTTCGATTCTCTGTTTTGCTTGGTTAAAATCGCTGGTTTTTACACGCTGGGAAATTTGGTCTGCTTGCACTTGAATCATGGATTCTGCACCCGTTACTCGACCAGTCAGACTATCCACCAGTTGCTTACTCGCAAGAAGTTTTATATCCTCCTTGGTTTGTGAGAGATTGGTACTTACAGTTGCCAACTGCCCACCTAATAGAGCTTTTGCTACATCAACCAATCGACTGGCTTCAGAGATAGCTTGTGATTTTGCTGTCGCAATCTTTAACTCTGTTTGGCTACGCTCCGTTGAAGTCAATCGGTTAGCTTCTTGAATGGCATCAAGTTTGGCTTGTTCTGCCCTTCTGAGAGCTTCAGTTGCCCCAGTTTGAGCCTGTTCCGCCTTTTGTTTGGCTTCTGTTGCTAGGTTGGTATTTACCCCAGCCTTTGCCATTAAATCACGAGTTGTACGTTGCTGCTCCTCTTCATGTTGCCGCATCTGTTGGTGAATAGAACTAAGTTCATTATCAATGCTGGCCTTTAATCGATCCGCATAAACCTCCCCATGACTTTGAGCCTGTTCAATAGCGTTATCAATGGCTACTTGACGTTTCTCAAATTCTGCATCAAAGGCTTTATTGGCATTCTCAAGAGCAATTTCAACGGCAACATCCTCACTCCGCTTATTCCCATCAATGAGATTATTTGCTAGTGTAGTTATGCTCCCACCAGTTTTACCTGTGCCAATACTTGCCTTATCATCAAAAGTGATAGAGCGGTAATTCTTAGCTAAAGGATCATAATCATAAGCGATGGCTTTCTTCCTCACATCAATGCCGTGTAGCTTGCTTTTTAAAGTCACTGTATCGCCTAGATGAACAGTTTGACCATCTAACTCAAATGCCTCAATGATGATGGCGTCTTTTGGCTTATCAATTCCCTCTAAGCGAAACTTGCTACTAGCCCACTCTATTAACTCCTGTCGAGTTTTGAGATTATTATTGGTATAGGTTACTTCATTGATGAAAGGATAGGAGTTTATCAACGGACTGTCTACTGTGACTTGAAGTACAGTTTCCCTATCCTGCCCCTCTTGTTTAAAGCTTGAAGTGGCATGGATACGAGTGATAATCTGTGTACTTTCTTTGGTTCGTTGATACTTCTTCAAATTGTAGTGAGTAGAGATGACTACCCCACGGTCTTGTCCCCGCTCACCCTTTATAGTTAGGGCAAGGTTATCACGAACCAGTTCACCCTCCCAAGTTCCAAGAATAGAATGTTTACCATCCATCAGGCTGGAGTACAGCGTCTGTTCCTTGTCCGTTGTATAGGTTCTGTTCTTGACAATGTCACTGGTAAATGAAAAATCTCCCAGTGGAGACTTGCTTGCCATGACCATGCTTGATAGAGCTGTTGCACAGGGAACCTGTTCACACCTAAATTGAGATACCAACCTAGTCATGATGTCATCTGATATGTGATAGGCCACAACTTCAAGACTGGTGTCTCCTTCAATGACTTTCTTTATCCGAAACAACTGGTGTCCCAATACTGGAACTGGACTACGAACAAGGTAGTCCTCTTTTAGCTCTCGAAATAGACCGCTGTCTGTGATTGGATAGGTAAAATTCAGGACAAAATCCCCATTCAAGGTTTCTTTAACGCTTGCTTTTATAGTCTCTGGGAGTGGTTTCCCATGCCATTTTGCCGTTCGAACCGTTTTGTCTAATAATGATAGCACTCTATGCCCACCCCCAATTCATTTCTATTGTTAATGATGTGATGCCCGCACCTAAGACAACTCCAACTGAGTCATTCCTACCTGCATCTATAGAAAGAAAATCACCAGACCATTTTACAGGCTGACCTCTTTGTGTCTTAAAACTTGGCTGACTAGGATTATTATCCATAATGAGTGTTTCTTGTAATCGCTCCAAGCGGATGACATCTTCCCCAATTGTAAAGCTAGTTTCACTAGTCGAGTTGCCACTTATGGTAATCTTTGGAAAAGCGATGGCTGAACCTTGACATCGCATAACACCACTGGTTCTAAACACCTGCGAAGTCGTCGTTTTGAACCACTTGGTTGGGTGACAAGAAAAGGTAACCTTAAGCTCATACACCCCCAGCTTATCCTTTTGAACTGGAGTATGGTGAACCTTGTAACACCAAAAGCGTATGGTCTTGAAACTAGCGTTCTCAAGCCAAAATTCTTCTTTCAAAAATAGCTTCAAAAAGGAAAATAACTGTTCTTCACTAGGTTTAACAAGATAGAGTGTATAGCTCAGTTCCATGACACTTCTGCGAGGATTGGTTTGAATAACCGCTCCTGACAGACCTTGGTGTTCGATCAATTGCGTCTTACTTTCACTTACTGTGATAGAAGGGCTATCTTCCACGATTACCTTAAAAGGAAAACTAGCCGTGGACACTCCACCAATGGTTAATGCATTATGTCTAATCATGGTTTCACTCCTCTCAATCCTTGCTGACGTTGTAATTCATAAACGAGTTTCTCTCCAACCATCTCCGCAAGTCGGTGAAGGTCAGTCTCTTCTCTTACCGTATTTCCAGTAATGGTAATATGAATGGTTGGTAGATTGCTTGTCATGGTCTTTGCGATTCCTCGACCAATTGCGCCTAACGTTTGTTCATTCAAAGGCAAGACTGCTTCTTTTCCAGCCTCACCACCTACCATTAGGCTATTACCGTTTACACCAAATGCGGTTGGTTTGGTTAAAATTCCTCCTTTGGCATACCAATCAATGGAGATTCTTGGGATTCCACCCTTCAACCAATCGAGTGGATTGGCTGAACCTGACACTCGAAAATGAGGAAGAGGAATATGTGGCCATCTGATTTGGAAGTTAAAGAGATTTTTAATGGCATTGATGGCATTACTCACGGCATCTTTTGCCCCATTGATGGCACTTGAAATGGTATTTTTCACACCGTTCCAAACAGATGAAACTGTACTGGATATCCCATTCAGAATGTTGGATACGGTACTTCTGATACCATTCCATATAGTTGATACTGTTGAATCAATCGCAGACAGGACACTGGAAATTGTCAACTGAATAGCTGACCAGATAGATGAAATGGCAGAACTAATGGCAGATAATACATTTGAGATGGTATTCTTGATACCCGTCCAAGCAGTTGAGATGTACTGGGCGATGAAATTGAGAGCTAAGGAAATAAGGGACTTAATGCCCTCCCATACCATCGACAAGACCTGTTTGATGGTTTCCCAAGCGCCAGTCCAATCACCAGTGATAACCTGCATGACTGCCTTGATGATACCAAGTACCACATTGATAGCAGTATCGACCACAATCTTTATCATCTCCCAAGCGGCTGTAATGATGAGTTTGATATTCTCCCAACTTGCTTGGATGAGCGGTCCAAGAATAGTCATCACCGTTTGAATAACCGTAGTGATGGCATTCCATACCGTGGTTGCAGCATTTAGAAACAATTGCTGGTTTTCAGTCCACCATGTGGATAGCGTTCCCCAGATGGACATAACAAAACTAGAAATCTGCTGGATGATCATGGACAGAAAGGCATAGATACTATTCCAGATTTCCGTCACAACCGTTCGAAATCCTTCGTGATTCGTCCAGAGTTCTTTTAACCCAACAATCAGTAAGGTAATGGCAGCTACAATACCAACAATAATCCCCACAATCGGCAAAAATGCCGTTATCATTCCAACAACGGTTGTCCCCATAGCGGCTGCCGCAACCTGTAAGCCCAAGAAAACAGGAAGTAACATCCCTACCACAGCTAAAATTCCTGTGAAGATAATGACGACTTCCTTGATGGGACTGGATAAGTTGGTAAACCAAGTCGCTAGTTGACTAACAATGTCTGCCAAACTTTGAAAGACTGGAATAAGCATCTCCAGAATCGGTTGACCGATTGCGGCTAGAGCATTAGTTCCAGACTGTCTTAAGTTACCCAGAACGTTTTCCAGTCCGTCTGATTCCCTTGCAGCTTGCCCCAAGGCTCCCGAGAGTTCATTGCCGTCCTCTACCATTTGAAGGAGGGTTAACTGCTTCTGAGCTTCTGATAGTTCATTGAAGGACTTTCCATAGAGCTTGTTTGCCGCTGCATTACGAGTGGTTTCTGTCGCAGAAATACCTAGAGCTGCATCATTTTCATAGTTTCCTTTGAGGAAGGACTGTAGGTTTTCGGTGACTTCTTCGATGGATTTGTCGTAAAATGCTGCCCCATCAGCCGCTGCTCTGGTGGCACGAGTGGTCAGATCCAAAGCCTGAGCCGTATCCATTCCAGAGGTTTTGGCAAAGGAAGCCATTTGAGTGAAGGAGCCTTGAAGACGCTCTGGAACAATGTCCATCTCTTCCCCAATCTTATTGAGGGCATCCTTAGCAGCATTCTCCATATCCCCAAATACAGTAGAGAATTGGGCATTGCTGGCTTGAAGTTGAGCTGCCGCAGACATGGACTCTGTTCCGACTTCGAAGATTTTCTGAGAGATGTCTGCTAGCTTCTCACTGGTCGCTTGAAGTGCCTCAGCCCGAATGGTGTCAGACATGGCTTTCATGCCATCCTGAGCACCATCGGCAGAGGATTTAGTCTCATCCATCTCGTTGTTCAGGTTATTGAGTGCGGTCTTTGCTTGATTCAACTCAGCTTCCATCTTATTGGCTTCAATGGAATTCTCACCATATTCACTCTTTGTCAGGGCTAGTTGCTTTTCGAGATTGGAAATCTGTTTAGAAACAATTTCTGACTGTGCTCCAATCTTTTGTTGGGTTATGGCATTGCGTTCTGCTTCGGAACTATTGGATGACAAAGCACTTTCTTGTAACTCAAATTGAGATATGACCTTGTTCATCTCACTTGCTAACTGCCCCTGCTCCACTTGGAGTTTATCTAATTGTTGAGCCGCTGAACTACTAGCTCGACCGTGATTCTCAAGTGTTGATGACACATCAGCTAACTTAGTTTCATAGGACGTTAGCAACCTTTGAGTAGTTTCCACCTCACGTTGAAAGGCACGGTACTGGTCTGCCCCAATATCCCCAGCCTTAAATTGAGCTTCCACCTGTGATTGGGCTTGACGGAGCGTTGCCAATTTTTCTTTGGTTGTCTCGACTTGTTTTGCCAAGACTTCCTGCTTTTGAGTAAGGAGGGTGACATTGCCTGTATCAAACTTGAGAGCCTTATCAATTTGTCTTAGTTCTTTGGTAGCTTCAGATGCTTGTTTGTTTACACCCTTTAAGGCATCTTGTAAGGGTTGAGTATCGCCACCAATTTCAATCGTAATTCCCTTTATGTTTCTAGCCATAGTCCCTCCTTTCTACCATCAGAAATTATCAAAATCAGCTTGAGTTGCTGGGCGTGTTTGAGTAGTTTCTCGAGTACGCATCTCCACATAGTCCGTTTGGTAGTCGAGTGCCATCCCAATAGAGATATGTTTTAAATCGTCAATGGTCAGACCAGTCTCCTTACAACAGGAGAAATAACTCTCTACTGTGAAGATTTCTTCACTCGCTGTTTCTGTTTCATCTGCTTTTTTCTGGTTGACATCCCTTGGTTCAACATATTCATCAAGACAGGGGCTACTTCCTGCACTGGAAATTCTTCCATCTCCATATAAAAATCCACAAATGGTTTCACTCGTGGATTGGCTGACTTCGCAAAAACCCAAAAGATTCGATGGAAAAATGTCATATCGAAGTCAGACAGAATAGAAACATCAATATGATGGGCCTGTAATTCCTCTCCATCTTCTAACTGGTCAAGTTTTGCCAAGATTGCTTGACTATTGACCATCGAGAATAAGTCTTGGAAATAGTCCTTACCAAACTGCTCTTTATAAGCAATTGGTGTGTAGGCATTGGTTGCTAACTCGTAGGTCGTGCCTGCTATGGTAATACTTTCTCTCATTGCCTTCTCCCTTACTTACGAGGCTCAAAAACTGCCTTGAACCAGTTTTCACGAATCTCATCGCTCGTTTCCTCTGTTGTTCGTCGACGTACAACCTTATCAAGTGGGCGAGGACTGGCAGTAAAGGTCAACTCTACCTCATTGATATCTGAACCAGACTTGGTTTTTGAACCAACAGTCGGACGAGATGCGTAACAATAATACAAAACGTGTAATGTTTCTTTTTTATCCCCTTCGAAACGGAACATCAACGCAAAATTTTTCTTTTCGCTGTTTGCGATTTCTGAAATGGTATTTGTCGTCGCCTCAAACTGCTCTCCAAGGACTCGAGTCAAAAATTCCTGCGTTAGAAGGGCAACTTTTAGTGTTCCCTCATAGCCATCATTTGACTCTGTTGTATAAAAATTGATATTGTCTGCCTTATATGAACCCTTATCGCCAGTTGGTTCAAGGGTTAATTCTGCAGCACCACGAAGTCGTTCTACATTGCCGTATGTCAACGTACCATCAGAACCTTCGCTTGTAACTTCTGCCCAATGGACATCTTGTAGTCCAAAGGTGACCTTATTCTTTTCAGCCATATTATCCTCCATGTAATGTGATGTAATAGGTTATTTGATAGAGTTTCTCAGAAGAGATATAGGTATCTACTTTTTCAAAGTAAATAAGGTGGCTGTCCAATAATGACTCCACCTTTTGTTCAGTCGCCAAATCTTTCTTGGTGGTATAGAGTTCCACTAGCAGGTTATTCTGCTTATGATAGGTCCAATTGTCTGCACCATGATTTTCTGAATCAGTCACCAAATAAACCAGATACGGTGGTCTTGGACGACTCCCCTCCTCAAAATGATGGTAGGCAAGAGGAAACTGTAATTCTTTGAGAATGGCGTACAATTCGCTCAGTAACATGTCATATCACACTCGCTTTCTCAGCTTTTCTTCTAAGGATTGTATCGCTTGTTTCTCAACGGGTGCGATATGCTTAATTCCCTCAACTCGCCCACCAGAGATTTTGGCATGACCATTTTCTAATAGGTGCGTCAGGCCTGGCGTTCGATTATGAATAGTCTTGGTTAGACCTGTACTGGTATCAATCGTTGCTTTACTCTTCCACCCTTTGGCATAGGAACCACTCTTTCTAGGTGACGTTACTTTCAAGGTTACGATGGATTCCTCGGTGACTTCCTCTACAACTTCACGCATCACCTCTGTTGTATCCTCTACAAATTCCGCCAGCTCATTTGCGATGGCAGTTTCTAGTGCATCCAGTCCAATTTTAGTCAAATCTCTCCTCCTTAATGGCGACTATGTAAATCAGTTGTCGTGGCACTGTATCTCCATCAATAGACTCAATCCCATAAGTTTGACCTCGAAATTGAATGTGTGTCGTTAAGGAATGAAGTGCAAGAATTGCCTTTTCATACCTGAGGGTGAACTGGACTTTCTCTTGTTCCAGTTTCGTCACACTCCCATCCCTTTCAGTCAAGGTGAGAGGACGACAAGAGCACCACCGGTCAAATAAAGGTATCCATGTCGAAGTTTCATTGCCAATCTCATCTTGAACAATCTGTCGAACATGAAACACCAAGCGTTCCCTCAAAGGTGCAATCTTCATCAGAACACATCCTTTCGTTCGGCCAACAACAAGTGATAAAGTGTTTCTTTCAACTCCTTATGATTGGCATCTTCTCTGTGTTCATAAAGATAGGCAACCCCATATAGGATTGCCGTCTTTAGAACATCTGAATACATTGATTGTCGCAAAATATCTTCACAGAGTTTTTGACTGGTTTCAAGCAACTGCTCAATCAGTCCATCCTCATCATCGTGTTCCACTTTGAGATATTGTTTTGCCTCTGCTAAACTAACCATAATTACTTAGCCTTCACGGTTAATGTCTTCACGGCGTCAGGTAGGACTAACTTACCATCAACACGTTGTGAAGCAAGAAAACCAATCTGTCCATTATTGGCATAGAGTTCATTCAGACGTTTGAAGGTACGACCTTGACGATCCGCAATCCAATAATATGAGAAATCACCAAATGCAATGGCCTTGTTTCCTGCTTCAGGAAGTGGGGCAAAGGTTGATGTATAGTATGGACGATTTAGAATCAAATCTGGTTGTCCAGCTTGAGTGGATGGCTGCCAAATGTAATTGCCATTATTATCTTTGAGTTTACGGATAGCTTTGACAGTCGTATCATGTAAAATCCAAACTGCGTTCTTACGATAGGGTGCTGGTAGAGAATGATACAATTCAATCATGTCATCAAAGGTAATATCCTTTGTAGCAGTCGTTGGACCTGTAACTTCTGCCTGAGTAAAGATACCTGTCGGTTTCTTAGAACCATCCCCAATCAAGAATGCCTTTTCTTCTTCCGTTCCAATTCGACGAGCAAATTCAGCTGTCATATAGGATTCAAGGTCAAAGACTGAATCGTTTAGCAACTCTTCTGAAATGCGAATGGCAGTACCAATCTTATGAGAGTCGAGTGTCACCTGACCAAAGGTTTCTTCTGTTTCTGGATATAAACCATTCTCATCCATCCATGATGCTGAACCATGTCCTGTCACAACAGGAATCTTACGCTCACCACTAGATGTTTTGATAACAGTCGCAAGGCTGCGGAAGAAGTTCTCTTCTTGTAATCCTTGAACCAGTTTCTTCTCATACTCATCAGGAACAAGATGACCACCTTCGGTATCTTCCCCAACTCGAAGGACATCTTTGACATCAAAGAAGTGACGCTTACGGACACTTGTCCAAAATGTCTTGGCATAGCTATCTGAAGCCACACCCTTCTTTTCCTCTTCAGTAGTCTTGTCATTCAGAACTGTAGTGGGCTGCCCAATTAGAGCCTGTGAGGTTGGTTGAGCAAGTTCAAGGTCAATCTTTTCTTGTCGCTCCAACCGAGCAATTTCTTGATTATAGAGGTTGATTTTTGCTTCCATATCATCATAGCGTTTGGAATCTTCCTCAGATACAAGTCCATCTTCTGTTCGAACAGAATCAAGGAAGGTTTTTGCTTGTTGCCAAGCTAGGTTACGTTTTTCTTTCAATTCAAGTAATGTAGACATCAGTTCATATTCCTTTCGTTATTTGAGCAAATTCAATCGTTTTTCCAACTGATTGATAGGGATTGTTTTCTTTGGTTGTTGGACTTCAAGTTTCGCCTGCATTTTGACAAGTAAATCTTGTTGGGCAACATTTCGACTGAAAGAATAACTCTCAATATCCTTTCCTTGTTCCTCTTGTTTGTCAAAGAGAATCTTGTCCGCAAAGCCTAGTTCAACAGCCTTTTTGGCATTGAACCACGACTCCGAATCCATTAGATGCGAAAGCTTAGTTCTTGACAGTCCTGTTCTTAGTTCATAGGCATTGATGATGGATTCCTTAATTTCTCCCAACATTTCAATGACCTTCTGCATATCCTTGGCTTCACCTTGTGCGACTGTCCAAGGATTGTGAATCATCATCATGGCAACTGGACTCATAGAAACCGTTGTACCTGCCATGGCAATGACACTAGCAGCACTTGCGGCTAAGCCATCAATTACGACATGGACATCACCTTTGTAATCCATCAACATGTTATAGATTTGAGCCGCCGCAAAAACATCACCCCCTGGACTATTAATCCAGAGGGTGAGGTCTCCACTTCCTGCATGTAAATCATTTTTAAATACTTGTGGCGTGACTTCATCGCCAAACCACGTCTCATCAGCAATCTGTCCTTCAATACGAAGTGTTCGACCACTATCATCTTCTGTAAAATTCCAAAACTTATGCATCCAATTCCTCCTCAGATTGGGTTTCTTGTTCTACTGGTCCTTGTTTCATAAAGCCACCTGCATCCTTCAGTTTCGTCATGTTTCCATTTATCAAGTAGAGATTACCTCCTTCCTCATCTGAAAGGAGATTCAAGTCCTCAAGTTCACGTATATCATTTGTCGACAGCCAGCCATTTTGTCTCCCAATCGCATAACCATTCATTCGACTCTGATAATCACCACGAAGAAGACCATCCACATTAAACTTCACAAAGTAGGATTTCTTTTCTTCGGGTAAAAAAAGAGACCTCTTGAAAGCCTGTTCGAGACGAACTACCCAGGGGTCTAAGGTATATTTAACAAATTCTAGAGATTGTTGCTCAATGTTTGAAAATGAGGATTTCTCCAAGTCACCAACCATATGAGGTGGAATGCGGTAGAGCCTTGCAATTTCATTAATTTGGAATTTTCTAGTTTGGAGAAACTGGGCTTCTTCAGGTGGAATGCCTATTTGAGTGTATTTCATCCCTTCCTCAAGAACTGCCACTTTATGGGCATTGGTTACCCCATTGTAGACTGCATTCCATGAATCTCTCACTCGTTTGGGATCCTTGAGAATCCCTGGATGTTCCAAAACACCACCAGGATTTGCACCATTTTTAAAGAATGATGCACCATAGTTTTCCGTAGCCAAGGTCATACCGATGGCATTTTTTGCAAGGGCAATTGGAGAATAACCGATCAAGCCATCAAAACCAAGACCAGGTACATGAAGAACATCTTCTGCTCTCAAGATAGCATCTCCCTTTTCCTTAAAGTTAGGATTTTCTTCTGACTGACGCTTGTATTTGTAATAGAGCTTTCCACTTTCGTCCCGATGAACAGACATCTTATCTGGTAAGAGTGGGTAAAGACTGATTACCTGTCCACTCCTATCTCGGATAATCTGGACATAGGCATTGCCCCATATCAATAGATGGGTCATCAAGGTTTCTCTAAAGACAAAAGATGACATCTCAGGGTTAGGTTCATCATGTAAGAGAAAATAAAGGGGATGTTCCACCTTCTTCTCCTTTCCAGTTGCCGTTCTCTCATAAACATGAATGGGTAGTGAAGCAACTGCTTCAGCTAAGATGCGGACACAAGCATAAACAGCTGTTGTCTGCATAGCTTTAAACTCATCCACATTCTCCCCACTGGTCGTTCGTCCAAACAGATATGAAAAGTCCTGACCTTCATAACTATTTCGTGGTTTATCTCTAGCCCGCTTACGTCCCAATAAATCTAGTAGTCCCATAGTTCCTCCTTTTGAGTACGAAAAAAGCACCTCCCCTTTGGAGATGCATTGAATTGTGATATGAAATTTCAACTAACATCATTACAATTTACTGTTCTGTGCAATAGTCAACATTCCTATTTTGCCAACTCTCTAAAAGCATCAATATGGCGTGAAAAAACCGAAGTTGTAACATCATCCAATGTTGATTGTTCAACAACTGTAGGTGTTGCCTGTTCCATATCTAATAGACAATAACAGTCATCAGATTTATTTATGGGAATATTATTTTTTATAACCACTGAGAATACCTTTTCCTTAATTTTCGCATAGAAAAATGGCCGTTATTTATTGAATAATTTAGCCCAATTTTGCTTAGAGTTCAAAATCCTTGCAACATAAACCTCATGGTTATCAATGTAATAAAAAGCTAGATAATTCTCGATTGGCATATATCGGTACCGTTTGCCATCATCTGTCAATTCCCCGTAACCACGACTAGACACCAAAGGACATGCTTCAGGAAAGGTCTCTAGAGTTTCAAGTGCAGTTAGGATAAGGTCTAGTTTGCTGTCGGCAGATTGTTGACTATAGAAATTATGTAAAATATAGTCATGAATCCCTCCTAAGTCCCTTTTGGCTTGATCCGTAAGGGAAACATGGTATCGTTTATGATTATTCAAGACCAAATTCCTTTCTCACATCAGCTAAAGATGTTAGTTTCCCTTGCTCAATTTCTTGATGGCCAATTAGAATTTCCTTTTTCAAGTCTTCAAAAGCAACTTGATACTGCGTCTCTTGTAAATCACTGTTTACGAACTCTTTGGGATCAACTGCTCCAGTCGCAATTTTACGAAGAGCAGCATTGAAGATATCAGACAGAGTCAGCTTTTCATCTGCTAAAATTTCTTTAGTTTGTTTATAAAAAGTTGAATCTGCTCTAAAGTTGACGGGCTGTGTGCTTGCCATAGTTCTTACCTCATTGTAAATATGATTTGTAAATACATTCTATCATGCTTACCTTTTAAATTCAACTAAAAACTCAATATTCCACGTTCATCATAGACACTCCCTTCATCAGTTTGATGACGAATACAACGGTCCAGTCCCATTATGAGTGCTACAATACCGTCAATCTTCTCGACTGACTTTTCCTTATCTGGCTTGATATTACCAGCAGGGTCTTGTCTCATGACTACGTTTTGTCCCATCCATTTCAGAACAGGATGCCCACCATGTTGAATCTTGCCTTCCATCATAAGTTTATAGAGTTCCTTAGATGGTGGACTCATATCCTTGTATCCCTGACCAAAAGGCACCATGGTCAAGCCCATCCCTTCTAGATTCTGAACCATCTGCGTCGCATTCCAACGGTCATAGGCTATCTCCTTGATATGATAGATTTCCGATAAGTCTTCTATAAATTTTTCGATAAAACCATAGTGAACAACATTTCCCTCCGTAGTTTTGATGTAGCCCTGACGCTCCCAAACATCATACAGAACATGGTCACGTCGACATCTCAGTTCCAGTGTATCCTCAGGTAGCCAAAAGTATGGCAGTACGATATAATTTTCCTCTTCAAATCTAGGAGGAAATACCAAGACAAAAGCTGTTATATCGGACGTACTAGAAAGGTCTAGCCCTGCATAGCAACTACGACCCTTGAGGTTTTCATATTGAATAGGATCATTTCCCTTAGCATAAACATGTTCTGGAATCCAAGCAACACTTGAACTTGTCCACATATTTAGACGGAGCTGCTTAAAGACATTTTCTTCAGCAGGATTGTCAAGTGCCTGTTGGTAGGCTTCTCTAACACGGTCAATCCCAATAGTATGCCCTAGTGAAGGGTTGGCTCTTCTCCAGTTTGCTTCATCATTCCAATCATCTTCATCGGATAATCCATAAACCACTGGATAGAATGATATGTCCTTCTTTCTACCATTCAGAATATCCAATGCTTTAGTATGCAATTCATAACAGATGGAGGTCCTATCCGTTCCAGCTGTTGTGATAATAAAAAAGAGAGGTTGTTCCCTTGCGTCTCCTGATCCCTTGGTTAATACATCATACAAATGTCGATTTGGCTGAGCATGGATTTCATCAAAGACCAAGCCAGATACGTTTAGTCCATGTTTTGTCCCAGTCTCTGCAGAAAGAACTTGGTAAAACCCAGCGTTAGAATAATTTACAATACGCTTGGTAGCTCCCATTATCTTAGACCGCTTTTCCAAGGGGCGACTCATTTGCACCATTTGCTTGGCTACATCAAATACGATTGACGCTTGATTTCGGTCACAAGCCGCACCATAAACTTCTGCACTGGCTTCATTATCCGCATATAATAGATAAAGAGCGATAGCTGCTGCTAGCTCAGACTTGCCATTCTTTTTTGGAATTTCTATATAGGCTGTTAAGAATTGGCGATTACCATCTTCCTTGACAATTCCAAATAGGTCACGGACAATCTGTTCCTGCCACGGCAACAAATCAAATCGCTTTCTAGCCCACTTGCCTTTGGTATGGGAGAGGTTATTGATAAATGTTACTGCCCTATCAGCCTTTGCCTTATCATAGTGTGAGGTTGGAAGCATGAAGGGACTTGGTTCATAATGATAACTCATAAAATTCCTCCTAACAAATCTTCCATTTCATCACCAGTACCAACTTCCGCATCCATAGTTGCTAATCGGTTTCGTGCTGAAGGTGTCAAACCAAATTGTTCACAGAATTTAAGCATGATTTTGAGGTTAGTCTGGCTGATAGAGACTTGAGGGACTTGTTGGAGATAGCCATTCGGAGTTTTGATAATGGAGCCATGCTTGGAAAGAAACTCTTCCGCCTCTTTCCAGCGTGCGTAAGCTTGACAATATCCTGCAAATGCAGTCATGTCCATTTCGGTTAAAATTCCCATTTGTTCGAGAATTTTTCCCATCCTTTTCCACTCCTTCTTTGCATCATCTTCAAGCCACTGTGGGCAACGTGGGGCTTTTTGTTTGGGTTTGACTTCATTCGTAGGAAGTGGTCGCTTACCAGGATTTCCCTCAAGTATTTTCATATTCATTGGCTTTGGTTTTCGCCCCCTGATTGCCACAATCTCACCTCCTTTAGAGTAAGAAAAAAGAACTCAATTCGAGTTCCTTCCTAAAGTTCATTAAAGTTATCAAGAACAGCCTGACAAACTGTTCTATCAATATCGTCCATGTTATCTATTTCATTCCCATATCTATATTGGTAGATATATTCACCATCACGTTTTATTGTCAGAATTCTAATCCAAGCACCGTCTATATTTCTCGGGTCTGTTGTATCTTCACGGAGAAATTCACAAACGTAATGCCTATCACCAACCGTTCGAGTCATTATTTCCCACATCTTACTTTACCTTTTCCACGATATCTATTCCATATAAAACATTCAGGCAACTGCCATTTTCCCACTTAACTAAGAGTGAGCCAATGTCATCCACTCCAATAACTGTACCAAGTGTTCCTTTAGGAACTGGATGTGGATCATCCATTTTTACTAATCTAACCTTTGTACCAACCGGATAGATTGTCTTTAGGTTATTGAACATTTTTGCGTCCATGTTATTCTCCAATCTTTTCAAATGCCCACTTAACTGCATGTCCAAAGTCTTCGAATCTTCCTGCTTCTTGGTAAATGCGGTCAAATCTGCGTTCGAAGTTTTCAAACTCTTCAAGACTATCAGCCGTTTCGTAAATCACAACTTCTGTTCCTTTATATCCATTCGATGCAACGATGACCCAATCTTTGTAAGGAATGATGCTTGCGGTTGCTGGGTAGATATCGTAAAGTTTTTCAAGTGTTGTTGTCATGGATTTGTTCTCCTCTTCCTTTGTTGTGTACATATTAACTCTAAAGGAGACATATATCCAGTCATTTATGGAATATTTTGAAGATATATTTGATAATTATTCGTTTTCTAATATGGAAGTCGCTTCAGCAAAGGTCAAAGTCTGTCCATCACGCAATACCGTCACGTTTTCATTTCCGATTGACTCTATATAACGTTTGACAATGACATCCACAAACTTTTCATCTAGCTCAATGCCGTAACAAAACCGACCTGTTTGGTCTGCGGCCATTAGGGTTGAGCCAGAACCAAGGAATGGATCAAGAACAATAGTCCCACGCATGGATGAATTTTGAATAGGATAGGCCATGAGCGGAATGGGTTTCATCGTTGGATGGTCCTTACTGGATTTAGGACGGTCATATTCCCAAATGGTTGTTTGTTTACGGTCACTGAACCACTGGTGTTTTCCTTTTTGTTTCCAGCCAAAGAGACATGGTTCATGTTGCCACTGGTAGGGACTACGTCCAAGCACTAATGAGTTCTTCTTCCAAATGCAGCACCCACTCAAATAAAATCCAGCATCCTTAAATGCCTTACGGAAGTTCAATCCTTCCGTATCCGCATGAAATACGTAGATTGAGGCGTCGGCTTCCATGTGGTTCTCAACTTGAGTAAACATAGCTAAAAGAAACTGATAAAATTCAGAATCACCCATATTATCATTTTGAATTTTACCTGCCGTCTTTTCAACATCGCAATTATACGGCGGGTCTGTCACAACAAGATTGACTTTCTTATCACCTAACAGTTGGTCGTAGGTTTCTGCCTTAGTTGAGTCTCCACAAATCACTCGGTGCTTACCAAGTTGCCAAATGTCCCCTCGTTTTGAAAAGGTGGGTTTCTTCAATTCCTCTTCTACATCAAAGTCATCATCTGATAGGTCTTTATCATGGACATTTGATAGGATGTCATCAATTTCTGGTGGTTCAAAACCAGTCAGGTCGAGATTGAAATCTGACTCCTGTAAATCCAAAAGCAAATCCGCCAAAAGCTGGTCATCCCATTGACCAGTGATTTTATTAAGGGCAATGTTTAAGGCCTTTTCATCTTCCTTGGATAAATCGACAATGACACATTTGGCAGTTTCATAGTCTAAGTCCTTCAATACAGTTAATCGTTGATGGCCACCAATAACCGTCAAATCTTTATTGACAATGATGGGGTCAACGTAGCCAAACTTGAGTAGGCTTTGCTTAATCTTTTCATACTCCTTATCACCCTTTTTAAGTTTTTTTCGAGGATTGTAAGAGGCTGGGTGTAATTCAGACAATCGAATCTCTCTAATTTCCATTGTTGGTTGACTTGTCATTGATTTCTCCTTTATAAAAGCGTGATTGAATGTAACACGAATGGCTACAATATTTTCTATTCGGATTGGCATAAGATAAAAATGACCTGCCACAATATTGACAAGTCAAATCTTCATATGAGGTTTTTGATTTATCGTGTTCGTCAGAATGAGTGGTCCACCAAACCTTACGACACTTATCCGAACAGAACTTCTTTGGTCTACCTATTTTGTGAGTTTTAAGTACTTGATAACACTGAGGGCAACGAAGACCATCATTCTGGTCGGCTTTTGCCATCTGCTTTGTCGCAGCACCATGTCCAAGCAATGCTGGATTTCGTTTACAGTATTTCTTAACGGAATCTCTAGATAAACCTGTAGCCTTACCGATGAAACCATAGCCAAGACCTTCTGCGCGCATTTTCCAGATTTGTTTGCGTTGACTTTCGTCCATTTGTTTTCCTTTCCAGCAAAAAAGGACTAAAAACAACTATTTTCTACATTGTTTCTAGCCTTTTTCACTATTTTATTACCAAAATTACATACTAGGGAACGCTACATCCCCACATTAGAAACGTGATAACGGTGGGAAGGAACGTCAAAATTGAGCAATTTTAATGTACCCGCTTGCGAATTTTGCGAAATTGCACGTTTGAGGGGGCGTCGGTCTTAGTCTCCCAAGGGTTTAGAGATTTTATCCCCCCTCCCCCAATGGGTGAAAAATGAGATACTTTTGTAACGAAACTCCAAGACTAGAATCGATACGTATACTCCACATATCGGTCAGTCGTCTTAGTCTTTCTATTATGACAAGACTTACAAAGTGCTTGCCAGTTGGCTTGATTCCAAAAGAGTTCTTGGTCACCTCGGTGGGGTGTGATATGGTCAACAACAGTTGCCTTGGTCAGTCGACCTTTGGCTTTGCATTGAACACAGAGTGGATGAACTTTTAAGTAACGAAGTCGTACTTTGTTCCACTTAGCATTATAGCCTTTAGCTTTGGTTGACTTGGAATCCAGTTGGTGGTTTGCTTTATGGTTGTCACAATACTTCTGGCCATAAGGAACTAGGTTAGGACAACCATTTTGTTTACAAGGTATGCTTGGTCTTCGTGGCATCTTACTTCTCCCAAGGAAGATAGGCTTTTGTGAAATGCCCAAAGCAAGATGTTTTGGTATAGTCTACATTCAAGAGATTAAGTTCTTTAATGATACCTTGTGGTGTTAAATCGTACCGCTCACAAATCATTCCTTCCAGTTGTTGTGTGGTGTAGCGACTCGTTCCAAAGGTTTCTACATACACCGACACTGGTTCTGCAACTCCAATGGCATAGGCTAATTGTACCTCACATCGTTTCGCATACCCTTCTCGTACAATATCCTTAGCAATCTTTCGTGCCATGTATGCTGCGGAGCGGTCAACCTTGCTTGGGTCTTTTCCAGAGAAGGCACCGCCACCATGATGTGCGAAACCACCGTAGGTATCCGCCACAATCTTACGTCCAGTCACTCCTGCATCCGCAAATGAGCCACCAAGAACAAAACGTCCGGTCGGATTGACTAGAACTTTGAAATCTAGATTCTGACGGTAACGAAGTGCTACTGACATCATAGCTTCAGTCACAATTCGTTTCACTTTGGCAAGGTCAGCCGTTTCGGTATGTTGGATGGAAACTAAAAATGTATCAATTCTTTTCTTATCATAGTCGTAGGAAACCTGAGCTTTAGCGTCCTTGCCAAGTAAGGGGTGACCAAGGGACATCAGTTTCTCAAGGACTCGAGAGGCCAGAACATAAGGAAGGGGTAGGTACTCAGGTGTTTCATCTGTCGCATAACCGAACATCATTCCTTGGTCACCAGCACCACCATTATCAACACCTTGGGAAATATCACAACTTTGGAGTCCAAGTAGGTTAGTTACCCGAACATTCTTCATACCAAGTGGCTCGACAACCTGACGTACAATGTTCTCGAGATTAAAGTAATGTCTAGTTGAAATTTCACCAGCTACCACAACTTGGTTATCCTTGATTAAGGTTTCAACTGCCACTCGACTTGATTTGTCATATTTGAGACACTCCATCAAAATGGCATCTGAAATCTGATCACAGATTTTATCTGGGTGTCCAACTGACACTTGTTCACTAGAAATAATCATAATTCCTCCACGCAAAAAGCCCAACCCTTGGGCTAGGCTTTGGTTTATTTTACTGATTGTCGACCTGCTTCGTAGGCTCTCTCCAATGCTCTTTTGATTCCCCAAACCGAAACATCGTAGAAATCGAGGTTGTCACTCCAACGTTTTTCTAAGGTTTCAACTAGAAGTTCTTCTTTAGCGATCTCTGTTAAAAGGGCATTGAGTTTTTCTTGTTGGCGTTTTGTCATGGTATTGTTCTCCTCTTCTTTTGTTGTGTACATATTAACTCTAAAAAGGAGATAAATCCAGTCATTACTGGGTATTTTTTATCTTTTTTGACACTTACAATTCTACCACAAATTTTGACAAAGTGAGGTCAATGTTAGGTCACACTTAGTGCAGGGGTAGGTTACTGGTAGGTCAGGGGGAGGTCAGGGGGAGGTTACTTTTCCAAAGAAAATCCCATTTTCAGATAAACTTCCCTAACATGGTCTAAGACCTTACGGCGCCAATTTCTAACAGTACTTCGGCTAATATGAAACTCTCTCATCAAGCTATCCCAATTACTATCTGTCTTAAGCATGGATTGAGCAAAATCATATAAATCTCCCTTTAGAAATTTTAAAGCCATCTCAAAATTCTCAAGGTCATTAGCCAATCGGATATACCGTTGCGATAAATCTGCCAATTGTTCCTCGTTTTCCTGAATCATCTTCTCACGAAAATTCAGTGCAATCATCTCTGATCGTCGATTGGTAGGTGTACTTTTAACCCTAGGTTCATCAGATTTCTCAAAAACTAGCGAACCAATAACCTCATTTTCTGTCACTGGTTTGAAATGATCCAAACGATACTTTAACATCTCCAAGTCACTTTTAAGTTCATTGTAATGCGTCAGAATGTGCTCTGCCTTATCCATCTGCCCCTCCTACTTGCGCTTTAACAGCTGCAATCAGCCGTTCTTGTTGTGCATCTTTGTTTTCTAGTGCTTTGAGGATTTCCTCATCAATCGTTCCTTCAGTCACAATGTGTTGGATAACAACAGTCTCAGACTCTTGCCCCTGTCGCCAAAGCCGTGCATTTGTTTGTTGGTATAATTCCAAAGACCATGTTAAACCAAACCAGACCAAGTGGTGACCGCCTTTTTGAAGGTTCAAACCATGACCAGCTCCAGCTGGATGAAGTAAGCCAACTGGAACATTTCCTTTGTTCCATTCACGAATATCTTCTTCTGTTTTCAACACCTGACTCTTTAGCTTGAGTTTTTCTAAACGACTCATAATCCGAGCCAAGTCATGTTTGAACCAATAGGCAACTAAGATAGGTTCTCCATTTGCGGATTCAAGGATATCTTCAAGGGCATCTAGTTTCTGTTCATGAAGTGACACGACTGTATGATCATCAGAATATACGGCTCCATTGGATAACTGAACTAACTTGTTCGTTAGGCTTGCAGCATTGGCAGCAGTTACTTCTAGTCCATCTAACTCTGACAATACATACTCTTTCTTAAACTGAATGTATTTTTCTTTTTCCTTTTCTGACATACGCACCAGCTTCTTGGTTGAAATCAAATCAGGCATATCCAGATAGTCTAGGGCTTTCATGGAAATGGTAATATCACTAATCTTGTCTTGAATTTGATACTCCGCATAATCCATGGGGATGTATTCATAGACAATGTTTCCATTGCGACGACCTTCTTCAAAGTAGCGACTACGAAACTCACCGATGAATCGACCAAGACGTTCCCCACCATCAATGACCTTGAACTCTGCGAACAAGTCCATCAGTCCATTAGAACTCGGTGTTCCTGTTAGTCCAACCACTCGCTTCATGTAAGGTCGCATAGCCATGAAGGCTTTGAAACGCTTGGACTGCCAAGACTTGAAAGAACTCAATTCATCAATCACTACCATATTCCACTTGAAATAGGGACTACATTGTTCCACCAGCCAAGGGAGGTTTTCACGATTGACGATATAGATATCCGCATCTTTCTGAAGAGCTACCTTTCGTTGCTTGGGAGTACCAACTATTTTCGAATAACGTAGGTGACGCAACTCCGCCCATTGCTCAATCTCATCACTCCATACTGTATTTGCGACCCGAAGTGGGGCAATAACCAAAACCTTAGTGACTTCAAATCTATCAAACATCAGCTCATTCACCGCAGACAAAGTTGTAGCCGTCTTTCCCATCCCCATGTCTAGGATGACTGCTGCATAAGGATGACCAATGATAAAGTCCTTGGCGACTACTTGATAGTTATGTAATGTCAATTTCATCTAGCACCTCTCCAATCATCTCAATGCGGTCAATAACGTAAACCTTAAAGCCTAACCGCTCGAACAGTTTATGCCTTGACACTTGTAACTCCCTTGGCTTTTGGTCAGGAGCCTTCACTTCCACCAAGCCAAACTTGCCATTGGGTAAAAACACCAACCTGTCTGGCACACCAGAAAAAGATGGCGATACCCATTTAGGACAAATGCCTCCTCTAGCTTTCACAGACTTCACCAAAGCTTGCTCAACGTATTTTTCTCTCATCGTTCTAAATCCTTTCGTCAAATTGAAGTGTGTAGGTCTAGTGCAGTCATTTCCAAAACTCCTCTTATAGGCTTTTTTTTATAGTAATTTTTGCTTATAGGATAGTTTTAGAAAAGACCATAATAGACCTACACAAAATCAAAAAATGTCACTCATGCTGGTCGTATTAAGCATTAATCTGAAACCTACTTCAAAATAAGTTCCAACCAATCAGTCAACGACCTACACACCTAAATTTGTCCCGCACCACTCTTATGGAGGTAAGTTGGCTAAAAATGTCGGTCATTAATCTAAGAAATCATAGCCATCCTCTACCAATTTCAAACCAAGAATGAAGTTACCTTTACTTGTCCGTTTTCGTTTAAACCCTGCCTGCTCAAGTGCAGAATAAAAATCGGTTGTACTGCGTGTATACTCCATGTTTTTGGTGCAATAGGCTCGATACTGACTGTAGAGTTCTCCTGATTTTTCTGTCAACTGATCACCAACTTGACAGCAGTCACTAAGGAAGTGTCCTAACCAATCATTTGCTTCTCGGTAGGCTTTGACGGATGCTGATACAGCAGTTGGTACTTTTGTTTTGAAGTTCGCTTTGATGGCTTTTTCTGCACCTTCTATAATCCAAGACATGATGGCTGGTGCTGCATTGTCGTACAGATAATCCGCAAAGTTTTTGATATCAGAGCGACCTATGATTTTAGCGTTAAAAGGAATGACAACCAGACGTCGCCACGTTCCATCATCGTTCGCCCCTACTTTAGGCAGATGGTTAGTGTAAAGAACCAGCGTGTGTGAGGGCACGAAGTGGAATGGATCCTTGTACTTCTTCTCTGCTTGGATTTCATCTGTTGAGGTAATCTGCTTAACAACCGCAGTATTGAGTCGCATCCCTTCTGCCATTTCAGAAGCAATGACCAGACGTTTCCCTTTAAGCTCAGCAAGCTCAGGACTGACATTACGCTTGTTTGACATAGTTAAGGCATCCGCAGATAATTTACCTGAATAGCTCCCTAGCACACGAGCGATGGTATTCCAAAAAGTAGACTTGCCGTTCGCTCCGCCTCCATAGGCAATAATCATGTGTTCCTGATAGACCTTACCGATAGCTGCCATACCAATAATTTCTTGAACATAGTCAATCAATTCTTGGTCATTACAGAAAAAGGTGGCTAAAGTTTCCTGCCATAATCCCATTCCCTGATCACTAGGGGAGACTGCGGTTATTTTTGTTATGTAATCTTCAGGATTGTGTTCTTGTTGCCCATTTATTCCTTTTCGTAAATCATAGGTAGCCACTGGGGTATTGAGTAATAAGTCATCACTATCTAATTCTGACAATTCTACTGAAAGCATTGGTTTAGCTGTATTATAGACAGCCATCAAATTCTTATAGTCACGATGTTTCATAACAAATTTATGGAACTCTTTAGAAGCAAGGTAGGCTTTTAAATATTTCAATTGAAGTGGAGTTTCGACTGCATTTTCTAGTCGCTTTCCACCAGCCTTAATGGTCAATTCATCAATACCTGAAGACTGAAGTTGTTTTTCTGCAGTTTCCAGGAGTGCATTCGCTTCAGCAAGTTGTTCATCGGTAAAGTGTACAACTGCACCTAATGCCAACTGCTTGTTCTCACGCCAGTGAGTCCCATCATAGTAAAGATAGTCCGTTGCATTGGTATAAGCGAGCCTGTTCGCATACTCTCTTGCAAGAACTCCCGCTTCCCCAACATCCGAGTAATCATCTGGTTTTAATGTTTCTCTATTGAATACATCGGGATCTACGTAGCCTTTAGATGTTTTTATTGTTCTGTTGTAGAATCGCACAGCACTACCCCAGATGGTATCTAACTCTGCTTTATCAAGTGGCGGTACACATTTCTGAGCCTGTTCATCAAAGCCATCTCTTGCTTCTTTCGTTACTCCCAAGCGTTTTAGGATCTTAGCTGCAAATACAGACATCGTTGAATTACGACTCCCTTGCTGGATTGGTCCACTTGTAGGAGTATAGAAGTCTGCATCGAAATCTTCCTCATCATCAATAGACACAGCTTGAAACAAATCTTCATCAATAGTTAGCCATGAATCATGCCATATAACCTGTGCATTGGGATTTCCAAAGAAAAACCTTGCCGCATCCTTGGCATGATCATCAAAAAACTTGTATTGATTACAGAGTTCTTCCTTCATGGCTACATAAATATCTTTATCAGTTACCTCATTGATTTGGAAATAAATATGAAATTTTGGTCTTGGAGCTTTTCCTGCCTTAGCCTGCATATGACTTCGACTAGTTACCAAGGCAAAGTTATAATCCGCAAAGATTTCTTTTAGTCTCTCTACAGCTATCCACTCTTCTGGATTTTCAGAATGGTCATTATCAAAATCCATGACCAGTACATCTGACTTGATGAAATTGGCATTTGAGCGTGTATTGTTTAAAAACAGCCCCGCCACATGGTCGAATTGCACAACAGTTTGTAGCGATATTTCATCAGTAATAGCTACTTGATTGGGGTAGACAGTGGTTGTCTGAACCCCAGTCTGTCCTGAATGAGATAAGGTAAATTGCATTATGCACCCTCCATATTTTTGCAGTATTTTTAGAAATATATCTTCTTAACTTACTAAGTAAGAATCTGACAAATCTTTCCGCTCTCTCAGAAAAAATTATTCAAAAAAATAGAAGTTTCCTATTAAATTGCACAGGAAACTTTTTTGATACTCAAAATTTTTTCAAATCTAACGGAAAAACATCACTTGGTTCTACTTAGTAATGTGTAAGGGATATGGCTAAAAAAAATCTCTTACAAAGTGGAAAAATTAATCAAAACCTTACTTAGTAAGATAGGAGGACCAAATATGGTAAACGAACCATACATCAAACCTGATGAAAACGTAGCTGATACTCTCATCGCTATCAGCGTCATCTCAAAACTACTCGCTCGGAAAATTATGGAGGAAGAAAACAATGAGCAAAATGAAAGAACTGAATAGACTAATTCATGATATGGAAGAAACTGCAAAGTACTACCTTCGATTGGTGGATGAGTTCAAAAAACTCCTATCTACTGATGATGAAACAGTACCTAAATCAAATCCACCAAAAAATGAACTACAAAAGGAAATTCAATTGGAGGATGTCCGTGCAGTCCTTGCAACAAAGGCAAAAGATGGCTTTAAGAATGAGGTTCGTGCTCTTCTAAATGCATACGGTGCTTCTTCTCTATCAGCTCTTGACCCTAAACACTTTGCGGCAGTCCTTGAAGAAGCTGGAGGGATTGGTAATGACTAACCACGCCATTCTATCTGCTTCTGCATCACATCGTTGGTTGAACTGCCCACCTTCCATTCGGTTAACAGAAGATATGCCAGATGTAAACTCTGAGTTTGCCCTTGAAGGTACGGATGCTCACGAGTTATGTGCTTATCTAGTCGAGAAAGCTTTAGGTAGGAATGCGCGTGATCCGACTGAGGATTTAACATTTTATAACGATGAAATGCAGGATTGTGCAGAAGAATACCGCAACTATGTCATGGAGCAAGTTGAGAAAGCCAAAGGCTACTCTCGTGACCCTACAGTTCTTGTCGAACAACGACTGGACTTTTCTAAGTGGGTACCTGAAGGATTTGGAACTGGAGATTGCCTCATCGTGGCGGACGGACTTCTTCAGGTAATTGACTACAAGCACGGGCTTGGTGTTCTAGTTGATGCAGACCACAACCCTCAAATGATGTGTTATGCACTTGGAGCACTTGAGATGTTTGATGGACTTTATGATTTCGATAAAGTTACCATGACAATCTTTCAACCACGAAAACATAACATATCTACCTTTGAGATAGAAAAGACTGAGTTGCTTGAATGGGCAGAAAATGAACTCGCCCCAAAAGCTAAACTTGCATTCAAGGGTGAGGGGGATATGCAGTCTGGTAAACACTGCCAATTCTGTAAACTCAAGAATATCTGTCGCAAACGTGCGGAGGATAATTTGGCTCTTGCCAAGATGGAGTTTGCGAATCCAGCTACTCTTGATAACGAGGATATTGCAGAGATTTTACCTAAGCTAGACTTGTTGATTTCATGGGCAAACGACATCAAAGCTTATGCATTAAATCAAGCAACAGATGGACATCACATCCCAGGATACAAACTGGTTGAAGGTCGCTCTGTTCGTAAATTCTCAGATGAGTCAGCCGTGAGTCAAGCTGTGATGGAAGCAGGCTTTGACCCTTTTGAGAAAAAACTACTCACTATAACTGCCATGACTAAGTTACTTGGCAAGAAAACTTTTAATGACCTCCTTGGTGGTCTCATAATAAAACCAAGTGGTAAACCAACACTCGTTCCAATTGACGATAGCCGTCAAGAGATGAACCTAGCAAAACATGAATTCAAAGAGGATTAACTATATGACAACTAAAGTAATTACAGGACCAAACACTCGCTTCAGCTACTTAAATGCCAATGAGCCAAAGTCAATTAACGGTAGCACTCCCAAGTACAGTGCCTCACTCATCATCCCAAAAGATGATACAGTCACCATTAACAAAATCAAGGCTGCTATTGAGCAAGCATACAAAGAAGGTGAGTCAAAACTTAAAGGCAACGGTAAATCAGTACCTGCATTATCTACTCTGAAAACTCCCCTACGTGACGGTGATCTTGAACGACCTGATGATGAAGCATACAAAAATGCTTACTTTGTGAATGCCAACTCTCCACACAAACCTGGTGTGGTTGATGGCAATCGTCAAGAAATCATTGATACATCAGAATTGTATTCAGGCATCTACGGACGTGCTTCTATCACCTTCTACGCATTTAATTCCAATGGCAATAAAGGGATTGCTTGCGGTTTGAATAACTTGCAAAAATTGCGTGATGGTGAACCCCTCGGTGGACGCACTCGTGCTGAGGATGATTTTGCGACAGAAGACGATGATGACTTTTTGAACTAGAAATGGAGATTTAGATTGATGATGTATGCTATTTTAACTTGTACTATTATGGGACTCTGGGTGCTTATCGGACTATACTTCGGGTATATGACCATTAGAGATGATATTCGAAATGAAATGGAACGAAAGGCAAAGCAAAATAAAGAAAAACTTAGCCAAACACCACTCAGTCGAAAAAACAAATAGAACTTTAGGTGGCAGTACTTCTGTCACCTTTTTCAGAAAGGACAAACTATGCCAATTAAAGAGATTAGTATAGACATCGAAACCTATTGCGAAATTGACCTACGAAAATCTGGTGTCTATCGCTATGCGGAAGATGACAGTTTTGAACTCCTTTTGTTTGCAGTATCTGTTGATAATGGACCAGTGACTGTTTACGACTTTAATAAAGAGAAGTTACCACAAGATATTCTTGAAGCTTTAGTAGACGAAAGAGTCATCAAATGGGCATTCAACGCTTCATTTGAGCGAATTTGCCTATCCAACTGGCTCAAGAAACATCATCCTGAATTAATATTAGATGGATTTCTCTCGCCTAATTCATGGCGATGTAGCATGATTTGGTCCGCCTATTTAGGACTCCCACTCTCCCTTGAGGGAGTTGGAACAGTCCTCAAACTCAAAGACCAAAAGATGGGAGAGGGGGCTGACCTCATTCGCTACTTCTGCGTGCCTTGTAAGCCAACCAAAGTCAATGGGGGACGAGTTCGCAACTTTCCACATCACGCGCCTGACAAGTGGGCTACCTTTATCGATTACAACAGACGTGATGTTGAGGTCGAATTAGCTATCAAGGAACGACTGAAAAACTTCTCCGTACCTGACTTTGTTTGGGAAGAATATCATCAGGATCAGATTATCAACGACCGAGGTATTGGCATAGATGTTGACTTTGTAAAAGCCGCAATCAAAATTGATGCAGAGAGCAAAGTTAAAATCCAAGAGGAACTAAAAGCCTTAACAGGTCTTGAAAATCCCAACTCTGTTCTGCAGATGATTGGCTGGCTACGTGAACATGGAATAACTACAGATTCACTTGACAAAAAAGCTGTGAAAGAATTACTCAAAACGGTTGATGAAACAACTGCTCAAGTTCTTAAGCTTCGTCAGCAAGCAGCCAAATCCAGCGTCTCCAAATACCAAGCAATGATGAACTGTGTCTGTAAGGATGGACGTGCTAGAGGGATGTTTCAATTCTATGGAGCCAATCGAACAGGGCGATGGGCTGGTCGCTTGGTACAACTTCAGAATTTACCACAGAACCACCTTCCTGACCTTGAGGAAGCGAGAAATCTTTTCAGAACCGGTGACTTAGAAGCTACTGAACTCCTTTACGACACACAAGATACCTTATCTCAACTTATCCGAACAGCCTTTGTCCCTAGCAAAGGAAAGAAATTCATTGTTTGCGACTTTTCAGCTATCGAAGCCCGTGTCTTGTCCCACTTGGCAGGGGAGAGATGGCGTAGTAAGGTATTTGAACAAGGGAAAGACATCTACTGCATGTCCGCTTCTCAGATGTTTGGAGTACCAGTTGAAAAACACGGACAAAATTCTGAACTAAGGCAAAAAGGGAAAATTGCGGAGTTGGCCTGTGGCTATGGTGGTTCAGTCGGTGCACTCAAAGCCATGGGTGCCATTGATATGGGACTATCGGAGGAAGAACTCCAACCACTAGTGAACTCTTGGCGACTAGCTAATCCGAATATCGTTCTCTTCTGGTGGGATGTGGACAGGGCGGTTAAGACTGCTGTAAAGGAACTAATTCCAACATCTACTCACGGTATTCAATTTGAAGTAAGAAGCGGCATTCTATTCATTACACTCCCATCTGGTCGTAAATTAGCATATATCAAACCAAGAATTGGAGAGAACCAATTCGGTGGAGTGTCCGTCACTTATGAGGGAACTGGAACAGCTAAACGTTGGGAGAGGTTAGCAAGTTACGGTCCAAAATTTGTAGAAAACATTGTACAAGCTATCAGCCGTGACATCCTTGCTTACTCTTTGAAGCAACTGAAAGAGTTTAAAATTGTAGGCCATGTACACGATGAAGTAATAATCGAATGTTCAAGGGAACAAAAACTTGATGAGATTGCATCATTAATGGGGATTGCACCAGATTGGTTGTCTGATATTAACCTTCGTGCCGACGGATACGAATGCTTATTCTATCAGAAAGATTAGTAAAAAATCGCCACCTCACAATTGAGATGGCGATTCTGCTATTTATTTAATTCTTTGTAAAGCTCAATCCCTTCTTTCTTAGTATTATTGACTTTTTTATAGCCTGCAGATTTCTGTACTCCTAGTTTTTCAAAGATTTCCTTATACTCATAACCATCAAATAGCATTTCCAAAATTTCTGGTGCTTGAAAGTTTGATTCTGCAAGTTTTGATTTCAAAAACTCAAATTGATCCATGAATAGATAAAGCTCAATCCCATCATCGATAACTGGTAAATCTTGTTTCTCTGTGAATGCTTCCCAAGATGAAATATTAGGGGCATTTTTACTTGGCTTACGAAAATCTTTGAGATAATCATTAACTGAGTTATTATACCACCAGACCATCTGTTCATATTCCTCTTCTGCGACTGGAACAAAGGCAGTTAATATTGGAATACCCATAATTCGACATTGACGAAACGTACCACGTAACAAACCAGAATGGTGTGAGGACATGTAATAATCCTGTACGAACATGGGAGCTAGTACTTCACCCTCAGTTGGTTGTACTCCAGTTGATGAAGATTGAGCTTGGCAGTAGTTGAAAAAGTTGACGTTGATTGTCATGATTGATTGGCTTTCCAGTTAATACCGAAAGCACACATGACAAATCAAGGCATGCAAAAAATATTCTTGACCGCATAGTTACTTTCCTCTATGTTATCGGTCAGCTAACCTCACAGACTGACAATGCACTCTCAAGTCATAACTTTGAGGTTCGCTATGATCAGTAGCAAATCATGACATGAGATTACTTTTAGTCTAGTATCTCACGGAAAATAAAAAAGAAAATAGCAAGATTCTGACACGGTCAAAACCTTGCTACTATGGAGTATTCTTCTCAAAATACATAAAATATCACCCAGATAATATAAAAATCGTATCAACATTGTGACACGATTATTTGGTAGAAATTCCTCTTTTTGTTAAAAATTGTTTTGCGGCCGCTACAGATTGTCCTTGGAAATGGTTAAGCAGGTATTGGTAAGCCATATCTTCTCTATCACCATTTTTTATTTTAAAGTTTGAGAGCGATAACAGATACTGATTTATAAAATCAGGTAACTCAAGATACACCAATACCAATACAAAGAGGTGCAAACTACCACCCGTTCCTTTAAACAGTCGTTTAATCGTAGATTCACTTGAATCTACTGCTTCTGCAATCTTTGGAAAAGTTTCTTCTTGATAATCTTTTACTTTATTCATTGCTTCAGTGAAGTCATTTGGCAATTGTTTAAACAATGTAAATTCACGATTTCGTTGCTCCGTTTCAACTTCAAGCTTTCTTTCATCAATAGAATATTCAATGCCATGTTTGTATGAAATCTCAAATTTATAAGAACTAGGATGTAGCAGATATAAAGTAAAATCTTCTTCAAACCCAACTTCCTCATATTCCCTGCGCTTTACATCAAATATTATCGCATACTCATCGAGCTTCTCGAGAGCTGCTGATGAAATAAAAGGGTGTTGCATGAAGTACCATACTACTTCTGGACTATTAATAACCACATGTCCATCAACATAGATATAACATTTAGAATCAATCAATTCTCGAAAATTACTATCGGAGACATATAAATCAAACATTTGTTGTTCAGAAATAGTTAATGTCTGACTCTTTCCCACTTTTTCGGGGGCAAATGCGTAGTTATTAATATATCTACCATCAACATATTCAAGAACACCTTTAGCTTCATTGAATCCTAATTCAATCAACCTAATTCTAGCAGACTGCTTGGATACATTGAAAAATTCTGCCAATTCCTCAATTGTACTCTGAAAAACGTCGAGAATTCCAATCAGTCTCTTCTTAGTACTCAACTTAACAATAATTTCAGCAGCTTTACTACAAAAAGTACTTTTTGGCATTAAAATTCGTGGTGGGATTACTCTACCTTGTTCCTCTATCCATTTTCTAGCCTGCCTGAAGTCCTCTTCTCCTGTTAAATAATCATCTTGAGAGAGTAGATATTCTTTCATAACAATATGTGGTTTATGACGATAATGGTGATAAGCCTCATGAATGAGTGTTAGGTTTTTATTCCCTTTCACAAATTTACTTGCATCATAAATCACCGTTCCTTCAGAAACAACTAAACTTTTGTAAGAATTGTAAGTATGGTCATATACCCTAGCTAGTTCTGACCTAAAATGACTTTGACCACGAATGCTACCATCAGGGCTTAAGGGGCTTTCCAGCAATGTCAGTCCAAGGCTATTTATCGCAATTAGAGGGTCAATGGGTTGCGGTAGCTTCAATGCAGAACTATAAAAGGTATTCAAAAATTGTTCTGCTTCTTCCTCGTACTTTGTTTGATACATATAGGGAAGTAACGTTGAATCTAGCTGTGTTTCACTATCAAACTTTACTTTTCGAAGTTCACCAATTTCTACTAGTGACATTATGACTTCATCATCAAAGAATAACAAATATTCAATCGTATGTTTTCTTTGAATATCTCTTACCTCTGTCTTCTCTTTACAAATAAATTCGAAATGTGTTTCTGAAGTCACATTAACCAATAATCGAATAGTTCGATAATCCTTTTGAAACGGAGTAACTTTAATATATTTTATGTTTGGAAGTTCTTTTGAGAACACTTGCCAGTTCTCAACACTGGTTTCTATCTTAGCTTTAATATCCAATAAAATATTACTATGAATATCTGACTTAATTTGATTTATAAATTTTCTTTTAATATATTCTGTAATTGGCATCTTACAACCTCAATTTCGTTGCTTTATAATGCAACATAATGTTGAGAATATTATATCAAAAATTGTTAAAAAAATCAGTACATTATTCTATTACAAGAAAATTTGTGCTAATGTTACTTTAGATATGATTGAACTACTAAAACCAGAAAAACGATTTGATCAAACGATATATATTAAATATAGAATGGATGAATAATAAGCAGATTTTGCATCTGAATGTTCTTTTGTTGCAAAGTTTGATATTTTTGATATAATTGTTGCATAATAAAGCAACAAAGGTGGAGCAACATGTTTTCTGGATTTCGTCTTAAAGAAAAAAGAATTGAAAAAAATTTAAATCAGTCGGAAATTGCCAATATATTAGATATCAATAGAGCTTCTTATAGTAAGTGGGAATCTGGTAAATCTATCCCTAATCAAAAAAACCTCACCGCTCTTGCCAAAATCCTAGATGTCCCTGTCACTTATTTTGAATCTGAATACAATATCGTCAATAACTATCTTCAGTTATCTCCTGACAACCAAGTAAAGGCAGAGGAATATGTTGAGGAACTTCTTCTTTCCCAACAAACCTCAAACGTCACTCCCCTCTTCTCAGTACAGGTGCTATCCGATGTTCAGCTCTCAGCTGGTCTTGGAGAAGGATTCTTTGACGAGTTTGAGACTGAAACAGTCTACTCCAATGAGGAACAATACGGTTACGACATTGCAGCATGGATTGAGGGAGATTCTATGGAGCCTATCTATAAGAGTGGTGAAGTCGCACTTATTCGCTCCAACGGTTTTGACTATGATGGAGCTGTCTATGCACTATCTTGGAATGACTCTGTCTATATCAAGAAGCTCTACCGTGAAGAAGATGGGTTCAGAATGGTTTCCTTGAATAAGGACTATCCTGAGAAGTTCATCCCTTATGAGGATAAACCAAGAATTGTCGGTCTAGTTGTAGGTCACTTTATGCCTGTCGAGGGAGTATAGTCATGAAATTAAAAGATATCTTAGAACTTGGAACGTATGGTTTCAACCCTGATTGTAAAGTTGAAATATTCAATATGGACAACTTTGAAGAGCGACTAGGGAATGAAGGATTCGATGAAATTCTTATTCCTCAAAATGAGGATGCAAAAATCTATCCTTACGCTTTTTTGATAGAAGATTCTGTTTTGATTGCTATGACCGAGGAGGATGAGAATACCAATGAACGTTAAAGAAATGATTTACATCAAAGAAGAACGTATTTTCTTCAGCCCTGACAAATTAGAATACGACATCACAGACTACATCGATGAACTTATCGAAGAGCTAGAAAAACTCAAAAGGAGGTAACCCTATGGGCTATATCGACTACTCTATAGAACCTCAAAGTGACATAGCCTTCCTCGATATGAAGTCCTTTTACGCTTCGGTTGAGTGTGTAGATAGAGGTTTGCATCCGCTCTACACATCATTATGCGTCATGAGCCGAGCGGGTAACTCAGCAGGATTAATACTGGCTTCTTCTCCTATGTTTAAGAAAGTTTTCGGAAAAGCAAACGTAGGGCGTTCTTACGACTTGCCTTTTGACGTAAACACTCGTAAATTCAGCTACCAGAATGCGTGGAAACAGGGGATAGACGTAACACCAAAGTATAAATCTTTCATCGAACACTGGGCAAAGCGTACACTCATTGTTCCTCCTCGCATGGACAGATATATTGAGAAGAATTTAGAGATTCAACATATCTTTCAAGACTATGCTGCTCCAGATGACATTCTCCCCTATTCAATTGATGAAGGTTTTATCGACCTTACTAGCTCACTTTCTTACTTTATTTCTGATAAGTCAATGTCAAGGAAAGATAAGTTAGATAATGTTTCCGCTATGATTCAGAGAGATATTTACCGTAAAACAGGTATTATCTCAACTGTGGGAATGAGCAACTCCAACCCTCTTCTAGCTAAATTAGCTCTAGATAATGAAGCTAAGAAAACTGCTACAATGAGGGCTAACTGGTCATACCAAGATGTAGAAACCAAGGTATGGTCTATTCCAAAATTAACCGACTTTTGGGGTATAGGCAGTAAGACTGAGATTCATTTACAAAAACTTGGTATTCATTCAATCAAAGAACTGGCCAATTTCAATCCTGATATTCTCAAAAAAGAATTCGGTAAAGTCGGTGTTCAACTTTGGTTTCACGCCAATGGAGTTGATGAGAGCAATGTCCATGAACCCTATAAACCAAAATCACGAGGATTGGGTAACTCACAAGTACTTCCTAGAGATTATAGAACCCAAAGAGAAATTGAAATCGTATTGGCTGAAATGGCTGATCAAGTTGCTAATCGACTGCGTTCAGCCCATAAGAAAGCAACTGTTGTTTCTATTCATATTGGCTATTCTAGGACTGAGATGAAAAAATCTATAAATGCTCAGAAAAAAATTGACCCAGCAAATCTTCCAAAAACAATGGTTGGTCATGTACTAGAATTATTCCGAAAGAAATACAACTCTGGTGCAGTGAGACAAATCGGTGTATCTTATAGTGGCTTCATAGATGAAAATTATACTCTACTATCACTATTTGACGATGTAGAACAAATTGAAAAAGAAAATAGACTTCAGACAGCAATTGATGTTGTCAGAGAACAGTTTGGCTTTTTGGCCATACAAAAAGGAACCGTCCTAACCGAAGGTTCCAGAAATATTGAACGTAGCAAACTTATCGGCGGTCATTCCGCTGGTGGATTGGAGGGATTAAAATGAAACAAGAAACAAATACTGTACAATTTTCAGAAATCCATAGTAAAGGATGTAATGATATTGAGGTGATTGAAAGGATATTACACGGAGTCGTTGAAACAGTATCTTCAAAACTTCGCCAGAGAAAACTTAAAACAACTGAAATATCGATACGACTAGTACATGCTAAATCAGAAAACCGATTACCTTTGGAATTTACATTTAGTATTAAGCCAACAAGCTCATCTATGATGATCTATACTGAGGTAATCAATCACTTTAAAGAACATTACACAGGTGGGGGAATTCAAGGTTTTACGATTCAATTTGATAAAAATATCCTTGCGTCTGCATAGAAAGGATTTGAAATGATTGATCGTTCATACTTACCATTTCAATCAGCAAGAGAGTACCAAGATACTAAGATGCAAAAATGGATGGGATTTTTCCTTTCTGAGCATACATCAGCACTCACTGACGATGCAAACAAAGTAACGTATATGTCAGATTTGTCACTGGAGAAGAAATTATTACTCCTCAGTCAAGTTTATGCTGGGCAACTGAACACGCGCATTCATGTCGTTGAAAAAAACAAGCGTGTTTCTTATACTGGAACAATACCAAGTCTGAATAAGGATTATATTTTGATAAAAACTACAACAGGTCACATCAATTTGAAATTGAAAGACATTATTAGTATTGAACTTGTTGAGGAGGTGCTTTATGAATCAGCTTGAATTTCAGCGTAATCACCTGCAAATGGACTACTACAGCGAGAGCTACCAAGAATTTGAACGTGACTTCTACCGCTACTCCAACATGAATATTCCATTGACCTTCCTGACCGATGATATCCTCAAAACAATGGCGACTTCATATAAGAATTACTTTGTCCTCAATAAGGAAAAGTCCAGAGATAATCGCGATCACTTCTTCATATTTGAAGTAAGTACCGTAGATGAAAATCCGCTAATCTACCGCTATTCTTACAAGAAAACTACAAAGTATTTAACAGAAAAATAGGAGCAGTTCGATTTACTGTTCCTATTTTACTTACAAAATTATGATTTTTATTAGGATACTTATAAAACTTTTCGTAACCGCCCAATAACAAGGTATCTATCTAATCACTCCCTCCTCCTGTATACTGTTATAAAAAACATAACTGGAGGATTTATTATGTCACAGCCCATCGTCCCATTGACTGTT
>NZ_POPB01000363.1 GCF_002964045.1 Streptococcus suis | reverse complement strand
GACTTTAGGCTCTTGTGAGATAGCTTCTTCCACCTCATCCAATACTTGTTCGGTTTCTTGTAGGAGTTGGTTTAGTCCCTCGCTAGTGAGGCATTCTTCCTTGGACAAGGCAGTATTTACCCCTTCTTGGACCAGTTTGTCATAGAGGGCAGAAATGTTTCCGTTCAAGGCATCTTCATAGCGTTCAACGGCCTTTTTCCACGTGAAGGAATACTTATTGGCATCAGCTTCTACCTTAGTCCCGTCAATGAAGAGAGCCTCATCTTCAATCA
>NZ_POPB01000362.1 GCF_002964045.1 Streptococcus suis | reverse complement strand
GCCGTATCGACAGGCGTTTCCACATAGACCACCTCACGAATGAGGTCCTTGGTCGAAAAAGTTGCCAAGGCTTTGCCATTGAAGAAGTGGTAGCGATTGTCCTCTGGGATTAGGTCGTCGCTGACCAGCTGGTCAATCAAGGTGTTTCCAGACTTGGTACGGGTATTGAGGAGTTGGTAGAGGTTATCGATGACATCTCCGTAGACAATAGGAAACTGGCTGGTCTTGCGGAATTCCTCCACATCTGTATAGTCCACACCAGGTACGAAGCCTAGCAACTGAAAGGCCACTTGATA
>NZ_POPB01000361.1 GCF_002964045.1 Streptococcus suis | reverse complement strand
CACCTACGAGTACAAAGAAAAAGTAGAAACCCCAGTTGTTAAGACAGGTTCAGTAGTGGCTCGTTATGTTATCGAAGGAACAGAAGATGAAATCGCAGATGATAAATCAGTTAAACCGACCGATACACCAGTAGATGAGCCATACGGTGATACACCACCAGCAACTATCACAAAAGATGGTAAGACTTACGAGCTTGTTCGTACACGTACAAAAGAAGGCGATGCCCCAGAAAACGGTGTTGTTAAAGAAGGCGAACAAACCATCACCTACGAGTACAAAGAAAAAGTAGAAACCCCAGTTGTTAAGACAGGTTCAGTTGTAGCTCGTTATGTTATCGAAGGAACAGAAGATGAAATCGCAGATGATAAATCAGTTAAACCAAGCG
>NZ_POPB01000360.1 GCF_002964045.1 Streptococcus suis | reverse complement strand
TGTTAGGACGGAGTAAATGTAAACCATCTATTTCGTTTAAGTTAGAAAGGAGCATATAGATGAAAGATTTACATGCAAAATTATTGGCTGATTTTGGGATTGATTTTTCGGATTTGAATTTATTAGAAACGGCTTTTACCCATACTTCTTATGCCAATGAGCATCGCCTTCTAAAAATTTCACATAATGAGCGCTTGGAATTTTTAGGAGACGCTGTTCTCCAGTTGATGATCTCCAAATATCTCTATCAAAAATATCCTGATA
>NZ_POPB01000036.1 GCF_002964045.1 Streptococcus suis | reverse complement strand
CATTTTGTAAAAATATATTGAGGCACTCTGTAATTGCTTGATAAAAGGATTTTGGGGGTGAAAGTGGTGATATAGTATGTAGCATTAGAGGAGAAATTCAAAACACTGTAAGATTAATCTGTCTGTGATTGAAGAGTCCCCAAATAGTTTCTTGTATAAAGAAGGTCAAAATGGGGATAAGATAGGATGTTCTAGATTAGAAAATGGTTATATTAACTACTATTCTAACGGTTCTATTACTACGGATGATAAGGAAGCGCTTAAACTGTG
>NZ_POPB01000359.1 GCF_002964045.1 Streptococcus suis | reverse complement strand
CCAAGAGAGTAGAAACAGAAAGAAAAACACAGACAGTTCGGCTGGATTTCATCTGAAGCAGCTCAATCTGTCTGTGTATTTTTTTAGTTATTGGCTAGTTTTTGCCCAGCCTCTTTATAATTTTATAGCCAACCCTTTTCCTGTGCTATCTTAACAGCAGCCGTGCGGTTTTCAGCACCTAGCTTGGACAGGATAGAGGTCATGTAGTTGCGGACCGTCCCGTCAGATAGGTAGAGCTGGCTGGCGATTTCCTTATTGGACAAGCCGTCAGCTACTAGCTTGAGCAGCTGGCTTTCCTGGTACGTCAAGGGACTGCGTTGGGTCAGGAGAATATCCATTAGCTCTGGCGAGTACTCCTTTCGCCCCGCCAAGACCGTTTCAATGGTCCGCATAAGGTCCGAGATGGAGCGCTCTTTGAGCACATAGGCATCCACATCCGCCTTAACCGCCCGCTCAAAATAGCCTGGTCGCTTGAAGGTGGTCATGATGACTACCTTGACGGGCAGGGATTTCTCACGCACCCATTCCAGGACATCCAGCCCCGTCTTCTCAGGCATTTCAATATCTAAGAGTAACACATCTACTGGCTCTTTTTCCAAAAGAACAAGGGCCTGACTGCCGTTTTCTGCCTGTAAAACAGCCTCAACCGCATCTTGAAAGCCCAAGAGCTGACAGAGGGCGTCCCGCAACATGGCCTGGTCTTCTGCGACTAAGATTCTCATTCTACCACCTCCTCAAGCGGAATTCGTATGGACAGGCGGGTGGGCTGTACCAGAGAAAGAAATTCCAAACTACCCTGCACCGTCACCAACCTATCCTTTATAGTATGCAATTCTTGACCTGTCAACTGGGCAAAGCCCACACCATTGTCTTCGTAGTGCAAGACCAATTCTTGCTGGTCTTCTTCAACTATCAAACGGCACTTGCTAGCCTGGCTGTGTTTGAGCAGGTTATTGGCCAACTCTCTCAGCACCATAGCCAGTTTGTTCTGGACAGGCAAACTGAGCTGATCTGCTATTTCTCCGCCCAAAACGACCAAGTCCACTCCTGCCAAGTCCAACATCTGCTGCAAAATCTGGAGTTCCTCTGCCACGGTGTGCTGCTTGAGGGACTGGACAATCTGGCGGACGTCCTGCATGGAGTCCTTGGCTAAGTTCTGGAGCTCCTGCACTTCCTTCTTGGCCTGGTCAATCTGGTCGTGGTCCAAAAGGGTCTTGACCAGCTCCGCCTTGACGGACAGCATGGCAAAGACATGGCCCAGGGTATCGTGCAAGTCCTGACCGATGCGGTTGCGTTCGTTCTCAGCAAGCAAGAGGTTAATGGAAGCATTTTGTTCCTGAATCCGTTGTTGGAGAGCTTCCCGCTTGGTTTCAATCCAACTGAAAATCAACAAGGCCAAGCCGAAAAAGTGAATGATGAGTGCAAAAGCCCGCATTTCAAAGGGAACAGGTCCAAAAAGGGCCCAGAGGATAATGGCCAGCAACAAGATCCCATAGGACACCGTTCGATAGGTCGGCCGAGTTTCCTTATAATACCAGCCCAGCATATTGGACAGGTTGAAGATAAAGAGGGAAAACTGCAGATTGCCCCAAAAACTCATGACGGCGATGTAGCCAATCAGGTAAAACCAGCCCAGCATGGAATAGAGCTTGTGGTCTGTGTAAAAGAGAGAACAATAGACTAGGGCAAAAAGAATGGTTGCTAGAACCACAGCCGTCGGATTTGGAGAATATTGGGCATAATAAAGCGGAAAATAGAGAAAGATCATGCCCACGAAGAACATGAGTGGTATCTTTCTTTTTTCAAAAATCATGGGTCACCTCACTGCTGGTCAGATTTTTTATGGATGGTCAGAGCAATTCCTAAGAAAATTATGGCATATCCTAGGACAATTAGCAAGGATTTCCAGAGAAAATCTCCCTCTTGGGCATAGGTGGTCACCAGCTGATTGACATGGTAGCTGGGCATAAGTTTGCAAATTCGCTGTACCCAGTCAGGAAAGAGGGAGACAGGCATCCAAGAGCCACCCATGATAGCCAGAACAAAGTAGAGCAAGTTGGCCACCACCGACATGGTTTGTTCCGACTGGATTTGCACCAAAAGCAAGCCAATGGCTAGAAATACGATAGAGGTTACTAAAAGCAAGAGAGCCGAAAACACCCATTCTTGAGCTGTCATCTCAACTCCCTTGACTAAGCCTCCGACCGCAAAAACAATGGCAATGGAAGACACAAAGCAGAGTAAGACCCGCACCAGTTTTGAAAGATAGTATTGCCAAATCGGCAGGGGAGAATGCTGGATAAAGGTCAACCAACTATTGTTTCTATCCTCAGCCAGCATCATAGGAAAGGTAAAGAGGGCAAAGCCCGACATGGAAAAACCTGTCATGGTCAGCATATAGGACTGGATAAAGGCCTTTTGCGTGGTCGCATCATCAAACTGAACTGTCGATGAGAAAATCAGGAAAAAGATAAGAGGCATCCCGATTGACAGGAGAAAAACTCCCAAACTTCTAGATAATTTGACCGCTTCTACTTGCACCAATGCTTTCATGATTCTTCCTCCCTTGTCTTGTCAAATAGGCTATTGAGCAGAGTTTTGTTCTGAACCTCTAGGTCTGAAATCCGACAACCTGCCTCCTGCAAACTAGCCCAAACCTGCTCAATGGCTCGGGTCTTGAAGCTGACCGTATCTTGTTTGTAGCTGATTTCATTGATTTCAGCCAAGCTCTCCACCACCGCCGCAAAGGCAATCGGCAGTGTCACTTCTTTTTCTTGCTCCTCACTCCGCATAGCAAATGGCGTGGTATCTCTTAGTAACCGCCCCTGGTGCAAAACCAAAATCCGCTCCGCCGTATGCTCCACTTCCTCGATATAGTGGCTGGTATAAAAAATAGTCACACCCTGAGCCTTAAGCTCATGGACAATCTCCCAAAAACGCTGGCGGGTCGAAGTATCCATGCCCGCCGTCGGCTCGTCCAAGAAGAGCAACTTGGGTTTGCCAATCAGGCAGATGACGAAAGCCAAGAGCCGCTTCTGACCACCCGATAGCTTGCCGGCCAGTTGATTTTTTTGCTCTGGGGAAAAGCAGAGCAGGCTGTCGATTTCCACATCTGTCAGACTATCATTGTAGATGGCTTGGAAAAAGCGGAGCAATTCCTTGACCTTCAAGTCTGTCGGAATAGCATTTTCCTGTGGCAAGACTGCCACCGTTTCTTTATTAGACTGAGCCTGCGGAGCCAGACCGTCCAACAAAACCTGGCCTTTCGTCGCCTTTCTATCCCCCAACAAACAGGACATGAGCGTTGTTTTCCCAGCCCCGTTAGGACCAATCAAGGCCACACATTCCCCAGACCTTATCTCAAAGGAAATATCGGACAAAATGGTCCGTCCTTTGATGATTTTTTCTAACTGATTGACTTGAATCATCCTTGCTCTCCTTTCTGACATATCACCGCTCCAACAATCCCAATGACCATACTTGCTGGTAAGGACCAAGCCAAGTAGGTCATTACTTGCAAGCCTTGACCAAACAAAATGCAGGAAGCATAGAGAAACACAAAGGCAACTGTGAAATAAGATAAACCTGTTTGAACAAATGATTTCATACTACTCTCCTTACACTAATTACTGACTGAATTCCTTTTACACACTCAGTATAACGTATCACCCACACCCCTACTAGAAGCCTTTGTCATGGACTCATGTGACAAATGTCATATTAAAGATTGCAGCAAAAAAGAGTCCTACTGGACCCTTCAACTATTTACAACTTAGGAGCTTGACCAAGTTCAGCCTGCAACATCCAAATATGTTTTTCAATACTAGCCTTAGCCACATTGAAAATGTCGTTGGTTACGCTGTCACCTTCTTCATCACTGACATCAAAACCTTTTTGGAACAAATCAGCTAAATAACGGAAAACATCCACCACACGCGCCAGTTGCTCTTCCATCGTCAAGCTATAATCCCCAGGAACCTCTTTCAGCTGACTATATTCAGAAAATTCTTTCAGTGTTGAGAACGGTGCACCACCTAAAGTAATCAAACGTTCACTCATCTCATCCAAATATCCATCCAACTCATCCATATATTCGTCCATCTTAGGATGCCAAATCATAAAACCACGACCACGCATATACCAATGAACTTGATGCAAGATAGAATGAGCCACTGACAGGTCTGCGACAGCTTGATTGAGAATAGCCTTGGTATCCTGATAGTTCAGAGATTTCCCCAGAGACAGACTAGCAACTTCAGCTGATGGCTTCAATATTTCTTTTTTCATAAAAGGAACCTTCTTTCTTATATTTTTATTTATATTTATTATAATGTTATTTAAATAAATGTGCAACTAATTACCATCTAGTGAGAAGTCCTTTTTTAGACAAGCAAAACGCTTGCAAAATGAGGATCTTTAAGTTATTCTATAGATAGTCAACATATGGGAATTTCTCCCATCACTCCCTATAACATCTATTGGAGGTTCATATGTCAGAAGATAAATTGAATGCAAAACTCGACCAGTTGACAGGTTCTGTCAAAGAAGGTTTGGGCAAGTTAACAGGCGATAAAGGTCTTGAAGTTGAAGGGCTTGTGGAAAAAGGTCTGGGCAAGGCAAAAGAATTGGTTGAAGATGCAAAAGACGGCATTGAAGGTGCAGTTGACGGTATCAAGAAAGCCTTTGATAAGGAATAAACACAAACGACCTTAGGGTCGTTTTTTTAAAGAAAGGATACAATATGGCAAAACTCCTCTTTGTTTGTTTAGGCAATATCTGCCGTAGCCCCATGGCAGAATTTGTCATGAAAGATTTAACTGACAACTTACACATTGAAAGTCGGGCAACGTCCAGCTGGGAACATGGCAATCCGATTTACCCAGGAACCCAGCAAATTTTTCAAGAGTATGGTATTGCCTACGACCAAACCAAAACCTCTCAACAAATCTCTCAAACAGACTTTGAGGAATTTGACTATATCATCGGCATGGACAGCAACAACGTCCGTGATTTGCGGAAAATGGCTCCTGCCCATGCCCATGATAAGATTTTCCAATTCGCTGACAAATCGGTCCCTGACCCTTGGTACACAGGGGATTTCCAAGAAACCTACCGTATGGTTAAACAGGGATGTCAGGATTGGTTAGATAAATTGACTTAATACATTTTCCCCGTGCCATACCTTCCATCATAAACTAGATTTGCCTTAGTTTTCATTTATTTCAGGCATACTATCATACTGACAATATAGGATGTTAGAATGTTCTGCGTAATATTTTTGTAATATTTGTAAAAAAATGGTAAAATGAATCAGATGGTATTGATATTGAAATCAATTAAAATAGTTAAGATACCATCAGTACTGTTTATCAAAAATTATCGAAAGTGTGAATCTATGAAAGAGTTTAAAAAAAACAAACAAGTAAAGAATTCCTTTTCGGACTTCTTTACAAGACCCAGAATTGAAGTCCTTTCTATCTTAATCATACTTTTTTGTGCCCTTTCAGTATTTACGGGACGAATTGGTACAAAAGAAGTGTTGTCTTTAGATGACGGACGAATACAGTATAACGGAAATGTCGTTGCTAGCAAAATGAATGGACAAGGGACACTAACCTTTGAAAACGGAGATGTCTACGAAGGCCAATTCAGGAATGGCATTTTTAACGGAAATGGAACCTATAAATCAGTCAGCGGTTGGGTCTATACCGGTCAATTCAGAAATGGCTATGCTGACGGCAAGGGAAAATTGACCACTGAAGGTCAAGCGACATACGAAGGGACGTTCAAACAGGGGATCTATCAAAATGAAAATTAAATGGCTTTCACTGATTAGGGTAATTGGACTAGTTTTTGTCCTACTCTATCACTTCTTTATCAAAAATTTTCCGGGAGGATTCGTTGGGGTGGACCTCTTTTTCACCCTATCTGGTTATTTAACGACAGCATTACTCATCGATGAATTTTCCAAAAATAAAAAAATTGATATTATTGGCTTTTTCAAAAGAAGATTTTATCGCATTCTTCCTCCTTTGGTGTTGACCATATTATTGATACTCCCTCTTACCCTGCTCATTCGTAATGATTTTCGAGCAAACATCGGGAGCCAGGTGGCAGCCACGCTAGGATTTATGACAAACTTTTTTGAAATTTTGGCTGGAGGAAGTTACGAAAATCAATTTGCCCCTCACCTCTTTGTCCACACATGGACCCTAGCAATCGAAGTCCAATACTACTTACTTTGGGCAGGTTACGTTTGGTTCATGGCGAGAATTTCTAAAAGTATTGGGCAGTTGAGAGGAACGATTTTCCTAACATCAACTGGTTTATTTACACTTAGTTTCCTAGCCATGTTTCTATCTAGCTTTTTTACAGACAATTTTTCATCTATTTATTATTCCAGCTTTACACATACATTTCCCTTCTTTCTAGGTGGAATGTTAGCAACTATTGCAGGTGTCAGCAATACAACACCTCAATTTCATAACTTGGTTGAAAAACTTAGTTTCTTCAAAACACTTGGGATTTTTGTTGGTGGACTAGTAGTTGAAATCATTTTACTCTTCACCCTCCAATTTAGCTCTATATGGACCTACTTGGTTGGCCTACTCCTATCCAGTTTGGCTACTGCAGCTATGGTATTTTCCGCTCGAATTTTACATGAGAAAACCGAATCCATCAAAGAACCTCAGATTATTCTCTTCCTTGCAAATATTTCCTACGGAATCTATCTCTTCCATTGGCCCTTGGTAACTATTTTCACTCAATTGACCAATGGAACAATCGCAGCCGCCCTCTCCTTCATCTTTTCTGTTATCCTGGCAACGATTTCCTTCTATATTTTTGAACCATTTGTTGCAGGTAAAGTCGGTCAGCTATTTGGACTTCCAATCGATTTAAAACCATATAAAAAATGGATAGAAATCAGCTTAAGTTCACTAGCAATTTTGGGACTAGGAATATGCCTATTTGCCCCTAAACTCGGAAGTTTTGAACACGAAAATATGATCAGTAGTATTTACCAAGCCCAAACTCAAATGAATACTACTCGATCTGCAGCAGAAAATGTCAAGGCTACGGGTTTTGAAATCCAAAAAGGGATTACTATTTTTGGAGATTCTGTTACAGTGAGAGCCAGCTCAGCTATTCAAGAAACTCTTCCTGATGCACAAATTGATGGTACTGTCAGTCGTAACTTGACAGAGATTTCAAAACTCATCACTCTGTACAAACAAAATAATACACTGAAAGAAACGGTTGTTGTCGCTCTTGGAACCAATGCTGCTGATAATTATCAAGAATTATTAGATCAGCTTGTAAATGATTTCCCTAAAGGGCACCGATTGATTTTTGTTACTCCGTATGATGGTAACTACACACCAAGTAATTCTATTGCCTATAAGACTGGTCAATATGAACAAGATTTAGCTGAAAAATATGACTATATCTCTATTGCAGATTGGTACCAGGTTGCCAAAGACAACCCCACCATTTGGCTCAATACCGATCTTGTTCACTTCAACCTTGAAACAAATGGCGCAGACCTGTTTGCACAAACCATTAAAAACGCAATTGATACCGCTGCTAATGGGCCTGTAAAAAATTAAATTTCTAAAAGACACCCCTGCTTCTGATTTGATGGAAAGCATGGGTGTTTTGTAACCGCCCAATAACAAAGTATTTTGAAAAGGCTCCAAAGTCCTATCGACTCTGGAACCTTTTTCTATTTACATGCTCTCTTAATTTTTTCCTTCCATGGCAAATAAGCCTCCAGCACCTCCTTTTTTGCGAGTGTCTCCTCATTAGGTAAGTGTTCTAGAAGATAGTTCATATATTTCTCTGCATCAAGTCCGTGTCGCTTAGCTGTTTCTAAAAGACTCAAAATGACAGCTGTTGACTTGGCTCC
>NZ_POPB01000358.1 GCF_002964045.1 Streptococcus suis | reverse complement strand
CTGCATAAACGACAGACAGAGTTGGCTCCCTTGATGGACGAGTTCTTTGATTGGTGCCGTGAACAGGCTGTCTTGCCAGGCTCCAAATTGGGTACTGCAATAGAGTATAGCCTCAAATACGAAACCACCTTCCGAACCGTTCTATCGGACGGTGACCTAGTCCTGTCCAACAATATGGCTGAGAGGGCTATGAAGACCTTGGTGATGGGCAGAAAAAATTGGCTATTCTCTCAAAGCTTTGAGGGAGCCAAGTCAACAGCTGTCATTTTGAGTCTTTTAGAAACAGCTAAGCGACACGGACTTGATGCAGAGAAATATATGAACTATCTTCTAGAACACTTACCTAATGAGGAGAC
>NZ_POPB01000357.1 GCF_002964045.1 Streptococcus suis | reverse complement strand
GAAAGGGTAGTTTGCAGCTTCTGCTCCTGCCTTGGTAATTGCGTTAAATAGGGTTGATTTACCAACGTTTGGCAAACCGACGATTCCTGCTGTTAAAGCCATGTTTTTTTACTCTCCAATTAAAAATTCAATCATGACTATTATAGCAGAAAAGTAGAGAAAAAGCTTGCTGTTTGGCAAGCTTCGTTAAAAATAATGCTTAATAAACATTGCACATAAGAAGACAATGAAACAAAGAATGAGAAAGACAAAATCTCCTCTTGTAAGAGGTCGTTTGGATTCTTCGTTCAAGTATTCCCAAACATTCATTTTTCCTCGCTGTTCCACTACAATTTCCTTCTCAGGCTCTTTTCCTAAAACCAGATAATCCAGACTGACACCAAAGATTTCTGC
>NZ_POPB01000356.1 GCF_002964045.1 Streptococcus suis | reverse complement strand
TAATATTGAGTTTGAAGAAGGAAAAACCTATGGTTTGGTAGGTGAGTCAGGTTCTGGGAAATCGACCATTGGTAAGGCAATTATCGGTTTAGAGCGTGCCACTTCTGGTCAGATTATCTATGAGGGACAAAATGTAACCAACAAATCACGTGGTAAAAAAGGAAACTTTAATCGTGATGTTCAAATGATTTTCCAAGACTCTCTTTCAAGTTTTAACCCGAAAAAGCGTATTTTGGACATCATTGCGGAACCAATCCGTAACTTTGACCGCTTATCTCCAGATG
>NZ_POPB01000355.1 GCF_002964045.1 Streptococcus suis | reverse complement strand
GCCACATAGTGCAGTACCTTATCCAAGATTATTTCCATTACTTCATGGTTGATAGATTGGAAAAATGTGACTTCCACCTTTCCGAGGCGAATTTTCATCAGAATATCGTTTCTACCTTTCTTCTCAAAGTGTCTAGTTTTGGGAACAGTCAATGGGACGATGGGCTGTGACATAATAAATCCTCCAGTTTTGTTTTTCTAACAGTATACTGGAGGAGGGAGTGAGTAGATAGATACCTTGTTATTGGGCGGTTACAGTCAATGGGACGATGGGTTGTGACATAAAAAAATCCTCCAGTTATGTTTTTCTCACAGTATACAGGAGGAGGGAGTGATTGGGGAGGTACCTTGTTATTGGGCGGTTACGATTTTGATTGCCTTGAACATAAAGAAAGAGAGAACGAATTTCGTCCTCTCTAGGTGTTAACTTTTCATCTACCCACTACAGTTGACAAAGAGCCATTTTTCAGTACAATTTCAATTCACTAAATAATAGCCAAAGTTCAATATTATAAATTTTTAAGAAGTTTTTTTATTTTTAAATCAGGCTCGGTGAAGACCACAGGTAATTCTTTCACAGATAATTGATTTTTGTGTACCCACACGTTAATCAAACGCTCTGAAACGAACCCTATCATCCTTTTATTATAGTTATCATACTTAGACAAATCAATGTTTTTTTCCAACTCAAACAATATATCAAATAACCATTTTGAATAATTGTCAAAAATTTCTCTGTTTGAGATTAACATGTTATAACAATAGCCTTCTTTTTCATTTTCAAACCATTCGAATGAACTTAAATACTCTGGGCAATTATTTCTAATTAGCTCTCTACAATTCTCCCATACATCGGGATCGTGAAAATTATAAAAAAATTCTTTAGCTGTTTGACCATCTTTGTAAAATTGTCTTTTGACTGGCAATATAATATCGTATTTTGACAAGAAATCTAGTATTTCTGTTTCTGAAGGTACGAATGATTTCGAAAAAAACTTACTATTTTTTGTGAAATATCGTCTATAATGACATAAACCAATTACATCGTCCTTACTAGATTTCCAAATCCAATATTGACCTGTCAATTCACAAAAGGATTCATTTTTATTTGAAATATTATCCTCTATTGAGTTGTCTTTTAGATAATGATCTGGTCCCGAATTTTTATTTGCACCAACAAGTAATGGTTTATAGATTGGTGTCTTTAAGTAGTCATTAAATTCCTTGTGAGTTATTACATAAATGCTCATTTCTATCTCCCTAAAATTTGGTATCTAGTTTTTCTGTAAAACGTTTTCAAATACAATAAGAATTTATTTGTAGGCCATTTCCCAAAAAGGGTATAGATGTTATCAAAGGAATTATATAAATTAGCTACATTACGTATAGTATCAAAATAATTTAAATTAAGAGATTTTCCCTCAGATAAGTGCCAAAGACCAATTGGTAATATTAATACTCGATTCCCTAAGGATAGCATTTTCAGGCTATAATCAGTACCGTAGAGATGCCAAGTATTTCCAAGATTAGAAAATTTATTTTTCTCAAATATATTCTTAGGAATTATTAATAAACATTCATCTAAACTTAGTGCATTAATTGGTTCAGTAAATTCATAATTTTTGGCAGAGTACTCTTTATGGCTTCCATGTCCAATCCTTGAAAATGATTCTAAATTCACTCCTATTCCAGCAACTCCAGCAATGCCAAACTCATACTCTTTTGAGTGCTTAGCAAGTTCTTCTAGAAAAAATTTAGAGGTTAGCTGAATATCTTGATGAACAAAAACAATGATTTCACCTTTAGCTTTCTCTCCTCCATAATTAAGCGCCTCAGCTGCAGAATTGAAAGCTCGTTGGGTAGTATCTACCAATATTAGCTCGTAATCTTTAAAAGATTGTTCCCTAAGAGTCTTTAAAAGATTCTTTTCCAATACTTCTTGATCATTATGTACACATATAATTGATAGCATTCTTTCCCTTTCTATTGTACAAGAGTCCCATTCCAACTAAAATAAGGAATGGGTTAAACCATAACAAGAATAATTGTGGATCTACTGAAGCTCGAATAGCCCAAATCCACAATACCAAAGTTAAAGCTTCATTATTAGACTTCTTGATTATGAATCCATAGATAGTATATCCTATAATGACAATTAAGAAAACGATTATCCCATACGAAACCAACATATTTATGTAAGAGAAATCTACATAATTGTAATTCGTTGCATCACTATTCCACGTGATACTAGTACCAAACAAGCTAATTCCCCAATTTTGGAGTCCTTGTTGGGCAAATCTAAGACGCTGACTTAGAATAAAATTTAACTTTACAAATATAGTATTGGTAGGCGAATATAATACGGTAGCCAAATATGTAATTACTGATAACAATATGAACGAGTATGGTACACTCTTGACAAATATATTAGAATAATTTCTCAATACTCTTTCAAAGACTATTATCATAAACACCAGAATAAAAGTTAGACGAGTTCCAGTTTGTTGATAAATATATATATTGAAAACAAAAATTAGAAGAACTTCTAACCACGAAACTTTTCGAAATCTTAAATAAACATATTCAATAACTATTGAACAAAAATAATTTGGTACAAAAGTCGGAAAAGTGTATCCTAAACTATATCTGTTCCTAAGAAACCCACCTGCAGATGATACAAACAAGTCATTTGGAATCATATGAAGAAGACTCATAGAAACAGTCAGTACTAGTGAAATAATTTGTAGATACATTGACCACTTTACTATTCTATCAAAATCTAAATCTACTGCTGCAAAAATAAGTAAAAAACTATAAAAAACAAATGATGCATTACCATTGTCTTTTGACACAAAAAATGAAATAATAATTGCCGTTGGGATTAGTACTAAACTTTTTAAATCAACTTTTTTACGGAAACAAAATTTCAAAATTATACAGAGTACTCCTATATACTCCCATATATTTATTATCCCATAGGGATGGAAAACATCTTTCAAATACGTTGATGTAAACATCCAAGAGAATATCCAGGGATAATAAGCCACAGAGAAAAGAAATTCATTTATTTTAATCTTCATATATTAGTCTTCCTTCCCTCTTACCATAAAAAAGTATATATCCGCAAGATAAGTTCTATATGAGTAATAGCACTTGATATATCTCACTAATTTTAATGCATCCAATATTTTTCTATTTTTGACTAATCTTACACGGAGCTCAATCCATTTTTTAAATTGATAGTACTTTTTTAAATCATCTGGATGTATTTTTTCTGATTCATTATTTACAAGTGAATCCATTCTCTGGATAAAATCATTATAATATAGAATGTTTTCTTTTTGTCGCCCTATGTTCAGTTGAGTTTTACGAGTTGCATTGCTAGAGTGCCTCCTGAAACGAATCGTAGAGGCATTATATAAATAGAGTGACCCAAGTAACATCGAAATTCGCCATAAAAAAGCATCGTGACCGTCTTCTGAACTAATATATTCTTGAAGATACTTTATCAATCCCTTTTTAAATCCATAGACACAACCTGGTCTCATAACATAAAAAAAATATTTATAGGTTTGTGGACGATAAATACTAAAATCGTTATTAGTTTCATCTTTTCTTAGGGACAACTTTTGACCATCTTCATCATAAAACGGAGTATAATTAGAAGCTAATAACTGTATTTGGGGATTATTATCCATTATTGAGGACATTTTCTCAATTTTATCTAATTCCCAAATATCATCTTGATCACATAAGAATACAATCTCTCCATTTGCAATCTTAATCAACTCAGAAAAATTAATTTTCCATCCCAAATTAATTTCATTTCTAAGAACTGTCCAATTCGATAGAGAATGTCGGGAAATATAGTCTTTTATGAGTTCAAAAGTTCCATCTGTTGAACAATCATCTCGGATGATTATTTCATCTGGTGTTAGTGTCTGTAATCGAATAGAATCCAATTGCTCAATTAGATACTTTGAACCATTATATGTTGACATTATTAAACTAATCATTTTACCTCCAGTCCAGTTTGATCAATCACTAATGATTTTACTATAATAATCATATAGTTGTTCACTGTTATTATGTAAATCATATCCTAGTGTTCGCATTAAATTTGGATTTTGACAACGAGCAAAATTCATTGTTGATATTTCATTACACCATTTGGAAACATCTAAAGGTAAAAAAGTTATTTTACCAAATAAATCAACTTCTTTTGTTACAAAATCACTAGACACAATAGGGAGTCCAGCTGCCTGAGCTTCAATAAGAACAAATGGTAGCCCTTCAAAATAGGATGGCAAAACAAAAATATCAATTGCTTGGAGATACTCTCCTACATTATCCAATGCTCCAAGTAAAGTAACACTTTTTGACAATCCATACGATTCAATCAAATTCTGAATAGTAGAAAATTCTTCCCCATCACCTATTAAAAGAAGGTGAAACTCTTCATCTTTATCTCTTATATAGAATTCTTTTATCAGTTCTATCAAAAATCGTTGATTTTTTTGATGATTGAAACCTCCAACATGGCCAAGTACAACCTTATTAGAGATGTTCAATTTTGTACGAATTGAATCACGAATAGTGATATCAAATTCATAATTCTCCAATCGAACTCCATTCCTAATAACTGTAAAATCTTGACTACCAAATAGCCACTTTCCAGCGTCATTACCACAAGCAATTCGATTGGTGGTCAATGTTTTAAATGGAAATTTAAGTAACTTATGAATAAATATGTGATCAGTGCTTGTATTATGACTATGAACAATCCTATGACGACAACCAGCTAATAAAGCCGGTAACAACTCCAATAACATCATATTACTGCTACCATGTACATGAATCGCGTCATACTTTCGTTTTTTTATTATGTTATATAATCGAATCATGTAGCCAATAGGGTTTCTTTTCCTAGTCTTAAAAATAAAGTATTCCCCATCCGTAGAGTCAATATACTTTCTAAATTCATGGTCCTCAAAACTAGGTGCAATTAAATCTATTTTGATATCTTGTTTACGAGATAGTGCACAATAATAATTTTTTATCCAAGTATGTATTCCATTTTTTTCCAATCCTACGGTACTAACCATAAGTATTTTAAACTGTTGATTCATTTAACCCCTTGAATTTTATTCATTTAAAGTAAAGTATTCAAAATTAGCATTATTGCATTAATTTATTTATCTCAGCCGAGAATCTTTCACAAAAATATTTATTATTTCCACCCTTATTTGAATATTTTGATTTATTCTGTAGAGCAATATCTAATTCTGCAATATTCTCAATGACAATTAAACTATATTCTTTGTCAACAATTTTTTTAACAAATTCTAACTGATGATTGTTCACATGTTCCCCAAATTTCTCTAATCTAGGAACCACAATTGGAACTTTTCCTTTTGACAATGCAGCCATAAAAGTCGCAGGACCTCCATGTGAAACTACAGTATCTGCCTGGGAAAAATATTCTTCCATTTCTTCATACGACAACATTCTTTTCCAATCACAATATTCTGGTTCATATGTTGAAAAACCTATTTGGATGAATACATCATCTTTAATGATTTTGTTCTTTTTTAAGTTATCTATTCTTTCGATTAGACGATTAAACGATTGTTCATGGGTCCCCACAGTCACGAAAATCATTAAAAAATCCCCCCTATATTAATAGATTTAGGATATACTTTTTTCATTTCTTCCCATTGTACAAAAAATTTATCTGTTATTGGGTATACTAATTTTCCAGTAAGTGTCGGACTATCAACCCTGTCAAACACTTCTATATAAACAGTCTTTGCTCCATAAAGTTTACCGATGTAGAAGAAGGGAACTGCAACTGCTGCTCCTGAAGATACTATTATATCCGGTCGTTCTCGATGTATTATTTTAAAGGCTAAAAAAATATTGCGAAGTAAATTAATTATATTTCGGTTAGTAGGGTAATAACATGAATACATCCGTTCATATTTCAGTACACTTCTTGCATCCTCTTTATCAAATGTTACCCAAAATCTCTCTTTATCTCTCCAAAACGGCTCCAATAACTTTAAATGTGTCAAATGTCCGCCAGAAGATCCTACTAAGCAGATTTTCATACTAGAATTACCTCCTTACATCTCATTAATATGGACCAAAATCAATTTTAATGCGATTGTGGTGATTCCTATTATTTTCCTTCGGTGGAATCATATAATCTCCATAAAAATATGATAAATATTCATCACAAGCTTCAATTCCTGGAAATTCAGATTTTTCAAATTTATATACAGTCGTATTGTCAACCCATTTTGCTTCTATTGTTTCTTTTTCCAATCCATATGTTCCATCACTTACAATTACTTTTTTACTAATTTCTGAATTAGCACATTTTATTACAGTCTCTTTCATATATTTTAAAAATTGAACAGAAAATAGACTAGCAACTATTCGCCCAAATGTATAGAATTTTTTTGTTTTTTCTCCGTACCCTAGCTTAATTAACAAGAGGTTTCTAAAAAGCCAAAATAATCTCATTTGAAAAAATGCTTTAATATTATTATCTGAAACATTATCAACTGGAAAAATATCTATAAAAATTCCGTTATTTTTCAACTTCCCCTTTGAAAATTCTTCTATAATTGATGTACCTTTTAGAGTAATTTTAACAAAATTAAATGGATATTCTTTTTCTGTATACATAGTTTGAAGTTGAAATTTTTCTGAATTTAATTCATATGAGCAAACTTCAACGAATCGTTCAAATTCAACACGTCTCATACCAAAATCCATATCATCATCCCAAGGAATAAATCCCCTATGTCTCACAGCGCCTAATAATGTACCCGCTATCATGAAGTATTTAATTTTGTGTTTTTCGCAAATTCTTTTTAGCTCTTCAGCAAGAAGGATATCTAAAGTGTGTAGTTTCGATAATTCTGTATCCATGTAAACTACTCCTTTAATTCTTTTTTTATTTGAGTTGTGCTAATTTCTGGTGTGCGTTCTAAATAAACTACTTCAACACCTTCGTCAGCTAAAAAATCAAAATGACCTTTCCAATCATCTCCCATCACGAATGTATCAATGTGGTATTCGTGGACATCCGATTTCTTTTGTTCCCAATTTTCTTCTGGAATAACTAAATCTACATATCGAACAGCTTCAACTAATGCTTTTCTCTGCTCAAATGTAAAAAAACATTTCTTTTGTTTTTCCTTCCAATTAAATTCATCCGTAGAAATGACAACAACTAAATAATCTCCTAATGCTTTTGCTCTTTTTAACAAATTAATATGTCCATAATGAAGTAAATCGAAAGTCCCATAAGTTATTACTCTTTTCATGCTATTCCCCCATTTCATTTCTGACACACTGCAAGGCAGCGCCGATAACCTGGTGCATATCGTAGTAACGATAGTGACCCAGACGGCCGCCGAAAATAACATTTTCTTGTTGTTCTGCAAGGCGTTTGTAGGCAGTATAGAGCTTATTATTACGGTCATTGTTAACTGGATAGTAAGGCTCGTCGCCACGCTTCCAAGTCTTCGAATACTCGCGTGTAATAATGGTTTTTGGTTGTGTACCAAACTCAAAATGCTTGTGTTCAATGATACGAGTATAAGGTGTTTCGCTATCAGTGTAGTTAACAACCGCATTACCTTGGTAGTTTTCCATATCCAAGACTTCCGTTTCAAAACGAAGGCTACGGTATTCCAATTCACCCAGTTCGTAATCAAAGAACTCATCAATCATACCTGTAAAGACAACTTTTGGATAGGTTGCCAAGTATTCTTCTTTATTGGCAAAGAAGTCAACATTAGTCTCTACATCGATGTTTTCATGATCCAACATTTTTTCAACAATCTGCGTGTATCCACCGATTGGAATACCTTGATAGGTATCATTGAAATAGTTGTTGTCATAAGTCAAACGCACTGGTAAACGACGGATGATAAAGGCTGGCAACTCCGTACATGGTTTTTCCCATTGTTTCTCGGTGTATGATTTGATCAATTTTTCATAGATGTCTGTACCTACAAGGGAAATAGCTTGCTCTTCCAAGTTCTCAGGTGTTTTTCCACCCAACACAGCACGCTGCTCTGCAATTTTAGCTTCAGCTTCAGCAGGAGTCACAACTCCCCAGAGCTTGTTAAAGGTATTCATATTGAATGGAAGATTGTAAATCTCACCCTTGTAGTTGGCAACTGGTGTGTTTGTGTAGCGGTTGAATTCTGCAAATTGGTTAACATAATCCCAAATTTCCTTTTCAGAAGTGTGGAAGATATGTGCACCATACTCATGGACCTGGATGCCTTCTACTTCTTTGGTATAGATATTACCGGCGATGTGGTCACGTTTTTCAATCACTTTCACCTTTTTACCTTTTTTGGCTGCTTCGTGGGCAAAAACTGCACCAAACAAACCAGCACCAACTACTAGATAGTCGTAAGTTTTCATTTTAATCTCCTATTTTCTTACTTTTGATAAAACCATTTGCGCTATTTCCGTCACAAATTCTTCTTTTTGGAGGAAAAGACTAATGCCATAAAGGGCAAAATACAAGCTAGCTGAAATTGCTAAAGTCCAAAAAACATTGATTTGTAGGACCGTAAGCAGACCAAGTGTCGCGATTGTTGCGAGTAATAAACTAATTACCATCTTGCTAAAATGAATCTTTTTCAAGATTGGCAAGATGAATTCTTTCAAGAAATAAAATTGGACGATGGTTACTGAACATTCCGCAATTGTACCTGCTATTGCTGCACCACTTGCTCCAAGAAGTGGAATGGCAAAACTATTGACAAGTATATCAACCACTGCTCCAGCAATTGTAGAATAGACAACCAATTTTTCCCTGTTTGTAGGAACTAGTATCTGAATTCCCATTAGGTTTGATAGTCCTATAAACAAAACAGTAGGCATAATCAGCTGCATTGGTAAAACAGCTGGTAAAAAACTCTCTCCTGATAAGAACAGAATCGCCTGCTCACTGACTAAGATAAAGTATGTAACCAAGGGAAGTGAAATCAGAAAGACGAAATTAAGTGCTTTCTGTGTCAGTCTTTCAAATTCCTCCATTTTACCCTGTTCGTAGTAATACGATAATCTTGGTAGTAAAACAGCACCAAGCGAAGTTACGACGCTGACTAAGATTTGTTTCACTTTTACAGCTGCTGAGTAGTATCCAACTTCTTCACTTCCCTTGATAAAGCCTAGCATTGTTGTATCAACATTCAAGTAAATAGTTGTTGATACTGTAAGAAGAAAGAATGTCAAGGTCGGTTTTAAATGTTGGAAAATATCCAGTTCCTTCAAAGGTCTCCAAGAAACGATTTTTCTCAAGTTGATAAAGTTCAGCAAATTTGAGCCAACTGCGGCAAAGACACTGATTGCTCCATAGATAACGTAGTCATCAGATGTCTTGACTAGTAAAAACATCAATATTACTGATAAGAACTTGAATACAATAGAACGAATCGTAATATAAGAATATCTTTCTAAGGAACGATATAACCAATCCACACCTAATACATTAAAAATTAATGTAGATGATAAGACAAGATAAAGTATTTTTTCACTATACAGTTTATCGATAGTCATGACACAAATGAATAGTAGTACCAAGGAAATTCCCATTACTAAACTATTCAAAAGCATGATTTCCATAACGGTTTTATCTAGTTTTTCCTTATCATCACGAACTTTGGCACAAGCTCTAATTCCATATGTTGGAATACCAAGCATTCCAATCATTGAAAAATAAGTGACAATTGATGTTGCAAAGTTTATGGTACCAATCCCATCTGCCTGCAATACCCTGGAAACATACGGAAATGTAATCAGTGGAAAAATAAAGTTTGATATCGTTAAGATAAAATTCATAATGAAATTTATCTTAACGGAACTTACTTTTTTCATATTTTATCATTTGTGTAAATTTTCAATTTTATGCCCTGAAAACCTACTTACTTCCCTCTCTCTTAATAACAACTTGAACAGTTTTTAACAAAATCTTGATATCTGACCAAATGTTCCAATTATCAATATATTCAACATCAAGTTTGACAACTTCGTCAAAATCAGTAATATTGCTTCGACCACTGACTTGCCATAATCCTGTGATGCCTGGTTTAAAACTTAAACGGCGTTTTTGACTTGGTGTGTATTTTTCAAATTCATCAACAGTTGGCGGACGAGTGCCAACTAAACTCATATCTCCAATTAAAACATTGTAAAACTGAGGTAGCTCATCCAAGCTAGTCTTTCTAATGAAATGACCAATTGGAGTTATGCGAGGATCGTTATCCATTTTGAACATACCACCTTGCATCTGATTTTGAGCCATTAATTCTTTTTTACGCTCCTCAGCATCAATATACATCGAGCGGAATTTATAGAATTTGAAAATGCGACCATTTTTTCCTACACGTTTTTGGACAAAAATAGCAGGGCCGCCATCACGTCTGATAAGTGGTACCAAAACTATTGAAGCCAATCCACACATAAGCAAGCCCACAATAGCTCCTACAATATCCAAAATTCGTTTCATAAGGATATGACTAGGCTTATAGAAATTGGTAGAAAACGTTACAATACTATGGTCACCTAACAGTTGAATTTTTTTATTTTTCAAAGCACGGAAACCAAATGAATTTACATCAACACTCACATCGATGCCTAGAATCTCAAATTCTGAAACAATTTGATTTAAATCAAAGTGTTCACTTGGTAAGTTAATGAAAACCTGGTCAACAACTTCTCGAGTTGCAAACTCAATTGCCTCTTCTTCTGTTTTGAAAAATGGGATTGAAATTCCAAAATAATCCTTTTTTGAATCTAAAATAACAAGAGCTACTAAATTATTTTTAAAAACTTGCTCAGTTTTCAATAACTTCTTCATACTCGCCCAGCGTTCTTCAGTTGTAATGAGAACGGTTTTTCTGTTGATATTAGAAGTAAATAAAAGAACATGTTTAAATTGACGTATAAAGCAATTAATCAAATAAATAAACACTGAATTTAAAAGTGTGAAATAGATTAATCCTCTCCTAGAAAATTCAAAATTATCTTCTAAGAAAAATGAAAAAACAGTCAATAATACGCCGAAAACTAAACTATACCAAAATGTCTTTTCAAATTCTTTGATAAAACCCCGATTTTCGAATTCATAATCCATTCTAGATAAATAAAAGGCAAAAAAATGTACCATTAAAATGATAAATATACCTGAACGACTTAAATCACTATTTGGAATTTGACTGGTTATAGTTGCAGCTAAAAAAACTGAAAGTAATTCTAACAAAACGAGGCTAACTTGACGATATCCTGTTTCAAAATTCATAACATCTCCTGTACTTTCTCAAATTTGTTAATACAATGACATTGGAAATTTAGTCGTAATTACCAAACTTCTTTATCAGAATTTACCATATAAATATCCTATAAATTTTATTGGCATTAGTTTATATTATAGTAAATTCTAAATAAATGATTGAAATCTAACTTTTAGTATTGAAAGGCTATTTTATTCATTAAAAAATGTAGATGCTGTTAGATTTTTTGTCATTCTCACAGCTGATGCATTTCAACCTTCCAAGAATCTAAAAGATATTTTAAACTCTTGGAAAGTAAAAATAACTTTTACTTTCGTTGCTTAAAGATCACTACTCCAATAGTTGGTTCTTCAAGATCGATAGAGGATTTTTCTTAAACAAAGCTTTTGCTCTATCTTCTCCATATTCCTCTTTAACAATAGCATATGCTTCCTTCAAAAATGGAGGGCGTGTTGTTGTGTTATGCATATCACTAGCCACACAATGAACCAAGTCATTCTCAAGGAAGAACTGTACTCTTTTCTTAAATTCTTTCGAACGGTCACCAATCAAAGTAGGCTTCAAGACATGACTACTATTTACTTGGGTCAGACAACCTTTTTCAATAAGTTCTTCCACACGAGTTGCATCAAAAGCAAGCGAATCATAGCGTTCAATGTGAGCAATTAATGGAGTTAGTCCCAAAAGGCTAACCTCATTAACTGCTTTTTGAATCTCTTTCCAAGGAGTATTCATACTGAATTCCAAAAGAATATACCGAGAGCCATTGATTGTCGGAACCTTTTTCTTTTCCAATTTTTCCATCAAACTTTTACTATAGTAAAGTTCCCCACCATAACACAGTCTCAGTTCAGGAAAAGATTGTTTTACAGCTTCTTTTAACTGGCTAAAATGACTTGCAATAACTTTTTCAGGAGTTTCGAACATCCCTTTTCGTCTATGTGATGTCGCAACAATCATTCGAATCCCTTGACTTCGTGCTAGTTTGATGAGCTCTAAACTTTCTTCTATCGTTTTCGGACCATCATCGACCCCAAAAATGATATGGGAATGTATATCAATCATAGTACACCTTGATTATATTTTTTTTGTTTTCATGCTTGAACTAGGCTTTTTTACCATAGTTCCCATAATTACCGTAGTTACCATAGTCTCCATAATTTGCCGCTGTGACATCATATTTGTTTAGAATCACACCCAAGAATGGAGTACCAGTTTGTTCCAACTGCTCTTTTACTTTTTTAACAGCAGAGCGTTTTACAGTTCCAGCTTCCACTACAGTGACCATCGCATCACATTTTTGAGCAATAATCGCAGCGTCAATAACCATCCCGAGTGGAGGACAGTCAACAATGACATAATCATAATAGCGACGCAGCGTTGCTAGAAGATTTTCAAAGTTTTTACTTTGTAATAGGGCAGTAGGGTTTGGAGAAACTTTACCAGACTCAATAACTGTCAAATTTGGAATATCCGTGTCACACAATCCTTGAGAAAGGTCTGTTGTACCAGATAGATAGTCCGTCAAGCCCGTAATTTTTGCCGTTGGTTTGAAGAAACCGGACATAACAGAATTACGAATATCAGAGTCAACCAAAACTGTCTTATAACCTGTACGAGCATAGGCCATGGCAAGGCTGGCAGCTGTCGTACTCTTCCCTTCGTTAGATTGTACTGAAGTAATACCAACAACTTTAATATCTGATCCACTCAACTGAATGTTTGTTCGAATAGCATTAAAGTATTCTTCTGTCTTACTTACTAATTCCAATTTAGTACGTGCAATTTCTAATGTTGCCATTTTTCACTCCTATTTCAATTTTTTCGAATCTGGTACTACACCTAGCAAGGTCAAGCCCATTACTTCTTCGATATCTTGAGGTCGTTTTACTCGATCGTCCAATACTTCAAATACCAATACAAGTCCGACCGCTAGTAAACCTCCAGCTAAGAAACCAATAGCTAGATTTCTTTTGGTACGTGGTGTAGAAGGCTCATCTGCTGGAACTGCTTCTTCTAATGTTGTTACATCATTAACTTTTGTCACTTCAATAATTTTCTGTGCTGCAGCTGTTCGAAGACTATTAGCAATTCGAGCCGCCTCATTTGGATCTGCATCTCTTACAGTGATCGAAACAATACGTGTATCAACAGGAATCGAAACAGAAATTTTATCAGTGATACTATCTAAAATTCCAAGCTCCGTTTGAACTTTAGTCAATACGTCTTGAGAAAGGATGATTTCCTTGTAGTCTTTAACAAGATAAGTACCAGCCTGAAGTTCTTGGTTGGTCAAACCCGCACCAGCTTCAACATTTTGACTAACTACATAGATACGTGTCGTTGCATCATACTGTGGTGTAACGAGAAATACGCTATAAATAAAGGCAATCCCCGCACCGAGTAAAGCTGTAATGATGATGACTAACTTTTTTCTCCAAAGTGATTTCAACAATGACAATACATCAATTTCGATTGTATTTACTTCTTGATTATTCATAATCTCTCCTTTTATTTACCGTCCAATACAGACTGAATGGCTGATTTTACATTTGTTAAACTGTTTTGATCAATTTCCATCATGTAAAGCTGTGAACTTGGCATAGCATATGAAGGTAAATCCATACGTCCTGAACCAGTTAGGGCTTGGGATTCCACTGTAAACTGGGTGCCTGATTCTAATTGTGAATTGACCAAACTCATTATTGTTTCCAAACTAAGGTCTGTTTGAATAGAACCTTCAAGACCAGATAAAATAGCTTGGTAGTTTTTAAGATTTTCTGGCGAACTCAATTTTTTAATTAAGGCTGCAATGACCTTCTCTTGGTTCTTACCACGATCATTATCACCATTTGCTAAGGAATATCTTTCTCTTACAAATGCAAGTGCCAACTCTGAATTTAAATGCAGATTTCCAATTGGAAATTGATGACTACCAATATGACTCGTAAATTCCTGATCATTGTAGACATCTATTCCTCCAACCAAATCAATCAACTGTAAGAAGGAGGTAAAGTTCAATCGGACATAGTTGCTAATATCAATCCCATAAAGATTTTCTAGGGTATGGATAGAGGCATCTACTCCGTATATCCCTGCGTGAGTCAGTTTGTCATATTGATTTTGACCACCATCAGCAATTGCGACGTAAGAGTCACGAGGAGTGGTCGTCAGCAAGATTTTATGGGTTGCACGATTGACTGTCATAATGATATTGACATCAGAACGAGAAACGGAAGAAATTGGTCCATAGGTATCAATCCCGCTAATATAGATATTAAAACTATCTCCACTTGCCTGCTCTACGGTTGTCTCCACTTGCTTTGTGACTTTAAATGTATAGAGCTTTCTGACTTTATTGGAAAAATCAGGATCTTCTGATTCTAGAATATTGGTAAAGACACCATTAAATACCATAGCTTGAGTCTCACCATTCATCATGGATTGATAAGCTGTTAGGTATGAACTAGTTGGAGTCTTCGATAACTGAACCGATTTCATCTTCGAAACGTCATCTAGTAATGCAGTAACATTTTCTTGGTCATAATCAGATGGTGCCATGACAGAGGATAATTGACTAATATCTGTAATGTCACTGGTTGCGGGAACGATGATGCTCATTTCATACTCAGCAAATGCTGAATTCGAATTTAAGCGACTTGAAAAATTAACGACTTCCCTCATCCCATAAACGCCCACAGAGGTTGCAATCAGGGATAGAACAAGTAAGACCGTCGTCAACACACGCGCCTTTCTCCTCCACATTAGCAGCACCGACAGAATGACAATACTAATCGATATAACTGTAATAATATGATTTAAGAACCGAAAATCTAAAATGTTATATCGGTACATTGTAAATAAGAAAAGAGCAAGAACTATGACATAGAGTATCCATAAAGCCCAGTTTATAAACTTAAGCTTTGAAGCCCTTCTACGTCCATTTCTATTTTTCATAACGAACCTTCCTTAAAATGATAACCCTTCTATTTTACCACATAAAAATCTTTATAGCTAGCTTTTATACTTTCTTCGGTCAATATTATGTGTAATTCGTCACAAATTTGTCATAATTTTAAACCTTACGCACAAAAACAAACACCTTTTCTGTTGACTCTGAAGAAAAGAATTGGAATCCGTCGACATCAAACTCTTTTAATTCTAGTATGTTTTTGACTTCATTATTAACCAGCCAAGAAAGCATTCGCCCACGCCCTTTTTTAGATATGGTAGAATGAACCTTCAACTGATCAGCTTTTTCTTCCTTAAAGACCACTCGAATTAGTTTCGACTGAATCTCTGGAGAAAAGACTTGTTCAAATTCCGAGGAAGCCAGGGACAAAATCCAATCTTCTCCAGCTACTTCCTGGTCAAAGAAGGGCCGCCAATATTGCTTTAAGGATTGCCCACCAATCTTCAAACTTCCTTGAAAATCCAGACGATGAGGCGAAATCTGTTCTAGGGGTTGAATCAGACCGTACAGTCCAGTTGCCAATCGGACATGCTGCTGCAGATAGGCTACCTGTTTCTCATTCAGGTCTCGCCTGTCCATGTAACGATACATCAAGCCGTCGTACAATTGCCAAGCTGGATAGGATTTGGCTTGACCGGTCTTTATCCTCTGCCAACGGTCCCATTCCAACTGAGCCTTTTCCTCAGACAGTTTATAAAAACTTGCAAGCTCTTTTTGAGATTTTGTTCCAATCGCTTCCAAGACAAGCTTACTGTTTTGGGGTAATTCCTGAAAAGGCTGATTATCGAAATGTGTGTTTAATTCTTTCGCATTCGGAATAATGATTCTCATTCTTTCATTATATCATATTATGCATCAAACAAACTTTTGGAACTCGAATGTTAAACTTGTTTTTATGGGATAAATTCATTATACTTATAGCATCAATTCTGTGGGGGGACAGTTTCTATGAACAAATACCAGGTCATCATCAGAGATATTTTAGAAGCCATCGAAAACAACAGCTATAAACGGGGCCAAAAACTGCCATCCATTCGCAAACTCAGTCAAGAATATAATTGTAGTAAAGATACGGTTCAAAAGGCCTTGCTAGAATTAAAATACCAAAATAAGATTTACGCCGTTGAAAAAAGTGGTTACTATGTCTTAGAAGATCAGGCTTTTAAGGAAGAGGCTCTTGAATTAAACCCTGCTGATTTTCAAGAATTACCCTACGAAGATTTTCGAATCTGTCTTCATGAGAGTCTGATTGGTCGAGAAAACTACTTGTTTAACTACTACCATCAGCAGGAAGGGCTGGCAGAATTGATTGCATCTGTACAAGAACTCTTGATGAATTATCATGTCTATACAAAAAAAGACCAGCTAGTTATTACTGCTGGTAGCCAACAAGCCCTCTATATCTTGACCCAGATGGATTTTGGACCTGGAAAAACAGACATTTTACTGGAAAACCCGACCTATTCGAGGATGGTGGACCTGATTCAGCACCAACATATTCCTCACCAGACCATCGAACGCGACTTTTCAGGTATTGATCTAGAAAAACTGGAAAAAATCTTTCAAACAGGACGGATTAAATTTTTTTATACCATTCCTCGTTTGCACAATCCACTCGGAACCACCTACGATACCAATACAAAGGCTGCGATAGTCAAGTTAGCCCAGAAATATAAGGTCTATATCGTAGAAGATGACTACCTGGCAGATTTTGACTCCAGTCACAGTCTTCCCCTACATTATCTTGATACGGATCAACGTATTATCTATATCAAATCATTTACACCGACGCTGTTTCCAGCCCTTCGTATCGGTGCGATTAGTCTTCCTAGCCAGTTAAAAAACGCCTTTATCACGCACAAGAGCCTGATTGACTACGATACCAATTTAATCATGCAAAAGGCTCTCTCGCTCTATATCGATAGCGGGATGTTTACTCGAAACACACAGAATCTTCATAATGCCCACCATGTCCAATGGTCTGACATGCAGGAACTGGTTAAAAATGCGAGTCTGCCACTAGCCTACGCAATTTCAAAAGGCAGTGTCACCTTTCAGCTGGCCAAGGGACGACTCCGTCCTTCTATCACAAAGCAAATCACAGCAAGTTCATTCTTCCAAGGTGAAGAATTCGACTTCCTACAGCTACAATATGATTCACATTTTTCAACAAAATTGAAAGTTTTGAAAGACATTTTTGTAAAAGAAAATCTGTGAAGACCTACCCTCACAGATTCGGATAATCAAATAAATACAAGTTGCAACTTCAGCCCACTGTCAATTTCCAAGCGGTTCTTGATTGTGGTCTGATTTTTATTTTTAATGCGTATTAGTTTTTAATCTCATAGCCCATCAAGAGTCCGCCATCTTCTGCGTAGAAACTACAAAGTCCAGATGTTGCGACTTGGTCAACAATTGCATTTGGGAAAGTAGATTTAACCAGTTCCGAAAATTGTTGGAAAAATTTGTCATTATTGCGGTGGGCCATGACGATACGACCTCCGTTATAGCCTGCCTTTTTCATTTCTTCAAATGTCGCTACAACGGATTTCTTATGACCACGCGCCTTTTGGAGCAATTCCAACTTGCCTTCAGAACTTGCTTCACCAACCATACGGATATTAAGTAGCCCGACAACTGTTCCAACAAGTTTGCTGAGACGGCAGTTCTTGACTAGATTATCTACCTTTGCCAAGACAAAAAGCAGTTTGCTATTTTCTTGATAGGTGGTAATAGCTTGTACCAATCCCTCAAATTCTAATCCTGTCGCAATTAGACGATTGATTTCATCCACGATCAAGTCCATCTCCCCACCAGCTGACAGGCTATCAATCAAATGGATATTGACTTCTGGATGCTCCTCGACATACATGTCACGGGCTACTCGCGCCGCATTAAAACTACCAGACAAACCACCGGTAATGGTCATCACGATAATATTTGCTGCACCTTCAAAGGCTGCTTGATAGGCTTGTGGACTTGGGCAGGCTGATCCCGCTGCGGATTTGGACGCTTCCATGACTTCCATCATGTGGTCAATGTCCAAATTCGCATCATCCACAAAGGCCTGGCCCCCCACTTGAATGGTCAATGGTACACTGATAAACTCTGTATCTGGTGCAAGATTCTTCAACTGACGGTAGTCACAACCTGAGTCAACAACAATTTTCCATTTAGGCATAGGATTCTCATTTCTACTTGTTTATTCTACTGTTTTATTTGACAATAAATCTCTATTTACTTACAATTATATCATTAAACTATATCATCTGAAAACATTTACTTTCCGATGTGACACATGTGAGAGGAAATCTATGGCAGAACGGAAGATTTCACCAAAATCATTAAAAAATCTCTACCAATCCAACAAGGAAGCCAATCAATTAACCAAGGAATCCATCGAAACAGCTCTGCTATTTCTCCTAGAAAAAAAAGACATCAAGCAAATTTCCGTTTCTGAATTGGTCCGAAAAGCTGGAGTATCGCGTAATGCCTTCTACCGCAATTACAAGTCCAAGGAAGAAATTCTTGAGGACTACTACGAACGGACTTCCAGCAACCTCAAGAAAAAATGGCAAGATCTGCAGGATAAGGTCCAGAAAGACGGTGTCAAGCAGAGTTTTGCGGAATTTGTCCACGAACAAAAACGCAAGGCCGGACAAAGCAAGGCCCTGTCCAACGTCAGCCAATGGATCAAAGAAAAAACAAAACGGGATTAAAAGTCCCGTTTTTTGCTGTCTTCTATTTTTTCCCTAATTTCTTTGTCTTTTTGAGGGCTGCGGCGACCGCCTTGATAATAGCGTAACGGAAGCCTTCTTTTTCCAGTGCCACCACGCCTGCGATGGTTGAGCCGCCTGGCGAGGTCACTTCCTGTCGGAGTTGGGCTGGGTGCTTGTCGCTCTCCAAGACCATCTGAGCAGTACCTGTTAGGGTCTGAGCCGCCAGAATCTTGGCATCCTGAGCCGTCAGCCCGTTCTGCACACCGGCATCGGTCAGGGCCTCGATCATCTGATAGACGAAGGCAGGGCCGCAGCCTGCGATAGCCGTTGCTGCATCGATCAGGCTCTCTGGCACTTGCTGAACCTTGCCTGATTTTTCTAGGATTTGTTCCAATAGCGGAGCGAAGTCTTGATTGACCAAGCTATAGGTTGTCATGCCTTGGCCGATAGCGACTGGTGTATTGGGCATGATCCGAATGAGTTTGTCTGCCGACACAAATTCTGCTAGGCTATCAAGAGTCACTCCTGCTGCCATGGAAATCCAAATGGCCGACGGATTCTGGCTAATCTGGGCCTGTAAGGTTGACAAAACGGACTCAATCAGGTGAGGTTTGACCCCAAGGAAAATGACCTCGGCCTGCTCTGCTATTTCCCCATTAGAAAAAAGTTGACCGCCTACCTTCTCTTGAAGAGCCTGGGCTTTTGCTGGGTTGTGGTTGCTGAGTAGGAGCTGGGTGTCTGGCTGCTGGCTGACCGCTTGGGCCAGGGCCGCTCCCATGTTGCCCAGTCCGATAAATCCAATCTTCATCTTGTCCTCCTAACGAATGTGACCGTCGCCTGTGATGATGTACTTGTAGGTGGTCATCTCACGCAGACCCATAGGACCACGAGCGTGCATCTTCTGGGTGGAAATGCCCAACTCGCAGCCCAGACCGAACTCGCCACCGTCTGTGAAACGGGTCGAGGCATTGACATAGACTGCTGCCGAGTCCACATGGAGTGTAAAAAGTTCTGCCGTTTGGCTGTTTTCCGTCACAATAGCCTCGCTGTGCCCTGTCGAGTGTTGAGCGATGTGGCTGATAGCCTCTTCTACGTTTGAAACGACCTTGACAGCCAAGATATAGTCCAAAAATTCTGTATCAAAATCTTGGTCGCTTGCTGGTGTGGATTGGTTTAGAATAGCCTGGGCCTGACCGTCAGCACGTAATTCCACCTGACCAGAAAGAGCTTCTTCCAAGCGAGGTAGGAATTGGCTGGCAATAGCTTCATGGATCAACAAGACCTCTGCCGAATTACAAGCTGAAGGACGGTTGACTTTGGCATTGACTGCAATTTGTAAAGCCTTGTCCAAGTCCGCATCCTTGTCCACATAGACATGGCAGATGCCCGTACCTGTTTCGATAACAGGAACTGTTGCATTTTCTACAACGGCTTGAATCAAGCCCGCACCACCACGAGGCACCAATAAGTCAATCTTACCTTTTGCCGTCATCAGCTCTGTCGCAGAGGCTCGGCTGGTATCTTGAACCAATTCGATAACCTTGGGTGACAAGCCGACCTCTTCCAGTCCAGCTTTTAATGCCGAAACAATGGCCTGAGAAGAATGAAAGGCTTCCTTTCCTCCACGCAAGATGACCGCATTACCACTCTTGATGGCCAAGGCTGCGGCGTCTGAGGTCACGTTTGGTCGGCTTTCGTAAATCATTCCCACTAAGCCAAAGGGAATGGATTTCTTGCGAATATGTAAGCCGTCTGCCCGAGTAGATTCTTCCAAGACTAAACCGACAGGATCTGGCAAGCCAATCAAGGCCCGAATGCCATCCGCCATGGCTTCAATCCGTTCCTCTGTCAGCAGCAAACGGTCCTGCATCACCTGGCTAATCTTGCCTTGGGCATGTTCCATGTCGATGGCATTGCCTGCTAGGATTGCCTCCGTCTGAGCAATCAACTGGTTTGCCATAGCCGATAGGGCCTGGTTTTTCTGGTCTGTTGTTGCAAGGTTGATAGAAGCCTTGTGGGCCAATAAACTATCTAATAATGCTTGTGTTGTTGTCATAATTTTCTCCTATGTTAGTCTTTCAGTTTGCTCGTTCGTTACAATAATAAAAGAAAAACTGAATGACTATAAGCTCACCCAATCGTTGCGGTGAATAAGCACGCCCTCTGCTCTGCCATTTGCCAACTGGTCCTGCAAGTCCTTGGAGGACAGTTTGACCCGCCCTTTACCAATCAAACGGTGGTCCGCCTGGCTGTAAACTTCCACAACCTGCCCCACTTCAAAGTCGCCTTCAAGGGCTTTGACACCCGCAGCTAACAGACTACGACCTTGGTGCAACATAGCCTCAACCGCACCAGCATCCACTTCAACCGCTGCGTCTGTCCGAGCGTAGAAGGCCATCCACTGCTTGCGCTGGTTCATGGCATGGTCATCTGCTAAAAAGAGAGTGCCACGATTGGCCTGGGTGACTGCCTGTAAGAGAGCGGTATCCTCTTTTGAAGAGCAGATAAAGACAGGTACCCCTGACTTGGTCGCAATCTGTGCCGCCTGCAATTTGGTGGTCATGCCACCCGTTCCGTTGGACGAGCCTGCTCCTGCTGCCATTGCAAACAAATCTTCCGTAATTTCCTTGATTTGAGGCAAATGCTGGGCAGTCGGATCACTGTTGGGATTGGCCGTGTAAAGTCCATCCACATCCGTTAAAAGCACCAAGAGGTCTGCTTTCAAGAGAGAAGCCACCTGGGCAGATAAGGTGTCATTATCCCCCACCTTGATTTCCTCAATGGCAATGGTATCATTTTCATTGATAATGGGAATGGCCCGTTGCTTGAGCAAGACCTGCATGGCCTGAGAAGCATTCTGATAACGTCTGGCATCCGCAAAATCATCCTGGGTCAGCAAAATCTGAGCCGATACGATGCCGTCTTTCATCAGATTCTGCGTATATTCCTCAATCAGCAAGCCCTGACCCACAGCCGCAGATGCTTGCTTTTCCGCAATCTTGGTCGGTCGCTTGTCAAATCCCAATCTCCGAAAACCAGCAGCAATCGAGCCCGAAGTCACCAACACAATCTGGTAGCCCTTCTGATGCAACTGAGCTAGCTGATTGGTAATCCGAGCAATCTTAATCCGATCCAAACTCCCGTTTTCTTGTGTCAGTGAGCTGGTGCCCACCTTAAATACGATCGTTTCTTCTGTCATAATCTCTTCTCACAAAAACTAATATTTGGAAAATTATACCATATTTTAGGTATAAAGAAAATCAATGTTATTCGATAAGGAGTGAGAGAATCTGAGTAGCATTAAAAAAAGCTCGAAACAAAAGGAAGCCTAGCCGCTTCCTTTTTATCTATTCAAAAAATTCCTGTGCGATTGCTACCATCTCACTTTCACTAGGTTGCAATACTTGATAGTCTTTCTCAAAGAAGGACAGAATTTGCTGTCCATAGCGTTTGGTATGGATGCGAGGATCTAATACCAAAACTAGAGAATCTTGGTTGTCATGCCGATTAGTTCGACCGATGGCTTGTTTGAGCTTAATCATCATCATAGGCAGGCTGTAATCGTAAAATGGATTTTTTTCTTGCTCGCGTAGATGATGATTGATTTTCTGGACAAAACGGTCCTTGGGATTATCGAATGGCAGTCTCGTAATGACCTGAATCAGTTGGTGCTGACTGGCAAAATCAACTCCCTCCCAAAAGACACCTGTACCCAGCAAAATCTGACATTCCCCTCGTTCAAATTTGCGTTTGAGAGTCATTTCCTGGCCATGCTTGTGCTGGGCTAGGTGGGGAATATCACTTTCATCTAACAAATCCGACACCTGCAAGAGCAGAGAAATAGAGGTAAACAAGACCAAAATCGGTCGTCTCAGCTCTGCTATTTCTCCTAAAGTAGTAGCCAAATAAGCTGCATGCTCCTCCTTGGTCCAAGCGAGGATATCAGGGAGGTGGGTTGGAAAGAATAGCTGCTGGTTGGTCACTGCCTGCGTTGGAAGCAAGTCCATGGTGACCTGCTCAAATCCAAGCAAATCTGCTAGGCTAACCTTTTTACTGATGGTCAAGGTAGCGCTGATGCAGAAAATCTTGGTGTCTGGCAAGTAGTTGGTCACATTCAAAAGGCTGTCCTTGGAACCACGCAGATAAGCAATCCGCTTGTCCTCAAGATTCTTCTCCTCCAACCAAAAATGATCATACCTATCAAGGAGATGGTCCAGGTCCTGTAGGTCAATATCCTGTAACTCAGCCAGATTCTGCTTGACTTGGCCAAGTTCTTCTTTTGAAATTTCCCGCTGCCCATGCTGTCGAAAACGGGTCAAGAGATGGTTAAGCTCAAACTGGCAGGATTCATAAAGGCGCTGGTCTAAGAGCTTATCGGCCTTGTCTTTCTTGCTCTGCAATGCTTGCAAAAGAGCCGTTATATCCTGTGAATCCGTCGCGAGATTTTCAGCAGCCAAAAGAAATTTCTGGGCCTCGTCGATGACCACCAAGCGATTGTTCATCAGTGGATCTTGGTCCTTGAGATGACTGAGGAAATAGGCATGGTTGGTGACGAGCAACTTGCTGGTTAAGGCTTGCTTGTTCAAACGTTGCCAAAAATCCCAGCCCCAGAAAAGACTTTCTGGCTCCAAATTGCCATCATGGGCAATCTCATCAAAGTAGGCTTGATAGCGTTGTTTCTGCTTGAGTTCGTCCAAATCGCCTGTTTGAGTTTCCATCAACCAGACAAGGATATGCATCTTGAATTGATTGACTAGGCGATTGTCATCCTGTCTTTGCAGGGTTTTCCAATACTTATCCAATTTGATAAAATGCTTGGGCGACTTGAGGGATGCCATGGAAATATGGAAAATCTCTCGCAGCTTGCTTCCCTCTTTTTCCATAATTTGCTCTTGAAGGAGCTTGGTCGGTACCGTAACTAGTAGGGGTTGGTCCGACTTTGCAAGTAAGGGCAGTAGATAACCATAGGTCTTGCCCAAACCTGCCTGTGCCTGTATAAAATGCACTTTTTCTGCTTCTGCCAAGCGTTTTTCGACAACTTGAGCGAAGGCTGTTTGTTTTTTGCGTTCGTGTAGACCGAGTAGGGCAAGATTGGTCACAAAATCTTCCGATAGATGGTAGGCTGGCTGGTCTTTTACTGGCTTTTTCAAGACCAAGCCATGAATACTTTCTAGACTGGTCGACAAGGTTTCGGATAGATAGGGCACCAGCTCATCAATGACCAAACGGGATTCAAAGAGTAGATTATCCGCCAAATCAAGAATCTTTTCAACAATAGACCTGGGTAAGCTCTTTATTTTCTCTTGAATTTTGATGAGGAGACGAGCCGTTGCCATGGCATCTGATATGGCTGTGTGAGCCTGGTCCAAGCCAAGTTCCAAATGCTCTGCAAGATTTCCCAGACTATATTTGTCAAAGGTTGGGAAGAATAATTGAGATAGCTCCACCGTATCTACACGTGGCGTCAACAGTTCATAGCCTTCAAAAAAGAGGGCTTCCGCCAAGAGATTGGCATCAAACTTGACATTATGGGCGACGAAAATAGCATCACCAATCATGTCATAAATGGTACTTGCTACTTGACCAAAATCAGGTGCCTTACTTAGCTGTTGGTCTGTGATACCTGTCAGATTCTTGATATGGTCATCCAGTAGCTCATAGGGATTGATGTCCGTTGCGTAACTGTCAATGATTTCTCCGTTTTCAACCAGAACAATCCCGATTTGAATGATTTTTGCATCGGCTCCTGTACCAGTTGCTTCCAAATCCACAACGGCATACCGATTGCTTGTTCTTGTGTCTTTCATACTGTTCATTATAGCACATTCGCTCCCACTGAAAAAGCCTCAAACAAAATCCATGAATTCACTGGATTTTTTTGTTAGACTACTTGTATAAAAACTGTTTCTGGTAAGGAGAAGTATGATGTTCATCCATAAATCTGTCAACCCTGTTGCCTTTCAAAATACCTACTACATTGAAAACGATAGCCACCTGCTTGTCGTTGACCCAGGAAGTGACTGGACCAAAATTCAAGCAATGATTGAAAAAATTGGCAAGCCCATTTCAGCCATTCTCTTGACCCATACCCACTACGACCATATTATGAGCTTGGACATCCTGCGTGAGACCTACAATTTCCCGCCAGTCTATGTGGCTGAAAGCGAAGCCAGCTGGCTATTTACACCTGAGATGAACTTGTCTGGCCTACCTCGTCACGATGATATGGAAAATGTAGTCTGCCGACCCGCTGAAAAAATCTTCCAATACCAAGAGGACTACCAGTTTGACGGTTTTCGTTTCAAGGTTGTGCCAACACCCGGCCACTCCATCGGTGGGGTATCCTTTATTTTCCCAGAAGCTGAAGCGGTCATTACAGGTGATGCTCTCTTCCGTGAAACGATTGGGCGTACAGACCTGCCAACCAGCAATTTTGACGACTTGATTGCAGGTATCAGAGAACACATTTTTACCCTACCAAACCACTACACTATCCATCCCGGTCATGGTCAAAATACCAGCGTTGGACATGAGAAAAATTTCAATCCATTTTTTAGAATGTAAAACAAGTACTGCCCAGTTCTGATTGAACCAGGCAGTTTTTTATTATGATTCATCCAATGTATATTCGGCTATGACGATTGTTTTTCCAGCCAACTCTTTGACCTCACCAGTTGGGCAAAATCTGACCTTGGACCAAAAATGACTGGACTGGGGATTGCTTTCTACATAGCCAAGACGCACCTTTTTGAAGCTTGTTGCTAACTGGGGCAGAAGCTCTGCTATAATCTTTGAACCAAGACCTTGTCCAGAAAAATGAGCATCTACCATAAAAAGTCCGATATAGTAGGTATCTTCTGTCGGATAACCGTCAATTAGGTCTAAGATGGCAACTAATCGCTCTTTGTCCCAAAATCCTAGAAAATACTTATCTGATAGCTCCTTACCTGGTGGACAATCTATCAGGTCATTGGCCAAACTTTCCAGACTAGGTAGGGACGGAAAATGTTCAAAATAGAGAGGATTAGTCTGGTAGAGGGCCAAAACCTGCTCCAAATCAGCTTCAGTTAGCTTTCGAACTTGAAAGCGGGTGGATAAATTGGAAATTATCATAAAATCATCCTGCATTCTCAACATTCATTTTGGAATAGGTAAGTCCATCATAGATTGCTACCTTTCCTTTACCAAATAACCATTCTTTCTTCGGGTGCCCTATACATGGGGTCTCCCTTTTGAATAGTGTAAACTTCATAAAAATCATCCATCTGCTGTAACTGGATATTGACCCGAAATTCCTCCGGAGAATGCGTATCTACCTGAAGTTGATAACGGCCATAATCAACCGCAACCATTTCACGACGGCTACGGGCATAATTCTCAAAAAATTCTTTTAGGTTAGCTGACGGTTCTTCTTTTTTGAGCGTAGCCAAAGCAATCTGTATTCCTCCCAAATCCGCAAGATTTTCAGACAAGGTTAGGTGACCATCTACTCTACCACCATAGACTTCCTGACCATCAAATAAGTCTACTAGTGCTTGATTTTTTTCTTCAAACGCTAGTCTATCTTGCTCTGTCCACCAGTCTTTTAGACTACCAGTCTCATCAAAATTTGCTCCTATAGCATCAAAAGCATGAACAAATTCATGAGCAATAATTTTGCCAATCCCGCCATAATTCTCGGCCACAGATTGATTTTTGTCATAATACGGAGCTTGTAAAATAGCCGCCGGAATATAAATCGCATTCTGACTAGGAGCGTAGGCGGCTGTTACTTCACTTGCCGATACATTGCTAGCCCAAGTCTGTCTATCTATTGGCTGGCTATAACGCTCGAAAACTCCTGTTCTAGCTTGAATCGTAATTGCCAAAATATTTTCAATATAAGACAAGTCTTCACGAACCTTTAATGACTTGGTCCAGTCGCTCAACTCCCTTGGATAGCCGATATGATATGTGATATTTTCTAATTTTTTAATTGCAGCTTGCTTGGTGGTTTGACTAAGCCAATCATTGGCTAGAATCCTTTCCTGATAGGTCCTAGAGATTGCCTTAGCCATCTCCTGAATGGCAAGTAAGTCCGTTTCATCGGCATAGTTTCGACCATAATAAACACCCAAACTTTCCTTGAACATTCCAGTCACATCTAGATAAGTCATGTAATCATTCGGATAGGAGGCTGAAAGTCCTTGGACTTCTGCATGAAATCTCCCTGCTGTCTGCATGATTTCCCCAGTCAAATAGGGGGCTAACTTCATTGCTTGACTAACTAAAGCCCATGAACGATATTCTGAGAAATTTTCTTCCTTGACAATGTGGGATAATTGTTCAAAGTAGCTTGGATTAGAAACATAAACTTCCTCCGGTTCCAAGCCCACCAATCCTACCAATTGTTCTCCAATTGATAAAGTTGGAGAGTAGTTTTTGACCTCTGAGAATGTTCTAAGTTCTTCTGCGTTCACAGGTCCCAAATCATTATTCACATTCTCACTAGCTGGTAGAGTGTCAACGAGTCGATTGTCAAAAGTAATGGCTCCTTCAACCAAAGCAGTGGCCTCCTGGTCTGAGTAGCCACATTTTTCCAAAATATGGCTCGCAGATATACGGTAAGAATTCATGAGTTTCTCACGAACAGTCCTGTCTTCATAGTAGGACTTATCTGGTAGAATCGTCTGAGGTGGCAGCAAAATCAGCATTCTTTCAGATGTATTTCGTGGATTGGCAATCACATCAAGACCATAGGGCAATGGATAGTCCTTACGAATCCAATCTTGACTAAGCGATTTCAGCTCGGAAAACGAAGCAATTCCCAACATTTCATCCAGTATCATTCTAGCTACTCTGACACCATCTTCTTCCCTTTTGGTAAAATCAAGACCCTGCTGATACAACTTGATAAATTCTACTAAATCCTCAGACTGAGGCTCTAGCTGACCAGCTACCATTTTGTCAAAATCCGATTTTAATTGCTCATCGACATCCATTTGCAATCTTGTAAACTCATTGTAGAAAGGTGTGCCACTTGATAACCAGCTGCCATTTAACCAATCCCTATTTATAGCTTGATAAAAATTAGTTTGGATAGTCGGTTCTGCTTTTTCAACTTGTGTTTGGTCATCTCCCATTTTCTGACCACCACAGGCAGCTAAGAGACAGACAAAACCAAGCAAAACCAATCTAAGTAGACCTTGTTTTATCACTCGTCACTCCCTCACTTGTTTTTCCACAAACTATTTCGACAGGCAAAGAAGCAGAAAATAATTACTCCTCCGACTCTTGCTCTTTCTTCAGCTCCCCAATCGTTTCAAAACTTGCTCGACTATCCGCAGCCAGAGCCTCCTGCTCGTAGGCATTGATTATCTGGGCAACAACTGGGTGACGAACCACATCCTTGGCTGAAAAATGCACGAAATCAATCTGCGGTATTTTGCTTAGTTTCTCTGTCGCATCAATCAAACCTGACTTAACCTTGCGCGTCAGGTCAATCTGGCTAATGTCCCCATTGACAATCATCTTGGAATTAAAGCCCAGACGGGTCAGGAACATCTTCATCTGCATAATGGTGGTATTTTGCGCCTCATCCAAGATGACAAAGGCATCTTCCAAGGTCCGACCTCGCATATAGGCCAGTGGTGCAATCTCGATAATCTCGCGCTCCATTAGGCGCGTGGTCTGCTCCTTGCCCAAAATCTGATAGAGGGCATCATAGACAGGACGCAGATAGGGGTCTACTTTTTCTTTCAAATCCCCTGGTAAAAATCCTAAACTTTCGCCTGCCTCGACCGCAGGACGTGTCAGGACAATCCGCTTGACCTGTCCTCGCTTGAGAGCTGTTACCGCAAGAGTAACCGCTAAAAAGGTCTTCCCTGTACCAGCAGGACCGATTCCAAACACGATATCATGACGCTTTACGCTGTCCACATAGAGTTTTTGTCCAAGGGTCTTTACGCGAATGGGTTTGCCGTAGTTGTCCTTGATAATCTCTTCTTCGTAGAGGGCAACAAATTTTTCAATCTCATCATTTTTGACCATGGAAATGGCCGTGACCACATCTGGCGTATTGATGACTAAACCACGACTCACCAAAACAAGAAGAGACTGGATAACAAGACGCGCCTGTTCAACATGGTCTTCCTGGCCAATGACCTGAACTTTTTCCGTACGGGCATGAATAACAACACCTAGTTCCTGTTCCATCAGGCGCAGATGGCGTTCATTGGACCCAAAGAGGCTAAATAGGTCATCTGGGTGTTTTAATTGAATATCAATCGAATGTTCTTTCAAGTCTTTCTCCTTTGGTGCTTTTCTATTATTATACCAAAAATACTTGAAAACTGGCTTTTAAAGGCAAAAAGAAACCAGTGAACATGCACAATTCACTGGTAAAGGAGACCATTTTGGAATGTCTATTCAGAACAAATAGGAAGGGAGGTCTGGTCTCCCGCTCTCAGGCTACTTTGATTTATATCTAGTCAGTCACTTGGACCAAGTATCTACATCAAAAGCGTACCTAACAGGAAAATAGTTTCCTGTGTACATATTATACCCCCCCGAAAAATACAAGGTTTCAGGCTTCTTTATCAACCATTGTTCGGAATAATACACATTTGAGAATAGACGCCAATCAAAAAAAGAGCCAGGCTGGACAGAAAGTCCAGCCTCGCTTCTCAGAGTTCGTGTCAACATCTCAGCGCAGTGGTTGATTGGCTTTAACAGTCCAGTGGACTGTTAAAGGTTGGAGATAAGATTTGCAAAGCAAATCTCAGCAATTCGTGTTTCACACTCCAAATCTGACCTTACGACTGTTGCGAACAGGAGTTCGCCTTATTTCCAACCTCAAACTGTCTCCCAGACAGTTTGAGCTATGCGGGGGTGGGAGTAAAATAGTCCAGTGGACTATTTTAGCCCGAACCTACTGTTTGGAAGTGAGGGGAACTCTTTTTTGACCAGTCGAGTTCTTTCCCACTCCCACTCTTTCTATAATCAATAATCAATGCGCCAAATACTCTTCCCAAATCGCATCAAAATCAGACATGGAAAAAGCAAAACTGGCCGATTCCTCCAAAAATCGACTGACTTCATCAAAATTATCTGACTGCTTGGGAAAATCAGACTCACCAAAGGCATAATCCGCCAAGATAGCAACAGGTTCATTACTTTTTGGATTACGTTGGGTCATTAACCAAGAATAAAAACTTCTTCTCACAGCTCCTACTTTCTAATATGATGTTCTTCATAAAGCTCAATGTAGCGCTCCATCGACATCCTTGTCACCAATTCACCAATCAATTCATATGGAATATTTTTAGGATTTTTCATACGGATACAGGACTTACCCATATCCAACTTGGTCGGAACTTGTTCTTGATAAGCCGCTACAAACCAGTCATGCAATTCCTTATCCATATAGATTCCCATATGATAGAGGGCAATATGGGCCTTTTGAGAAGCCAAGGCTAAAAATGGCAAGGGCTCCCCTGGCGTACAATGATAGCCATTTGGATAGGCTGTCAGGGGGACATAGTAATTTATCATGCCTCCCAATACACCTACCTCAAATCCATCAGGTAAATGCTCCAAAATAGCTCGGTGAAGGCGTTCAACCGCATCTTTTCTGTTATCTGGCAAGATAGAAAAGTAGGCTTCAATACTTTCTACATCATAAATCATACTTTCTCCTTAAAGATTACAAAATGAGATTCAATAACGATTCCTACGAGAACGCTCTTCCATTCTCATCTTAATATATCTACTACGTTTTCGCTCATTATGAACAATGAAAGTTAAGATAAGTACAATAAAAATTCCAATGAGGAGAAATGGCACAATTTTTGAAAAAATAGTGAATAAGTTACTTTGTTCAGAGTGATCAGAAACCGAAATAAAATCTAGAAATCCAGAAGTAGCCTTCTCAACAGACATCGTATTATTTATTGATGGGCTTACCTCTTCAAGTCCATTATCAATCGTAAGTAGGTTATTCACTACGGAAAACTTAGGCTCAGTCCCCATTGCGATTGTTCCGTAGAAATCATTCTTCAATTCAAAGACTTGACCATTGATATCATGTTTCCCAGCGGAAAGCAATTTTTTATATTCAAAATCCTGATACGATTTCTCAATCAGTGCATTTCCAAAAGGATGACGGTAGTATTCACCATTTTGATCTGACCAATCTCCAACCCCCATAATAACAGCAATATGTCGTTGTTCCCCTCGTTTGATAGTAGCAATATAATTAAAAGCACCACGAGGACTTGACCCAGTTTTTAGACCATCAACTCCATCAATACCATAATAAGCACCTGGCAATGAATAATTGTAGGTTTCAAAGGTTTCTTCATAGGGGGTCCCAGCTTTAACAGTAACAACTGGATCTTTTGTATGCTCTAAAATGCCAGGGTAATTCTTCAAAAAATGGTAGGTTAAAATAGCCAAATCACGTGCTGTTGTCTGGTTTGCACTATAAATATCATAGCGTAATGGATTATAATATCCCTCAAATGCTGAAGCGGCTGCTCCACTAGGATTAAACCAATATGTATTGGTCATCCCTAATTCCTGCGATTTTGCATTCATCCTATCAATAAAAGAATCCGGATCATAATTAGACAAATAATTTGCAAGCATGATTGTTGTAACATTGGAAGATGGAACTGCTGTCATTGTTATCAATTCGCGAACAGAATAATCAACACCAGCCACTATTTTATTGTTGGAAATAGCATAAATATCTGCAATTGCTTGATCAGTAGCAGTTGCTTGAATCAATGTATCTTCTGTCAATTCTCCGTTTGCTATCGCCTCATATACTAAATATAGGGTCATTAGCTTACTCATACTTGCAGGATCACGAATTTCGTCAATATTGTCCTGCCATAGAATATCACCGGTATTTCCATCAATTACTATGGTTGACTTGGGACGATTGATCTCACTGACTTCATAGCCTGCAGCACGAGTAATATCCATCAATTCATCTGCTCGCACTGGTACAACAATCATGGCTAGTAGAATCATTATCCCAAAAATAATACTCTTTTTCACCTTAATCTCCTAAATTATCCTATCTCAATCCAAGCATGGCTTCCTTGGCATGCACCATTTCCGTCATCATCTGGCAATAGGGTGTTGGGATGCCTGCACGCTTGCCCTTAAAAACAACAGCTCCATTCAAAAAATCAATCTCTGTCTTGCGACCATGTTGGACCAAATCCTGATGCATAGACGGATAGTGATTGGAAGCCTTTTTCGAGGTGTCCATGATGTATTTCCAAATCGCAGCCTCATCAATTCCCTCTGTCTCAGACTTGGCAACGGCGATAAATTCCTTGAAAATTCCCTCAACCAAATTCAAACCAGCCTCAGTCCCGAACAATTCACCAATGGTACAATTCAAAATAGTACAAGTCGGATTCATAGTCCCATTGACACAGGCTTTTTGCCAAATGGCATTGATAACATGATCATCGTAGGCCGCATTCAAACCAGCCTCATTAAGCATATCAATGATAGCAGCTACAGACTGACCATCACCGATCATATTCTGAACGGAGATTGAACCAGGTCCTTCCAGATGCACATGACCTGGCCCCTTTAGACCTGCCAACCAAATGGTCACCCCAACCATAATACTCTCATCGGGTACATAACGGCGCATGGTGGTCGCATGTCCCAGACCATTCAACAGACTGAGAACCTTGGTCTCTTGACCAATTATCCCCTTAATGTCCTGCAACATTTTTGGCAACTGATCCGCTTTAGTCAAGAGGATGATCAAGTCAGCCACTTGAGTTGCTTCGGTTGGCTTCATAATCGGTAAGTGGACCACATCATCAAAATCACCCGTCACCTTTAAGCCATTTTCACGAATGGCCTCAATATGAGCATCCCAATTATCCAGCAAAATCACTTCGTGCTTGGTTTTAGACAACTGGTAGCCAAACCGGCAGCCCATGGCACCACTTCCAGCAATATAGACCCTCATCAGCTAGATCAACTCCGTTCCAAATTCATCTTGCTTGACCTTACCAGCCTTCATCAAACCACCCAAGGCTTTTTTGAATTGTCCCTTGGAAATACCAAAGGTGGTCTTGATGTCTTCCGGAGCAGACTTGTCGTTCAAGGTCATAAAGCCTCCATTGCTTTCCAGATAAGTCAGAATCATCTGGGCATCATTTTCCAACATCTCAAATGAACGTGGTTTTAAAGACAAATTCAAGGTCCGATCGACAGCTCGATAGCCAATCACACGCGCCTCCAATACCTGCCCCAAACGCGGCTCAGTAAAGCGTTCGCTCGGATGAATAAACCCAAGCATATTATTGTCTGGCAGGTAAACAAAAGTCCCATTCATTTTCAAACGATAGACAATCGCTCGTAAGTTTTGGTTCTGCATATTGTCATAGGCAGGTCCAGCCATTTTCTGAAAATCTTCCTGAAAGGCTGGCAGAGCCCAAATACGGTCTTTCTTATCCACATCCAATTTGACATAGAGCTGGTCGCCTTTTTTAGGCCAGAGTTCCTTGATTTCAGGTAGAATGTCTAAGGAAACCACTACCTGCTTATCAGGCAAACCTGTATCTACAAAGACACCCAAGTCCTTGCGCACCTCTGTAACAGTTCCCCAACCAAAGCTGGTCCGAGTTGCCTCAACTTCCTTGGTCGTCAAGCGGAGTTTTTGTTTCATATCTGAGTAGGCAAAGCCCTTTACAGACTGCCCCAGTTTAAACTCTCCCTCATCTTTTGAAAGAGCAAAGGTCTGTCCCTCTTTTTGAACAAAGTAAAACTGAGCATTTTCATCGGTCACAAGACCAACCATATAGTGTGCTAATAAATCATTCATGATTTTTCTTCTTTCTGACTAAAAGAGGGGAGTCTTGTCTAACTCCCCTCCATTAGATTTCTTATTTGATTCACCATCTCAGTTAGACAGGTAGATAGTGAATTGCCTTGAATCCTGTAAAATCGAGCGATTAGACTTCCAACAATTCTTTTTCTTTGTCGGCAGTCATCTTATCGATTGTCTTAATGGCATCATCTGTCACTTTTTGAATATCTTTTTCAAGCGTCTTCAAATCATCTTCAGTGATTTCCTTAGCTTTTTCAGCTTTTTTCGCTTCATCCATGGCATCACGACGGATATTACGGATAGCAACCTTAGAGTTTTCACCCACTTTTTTCACATCTTTTGCCAAGTTCTTACGTGTTTCCTCTGTCAATGCTGGAATCACCAAGCGAATAACCGTACCGTCAGACTGAGGGGTCAAACCAAGGTCAGACGCATTCAAGGCACGCTCAATATCTTTCAAGATTGACTTATCAAACGGTGTGATCAAGAGAACACGAGCCTCTGGAACTGTAATACCAGCCAACTGGTTCAAGGGAGTTGGCGCACCGTAGTATTCTACTGAAATACGATCCAACAAGCTAGCGTTGGCACGACCAGCACGAATGTGGCTGAACTCACGAGCCAAACTCTGATGAGATTGGTTCATACGCTCTTGGGCTTTAGCAATAATTTCTTTAGACATAAGACTTCCTTCTTTAATTTTTTATGTTTTATTTTTCTTCAGTAGAGTTAGAAACCGTTGTACCGATTTGTTCACCAAAGACAACACGCTTGATATTTCCAGGCTCGTTCATATTGAAGACTACCAAGTCAATATCGTTGTCCATTGAAAGCGTAGATGCTGTTGCATCCATGATTTTCAAACCACGGCTGATGACTTCGCGGTGGGTCAATTCATTGAATTTAACCGCATTGGCATCTTTCTTCGGATCAGCATTGTAGACGCCATCCACACCATTTTTAGCCATCAAAATCGCATCTGCTTCAATTTCTGCCGCACGAAGGGCTGCTGTTGTATCTGTTGAGAAGTATGGTGAACCAATACCAGCACCAAAGATGACAATGCGACCTTTTTCAAGGTGACGAAGGGCACGACCACGGATATAAGGTTCTGCAACAGATTGCATGGCAATAGCTGTTTGAACACGTGTATCCACACCCAGTTGTTTAAGGGAATCAGCCATTACAAGAGCGTTCATCACCGTACCAAGCATACCAGTATAGTCTGCCTGAACACGATCCATTCCAGCTTCAGCAGCTGGCTCACCACGCCATAGGTTTCCTCCGCCGATAACAAGCGCAATTTGAACACCAGATTCTGCTACTTCTTGAATTTCCATAGCCATTTCTTGAACTGTCTGGATATCAATACCCACACCACGCTCACCCGCCAAGGCTTCACCAGATAGTTTGATTAGAATACGTTCGTATTTAGGTTTCATCGTCTCTCTCCTCTATTTCATCCCTACTATTTTATCATAAATTCAGATTTTTTTATAGAAAAATCTCCAAGAAAAAAGGAATTTCAATCACTTGAATTTCCTTTGAATTTCCTGTTACTCAATCATCAATTTAAGTCTTTTTCGCAGCTTCTGTGCTCGACTTCCAATCAATCGATCTATTTGTCGTGTTATCAAGGTTAAAAATACGAAAATGACAATTCCTAAACCACCTGAAATCAACAAATGAATAAAACTCGATACATAACCAGTAACAGGTATGAATAGATTTAAGATTAGCTCACTAAGTAAAACAACTATTCCCATAATGACTGAAATCCAGCTAATGGTAACGATGTCTTTAATAACTACTTTTTTATCTATATCTAACACATAATCAACTCTTCTATAAAAAAGATAAATCATTGTCCCCAATCCAATGATAGTGGAAATAAACGTTCCATATACTTTAAACATATAAATCATTGGTATTTGCAAAATTATTTTAATGAGCATACCAACAATAAAATAATAAATACCACGTCTATTCTCAAAAATAGATTGGAGGACAACGCTAACAACTGAATAAAGTCCCAGAGGTAAAATTAAAAATAAGTTCCAAATAAACAAAGTAATGGCTATATTTTCAGATGCTCCATAAAAAACAGAATACAGTGGTCGAGCCAATAGTACTGTCCCCACTATAGCCGGGATCATAAAAATAAATAGTATTTGAAGATTGTCAGCAACTAATTTGGAGGCTGATTTTAGATCTCTTTGAACAAATTTTTCTGTAATCAGAGGAATTGCTACACTCGCTAAACTTTGTGAAATTCCAATTATCAACATTGTAATCTTATTCGGATTAGCTGCCATGTAAGAATATAACTCTAACAATTCAGAGTTACTATGGTTAGTAATTTTTTCCATTACTTTAATAAAAGTAACTTGATCAATAAACTGAAGCAATTGAATCGTTAAGCCTAAAATAATAATTGGAATAGCATCTTTTATCGTTTCCATTATCAATTGACTTGTATTGATGGATATTTTATGTTTCCGAGCATGAATTAACTTGACCAAAAATCCTTGTTTCCAAAGCGCCCAAACTAAAACTGCAACACTAGCAATCATACCAATAAAAGCTGCAAATGTAGATTGAACTACTGCATCTAGATAATTGCCACTTCCCAAGTTCATGATGATGTATGTTGAAGCAAGAATCCATATTACACGAACCAATTGCTCAGCAAGTTGACTAATTGCATAAGGCTTCATATCGTGATGACCTTGAAAAAATCCTCGCAAGATACTCATGGCAGGAAAGATAAACAATGGAGGGACAAGACTATACATAACTGGTATTAGTTTTTCCTTTGATCCAGAAGCCTCTGCCAACCACGGTGCACTAAAATACATAATTCCTGCAAAAACAGCTCCAAATACCAACATGAGCTTAAAGAATTCTCTCACTATGTAGAGCGAAACATCTTCTTTACCCAATACATTGTATTTTGCAACTTGTTTAGCAATGGCAACTGGCAATCCAGCTGTAGAAATTAAGAGAAAATTAGCGTAAATCTGATACCCCATACTAAACAAAGCATTGGCTTCTGCTCGATGTTCTCCTAACCAGATATACCAGGGGATAATATAGGCAACCCCTAATAAGCGGCTTAAAAAATTTCCGGCTGTTAGCCAAGCCATTCCCCGAACCATTGTTTCCTGTTCACGGGTTTGACCTGTATTTATACTCTCTGACATGACCTAACTTCTTTCTTTTTGATTAACTCTTTTATTATAAACTTTTATGATGCCATTGTAAAATTACAGCCAATTAAAAGAGGCTGGCAGAAAGTCCAGCCTCGCTTCTCAGATTTCGTGTCAACATCTCAGCGCAGTGGTTGATTGGCTTTAACAGTCCAGTGGACTGTTAAAGGTTGGAGATAAGATTTGCAAAGCAAATCTCAGCAATTCGTGTTTTGCACTCCAAATCTAGCCTAACGACTGTTGTGAACAGTGTTCGCCTTATTTCCAACCTCCAACAGTCACTACTCTGACTGTTGGAGCTGTGCGGGGGTGGGAGTGAAACAGTCTGGGGATAGACTGTTTCAGGTCAACAACTTGAAACGAAAATTTGTTGACGAACTCTTTTGACCTAGTCGAGTTCTTTCCCACTCCCCAAAATACAATTAGATTGTATGGTATTCAACACCAAGTCCCTTCTGTACTGCTGGACGCTGAGCTATTCTTTCAACCCATGCTTTTAGAGATTGATAGGAATCTACATCCAGAAACTCTGCTGAACCTGGATATAGTTCTCCTTGCACCAATCGTCCATACCAAGACCAGATAGCAATATCTGCAATCGAATAGTCATTTCCTGCAATGTATTCTCGCGTCGCCAATAGTTGGTCCAAGAGATCTAGCTGACGTTTGGTCTCCATGGCATAGCGGTTGATTGGATACTCTTGAGCTGTTGGAGCGTAATGGAAGAAATGTCCAAAGCCACCACCGACAAAGGGAGCGGCGCCAGTTTGCCAAAAGAGCCAGTTTAGAACTTCGGTTCGTTCAGCCCAAGCTTTCGGCATCAATGCATCAAATTTTTCTGCTAAATATAGGAGAATATTTGCAGATTCAAAGACACGAACGGGCTCTTTTTCAGAATAATCTACAAGAGCAGGAATCTTAGAGTTTGGATTGATGCTTACAAAATCAGAACCAAATTGGTCACCCTGGCCGATATTAATGAGAAAAAGATCGTAATCTGCATCTGAAATACCAATTTCTCTTAGTTCTTCCAGCATGATAGCCACCTTAATGCCATTTGGAGTGCCCAGAGAATAGACTTGGAAGGGCTTGTCTCCTTTTGGTAAAGCTTGCTCAAAACGGCTGCCTGCTGTTGGACGGTTGCCTGCTCGATTGTCATTTTCGTCTTCCCACTTCCAAACGAGTGGTTTCGTGTATTCTGTCATTTTTTATTCTACCTTTCCTGGGATAAAACTTGCCATTCGATAATGTTTTTGAAGTTGTTGAATGTAAAGAGAAAGCTGAACCAACTCTTTTGGTGCATGGCAGGTCAAGGCTGTCAGCTCTGCATTGACATAGCGTCCCAATCGTTCAGCAAGTAAGTAGAGATTATCAGCTTGATCAAGCTCTTTAGCTGTTTCAAAAACCTTATCACGCAAAACGGATGTGATCACATCTTCTGGTAGCTGATAAACTGCCGAAAGATGACTATAAAATTCTTCACAGGTCGCCTTCATAGTTGCCTCCTCAATCACTTTTTACATATATTATAAAGTCGAATTGATTGAATGTCAACTAAAAAAGATTGCCCTAAGACAATCTTTCTATTGATTAAAGTGAGTTAGGATCAACTTTGATACCAACACCTTGTGTTGTAGTGATAGATACTGAAGTCATGTAAGTACCTTTAGCTGTAGCTGGTTTAGCTTTAGCCATTACATCGTGGAAAGCTTTGAAGTTTTCAACGAGTTTGTCAGCGTCAAATGATACTTTACCGATAAGCGCTTGTACGATACCTGCTTTGTCAGCACGGTAAGTGATTTTACCACCTTTAGACTCTTCAACTGCTTTAGCAACATCCATAGTTACTGTACCAGTTTTAGGGTTTGGCATCAAGTTACGTGGACCAAGTACACGACCAAGACGTCCAACAACAGCCATCATATCTGGAGTTGCGATAACAACGTCGAAGTCCAACCAACCACCGTTGATTTTTGCAACGAGGTCGTCTTCACCAACAAAGTCTGCACCAGCAGCTTTTGCTTCTTCTGCTTTAGCACCACGTGCGAAAACAAGAACGCGTGAAGTTTTACCAGTACCGTTTGGCAATACCATTGCACCACGGATTTGTTGATCAGCTTTACGTACGTCGATGTTCAAGTTGTAAGCAACTTCAACTGACGCATCAAATTTAGCGAAGTTAGTTTCTTTTGCAAGAGCAACAGCTTCTTCTACGCTGTACAATTTTGTGCTGTCGATTTTTTCAAGAGCAGCACGCAAGTTTTTGCTTTTTTTAGCCATTTTATATGTCTCCTTGTAATCAGATAATCTTGGGTGCTACTTAGTCAGTAACAGTGAATCCCATAGAACGAGCAGTACCTTCGATCATACGCATTGCAGCTTCAAGAGATGCAGCGTTCAAGTCAGGCATTTTAGTTTCAGCAATTTCTTGTACTTGTGCACGAGTAACTGTTGCAACTTTAGTTTTGTTTGGTGTACCTGAACCTTTTTCAACACCTGCAGCTTTTTTCAAAAGAACAGCAGCTGGTGGTGTTTTAGTGATGAAAGTGAATGATTTATCTTCATACACAGAGATAACGACAGGGATGATCATGCCAGCTTGGTCAGCTGTACGAGCGTTAAACTCTTTTGTGAATCCCATGATGTTGATACCTGCTTGACCAAGTGCTGGTCCGACTGGTGGAGCTGGAGTAGCTTTACCTGCAGGAATTTGAAGTTTTACGAGTTTTTCGACTTTTTTAGCCATGATATAAAATCCTCCTATTGTGGTTTTGGCGGTAATTAAAGATTTTTACCTCCCACAAATATGTGTTTTACACATACCTTTTCATTATACACGATTTTTAAAGAAATGCAAGCTTTATGTTTACTTTTTCAAGCTTTTTTTATAGAATGAAGGTATGTTTGAATCAATACTGTTTTTAAAAATCGCAGCCGTTCTTTTTGTCTTTCTTACACTGGCTATTTCAATTATTGTGGTCAAGGTTTTCAAGTTGCATAGATATGGGAGAAATTTTGCTGATATCGCCTTCCCACTCTATGCTTTGGAGTTTTATCTAATTTCAGATAGGATGTATTACAACAGTTTGTTACCTCACCTCATCCTTGCACTTTCTCTCCTATCCATCGGTCTCTGTATATTTTTATTACTGAGAAAAAGGAGTTTTTCATATAAACGATTTTTCAAAATCTTTTGGCGTTCTGGCTTTTTACTCACATTTTTCATGTACTTAGCTTTGGTAATCGCCCTCTTAACTCTCAAATCATAAAATAAGCCCCAAGTAGATTGAGACTACTCGGGGCTTATTTTATTCATGAATTTCAAGTGGGAGGCCATCTGGATCAAAGAAGAAGGCCATCTTCTTCCCATCAAAATCGTCTGTACGGAGGGCTTCATGGCGAATGCCCAATCTGTCAAACTCTTCTAAGCAAGCCTCCACATCTGCAACCTGAAAGGCGAGATGACGTAGACCTGTATGTTCAGGATGAGGCATGGCTGGGCGAAGTGGCGCATCTGGTTTGATGAAAATTTCCAAAACTATATTTCCCTTTCTGACATTGAAGAGAATGTCATTTTTTTCTGGTCGGATATGTTCATCTAACTGCTCAAAGCCCAATTTATCGACATAAAATTCTCTTGTTTGTTCATAATCACTGCCGATGATGGCAATATGATGGACTGCTTCAAATTTCATTACTGTGTTTCCAATACCTTTCTAGGTTTTGTTCCCTCTGCAGGACCAATCACTCCTGCGGCTTCCAACTCTTCCATCAATCTAGTTGCTCGGTTAAAGCCGACAGACAAGCGACGTTGGATCATAGAGGCACTAGCTTTCTGTGTTTCCACTACCAAAGCACGCGCTTCATTGAAGAGTGGATCCCCACCCTCATCACCAAAAGCAGATTCTCCGTCACCGTCTGCAACTTCTCCAGGGTCGAAGGTTTCATCATAATCAGCTTCAGCTTGTTCCTTGACAAAGTTGACAATTCGCTCAACGTCGTCATCTGAAATAAAGGAACCTTGTAATCGAACAGGTGCTGACTCCCCAATTGGATGGAAGAGCATATCTCCACGACCTAACAATTTCTCCGCACCATTTTCTCCCAGAATAGTCCGTGAATCGGTGCCAGAAGCGACCGCAAAGGCAACTCGAGATGGCACATTGGCCTTTATAAGACCAGAGATAACATCTACCGACGGACGCTGGGTGGCCAGAATCATGTGAATACCTGCTGCACGCGCCTTTTGCCCCAAACGAATAATGGCATCTTCCACTTCTTTGCTGGCCACCATCATCAGGTCTGCCAACTCATCGACAATAACGACAATGAGGGGAAGTGGAATTTGTTTTTCTTCTGAACGACTGTTAAACTCTTCTACCTTGGCATTGTAGCCTTCCAAATTGCGCACACCGATATGACTAAAGAGCTCGTAGCGTTTTTCCATTTCATCCACGACTTTTTGCAGGGCACGCGCCGCCTTGCGTGGATTGGTCACTACTGGAATAAGTAAATGGGGAATATCGTTATAGACGGACAATTCAACCATTTTAGGATCAATCATCATGAATTTGACTTGGTCTGGTCCTGCCTTCATCAAAATAGAAGAGATAATACCATTAACTGCAACGGATTTCCCTGAACCAGTTGAACCAGCAACCAAGAGATGGGGCATTTTGGTCAAATCAAAAGAACGGACTGTGCCATTGACTGCCTTACCAAGTGGAATTTCTAAGAGCTTGCTAGCATCTGTCTTGGATTGTTCCCAAAGTTCGCGGAAAGGAACCATGGCCACTTCTGAGTTTGGCACTTCGATACCAACCAAAGATTTACCAGGAATCGGTGCCTCAATCCGGACATCCTTAGCAGCCAGTGCCAAAGCCAAATCATCTGCCAGATTAGAAATCCGATTGACTCGCACACCGACAGCCGGTTTTAATTCATAACGGGTTACGGATGGACCGATCTCCGCACGCTCAACCACAACCTTTATACCAAAGCTCGCAAAAGTATCTTCTAATACCTTGATATTTTGACGAACAATCTTTTTCTCATTTCCTTGTCCTTTTGATTTGACCGGCGCAAAGAGGTCAATGGACGGTAGTTTGTAAACCAAATTCTTCTTGGGTTTGAAATCAATCTGAATATCTTGACCATCATCTTCAGCAACAGACTGGCTCTGAGGGAAAATTTCTTCCTCATCCTCCACCAGCATAACCGGAAATTCATCTTCTACCTGCTGGTCATAGCCAGAGATAATAGGAACTTGGAAAGTTTGTTCTTCCAGGATTTCACCAGTTTCCAAGTCAATCCGTCTATCATCTAACTCAATGGTTTGAGTGTTTTCCGTTTCCTCTAGTTGAAGTCGTTCTTCCTCAAGGCGAGCCAATTCTAGCTGACGTTTTTCTTCTCGTTCAGCCCGCTTGACCTCACGAAGCTCTGCCCGTTTTGCCTGTCCCTCAGCCAACTTATCCTTAGCTATAGCCAAGCCATCCGCCACATCATATACAGACCATGGACCTAACTTAAAAATCCCAAAGGCCAAGACCAAGAAACCAATGAAGAAGGCACCGGCATTGGCAAAGAGGACGGACACCGGCCAATAAAAGACACTACCCAGCAATCCTCCACCTACAAATTTGGTCACCTGAAACTTTGATAAATCGCTCAAGATAAGTTTGAAGGTCTGGTTGAATAAGTCACTTCCTTTATAACCTAAATCCAAATATGCCTGAAATTCGATCAGAAGGCCGATAAGAAGAAAACAAAACCCCGATATGGTCCCCTTGCGGCTTCGAATCCGAGTCGGTGCAAAGAGGAAGATAAACGCACCTACCAAGACTAGATAGGTGACACTACCGAACATCAAACGTAGTAAATTGTAGCTTGCTACCCCAAACGCTCCCAACCGAATAGCAGCAAAGAGGACAAAAAGTATACCAGCCACTCGTATTGTGACATTTTTCACCTTATCTTGCTGGGCCTGTTCTGCCTTGGTCGGCCTGCGGGTCGCCTTTCCTTTTTTACTTGTTTTTGCCATAAAATCCTCAACTTTCTCAATCTCTTTATTTTATCATAATTGAGAATATTTTTCATATCAGAAAAAGCCCTGCGTTCACAGGACTTCTCTTGGAGTGAGAGAATAATTTAGGGGGGACAATGTTATTTAATTGCTCGCTCGCTTTCTACATAGAAGGTTGAAGTCAAGCTTTCTTGACCGTCGTTAACAAGGATTTCCACACAGTTGGTGTCAACCAAGACCAGCAGGTCTGTCGCTTGGACAGTAACTGCTCGGCGAACCGTTGGCCACTCTTCTTCACCGGCTTGCTGGATTTTAAGGTGACTACGGTCAATATAGACTTCTTGACTTTCCTTATCGTAACCAAATTGCAGGTAATCTTGGTCAGTTCCAAGTTTTAGTTCCAAACTATCTTCCAGTTTAAGAGAGAGCTTGCTTGGACCTTGGATGCTTTGTCCAATTTCAATATCCTTGAAGGCTTCCAAGACACTTGTTGGCAGAACTTGGTGCAATCCGTTTTCAGTCTTCTTGAGAATGCGTGGAAGGGTCATCTGACCGTACCACTTATGGCCAAGGTCATTGGTCACCAATTTGCGTCCCCAAGTATGCATCCAGGCTACCATGACACGTTCGCCTTCTGGACCTTCTGTAGTCTGAGCTGCGTAGAAGTCATGTCCGTGGTCGATTTCCTTGAAGGAATCTGCCACAAAGACTTTCTTATCCCAGTCCACATGACCAGTCACAAAGATATTGGAGTTGATATTGATAAAGTCATTCCCGTCTTTTTGGTAACGCATTGGAGAGATAATCAGGTACTCTTGACCGTCCACTTCAAAGTAGTCAGGACATTCCCAGACAAAACCTTGGTTGGCCTCACCTTTCAAGAAGATAGACTCAAATTTCCATTCTGTCAGGTTGGGAGAGCTGAGTAAGACAATACAGCCGACATTGTCCTTGTGCTTGGTTGCGACAACAGAGTAGTAGTGACCATCTTTCTCAAAAATCTTCGGATCGCGGAAGTCATTGGCGATGACTTCTTCTGGCAGTCCATCTGCTGTTGCGACTGGATTCTGCTCGATTTTTTCAAAGTGAATACCGTCAGTCGAGAAAGCCATGTTCTGAACTTGGCTAACTGTCCCGTCTTCATTGACGATGTGACCTGTGTACATGAGCCAGAGGACATCATCTTTGACAATGGCAGAGCCCGAGAAACAGCCGTCTTTATCGTAAGCTTTATCAGGAGCTAGGGCAACTGGAAGCTGTTCCCAATTGACCAAGTCCTTACTTTTTGCGTGGCCCCAGTGCATCGGTCCCCAAACACTTTCGTAAGGGTTGAATTGATAGAACAAATGGTATTCTCCACGGAAGTAGATAAATCCATTGGGGTCATTGATCCAGCCTGTTTCTGGTGTCAGATGGGCTTGCGGTTTGAAAACCGGATTGACCGTTCCTTTTTCTGTCTGAATAAATTGATTGGCTTTTTCAACTGTTTTCACAGGCAGCCTCCTTTTGATTATTGATTTTCTTTGTATTGATCGTAGTATTTTTGCTTGATAGCTAACCAGTCAGAAAGGCCATAGCTTTCCAACTCTTTCAAGTAGCTATCCCACTCTTCTTCGATACCACCGTTCACAATCCATTCTGCACGTTTACGGTAGATGAAATCATTCATATCTGCTTCAACTTGGGCAATCTTGTCCAAATCTTCTTGTTCCATGAAGACACGAGGGTAGATGTCATCGTTGGTCACATAGTCAAGATAGGTCGCATGCATCAAATCCAAACGCCATTTAGCGTCATCTGGCATGGTTGTCACAGTTCCGTAGTATTCATCAAGAATAGCCAACGGTCCACCAACTTCTGTCTTCTGACGAAGTTCACCCGGTGCGGTACCATCCAATGGTAGGTGTTTCAAACTATTGGTTGCTGTGTCGAGTTCAAAAATATTTTGTTGGGTTTCATCACCATAGGTACCCCAGTTGTTTTGAACAGACTGGATTGGTTTATATTGGGCATCAATCCATTTAGCAGTCAATTCCAAGTTTTTGTTAGCAGATGTGATGACCATGCGGTCACGTTGGAAGCCCATACCGTTGGTACGTGTGATGTGCTTGGTGCCATCTGGTCCTGCTAATACTGGCAAGATGTCATAGGTCTCATTCATACCAGTGATGTTGGCCTTGTCCCATGTGAAGTACACACCATAGAGGTTTTCACTTCCTTTTGCCAAGTAGGTATTCCAGTCTTGCTCAAAGGCTTCTGGGTCAATAAGACCTTTTTCTTGAAGGGTACGCATGAACTCAACACCTTCTTTGTAGTCTTCATTGTCCGCTGTAAAGTCAACGGTACCGTCATTGTTTACGACGATATGGTCATCGTTATCACCGACACCAAAGGCACCAAAGAGAATCTTGAAGTCTTCGCCGCCGTTACCGTTGACAAAGGACATTGGGATTTCATCCGCCTTGCCGTTGCCGTTAGGGTCCTTGGTCTTGAAGGCTTCAAGGACCTTAATCAAGTCATCTGTTGTTTTTGGCATGTCAAGACCGAGTTTGTTCAACCATTCTTTGTTGATCCAAGCAATATCGTTAACAGTGTGGATAGATTCCTTACCTTCACCCAACTCTTCAATCCATGGGAATGAGTAGATATGACCGTCTGGTGCTGTGATCATAGAGCGGTATTCTGGATTTTCGTCCAAAATTTTCTTGAGGTTTGGCATATGCTTATCAATCAAGTCTTCAACTGGTACGATAACACCTTGTTTAGCCCAGTTCATCAATTCCACATCTGAAGCCCCGTCATTATGGATGGCATCTGGCAAATCACCTGAAGCAATGTCCAAGTTCCGCTTTTCACCAAAGTCAGACTGGTAGTTGGTCCATTCAATATGAACGCCAGTTTCTTCCTCTAAACGTTGGAAAATCAACTTGTCATTTGGATCAGCTGGAGCTAGGGGGGAGCTAGCTGTCATAAACTTAAGCGTAACTGATTTTTCAAGCGGGAATTGAACATCTTTCAATTCATAATCAGGGCTTGATGCAGTATTTTTTGAGCCACAAGCAGCCAACAAAACGGTACTTGCTAGAAGCGTAACAACTGTTTTTCCAAATTTGTGTTTCATCAGAAACAACCTCCTATATTTGTAAATTGATTTTTTAGAATATCTTTCAGCTTCCTTTTATTACTAGCTCTAAAGGTTTTGTGAACCTTTAGAGGTGGGGAATAGAGGGAACTAAGTTCCTATCAAAAAGCTGAAGGCTGTACTGAAGTACGGCAAAGTGAGTTAACGACGTAAGAAAAGAGAAAATGAAAGATATTTATTAACCTTTTAATGAACCAGCCATAATACCCTTGTCAAAGTATTTCTGGAAGAATGGATACATGACAATGAGTGGCAAGCTAGAGATGACAATGGTCGCATACTTAATCATTTCTGCGATGCGTTTCATTTCATTCATGGCAGCCTGGGCACCAATCATGTCCTTAGCAGGCTCGCTTTGAATGAGGATTTTACGAAGTACTAGTTGGAGTGGCTCTAAGTCTGGATCCTTGATGTAAATCATGGCATCAAAGTAAGAATTCCATTGACCGACAAAGGCATATAGGAAAAGTACAAACATGATTGGCTTAGCTAGTGGAATCATGATTTTCCAGAAAATCTGAAATTCATTGGCACCATCCATTACGGCTGCTTCTACCAACTCATCTGGCAAGCCTTGGAAATAGGTCCGTGCCAAGATGATATTCCAAACATTGACTGCACCAGGAATAATAATGGCCCAGACAGTGTTCAACATTCCCAAATCTTTGACCAAGAGATAGGTCGGAACAAGTCCACCACCGAAGAACATGGTGAAAACCAGAAAGGCGTTAATCCATTTTTTTCCGACTAAATCTTTTTTCGAGAGTGGGTAGGCAGTCATGACTGAGATCGCCACGGTCACGAAGGCAAAAGAGAAGGAATAAAAGAGGGAGTTGAAAATCCGCGTAGGATAGACTTGTCTGAAAATACCCGTTGGTAACCTTCTACTGTCCAGTCCTTTGGATCAAAGCTAATTCCCTTGCTGACCAAGGCCTGCGGATCCATGAAGGATGCGATTAGGATATAGACCATAGGCACAACTGTTATGAGAACAAGAAATGCCAGCAAGATTTTATTGACAATCAGCATTCGCTTGTCAAATTTTGTGTACATTTGTGTATTCATACGAACCTCCTATAAGCCTTGTCCGTCGTTAATGCGTTGGACAATCTTATTGACTGCAATCAGCAGGATAATATTGATAAAGGCATTGAACAAACCAACCGCTGTTGAGTAAGAGTAGTCCCCTGACACCAAACCGATTTTATAGACATAGGTTGAGATGATTTCAGAACTGGTGAGGTTGAGGGAAGTCTGCATCAGAAAGGCTTTTTCGTAACCAACGTTCATGATGCCCCCAGCTGCCAGGATAAACTGAATGACCATAACTGGTTTTAGTGCTGGTAAGTCAATATGCCAGATACGTTGGAAGATATTGGCACCATCCAGTTTCGCTGCTTCAATCAAGGCCGGATCGACATTGACCAAGGTAGCCGTGTAAAGTGTTGATGCCCAGCCCATTCCCTGCCAAATACCACTGAGGATGTAGAGTGGTCTAAAGAAGTCAGGATCTGTCAAGAAGTTTGCTTCAATACCAAACATTCCTAGGATGGAATTGACCGGTCCTCCAACTGAGAAGAAGAGGAAAATCATACCGACGATAACCACGACTGAGATAAAGTTTGGAGCGTAGAGTACCAACTGAATCCGCTTCTTAGCCTTATCGCTCAATAGTTGATTGAGCATGATGGCTAAAATTATCGGAGGAAGAAATCCTAGTAGCAGGCCGTAGACACTCAATTTCAAGGTATTGGCAAGCAAATTACCAAAGTTTGGAGATGAGAGAAACTTGGTAAATTCTGAAAATCCAATCCACTCACTTCCTAGTACACCTTTTAAAGGGTTGTAGTCTTTGAAGGCAATCAGCACCCCGTACATGGGAATGTAACGGAAGATGAAGGTCAGGGCCAAACCTGGCAACAACATCAACAATAAAAGTTTTTGTTGCTTGATTCTATCGAATAGACTAGCTTGTTGCAGTTTTGATGTTTTCATAAGAACTCTTTTTTGAAACGTTTCAAATTTATTGATTTTAGAAAGAGGAAAGATTCCTCTATTTATTTTTTGAAACGTTTCATTTTTCTTGTAAAAATAAAACCAACTGTTTATTGATGATTTTATTTTATCATTGTAACCGCTTTCTGTCAACTGCTTTTTTAAAAATTTTTTGTAGTTTTTCCGTCCACATAAGAAATTGGTAACGTTACTTGGAGAGGACGCTCCCTTTTCTCGATGACATCGACTAGACAGGCAACTGCTTCTTGGGCCATAGCCTCCAATGGCTGACGAATGGTGGAAAGTTCTAGAGAGCGTTCACTTGCTAACTGAATACCGTCATAGCCGATTAACTGCACGTCTTCTGGAACCCGTCGTCCCAATTTTTCCAATATTGCTATGGTCTCCAAGGCTACAAGGTCATTGATGGTGAAAATAGCATCAATTTTGGGGTGGGAGGTCAAAAATTTCTCGACTGCCCCAACAAAATCATCATAGGGTTCTTCCAAGTCCAAAACATGACAAGGAAAACCTGCCTCTAAAATCCGCTTTTCAAAATACAATCTACGCTTCTTGGTTTCATTGATTGTTTTATTGTGCCCACCGATAAAGGCAAAATGACGACCACCTTTTGCAATCAAGGTGTCCGCTGCCAGTTCCGCACCAGCTTGGTTGTCAGAACTGACACAGGCAATGGCCTTGTTTTCATAGGTGCGGTCGATACTGACAAAGGGAATATTTGATGATAGATAGTCATCAATAGGACTATAGGTGATGGCGATAATGCCGTCCACCTTATTTTGTTGCAGCATAGTCAGATAATCCAGTTCCCTTTTTGGACCAGAAATATTGCAAAGGAGCAACTTGTAATTTTTCTTACTCAGTTCCACTTCGACATGATAGGCAAATTCTCCAAAAAAGGGATGCCAAACTGTCGGAATAATCAAGGCAATGGTTTCTGTCTTGTTCTTTTTCATGCCACGGGCGTAAACATCTGGAATGTAATTCAATTCCTTAATGGCTGTATTGACTTTTTCAAGAGTAGCTTCCTTAACGCCTGGCTCATTGTTGATAACTCTTGAAACAGTCCCAACGCTTACACCAGCAACCCGCGCTACATCTTTCATGGTGATTGATTTTTGCTCTTCCATGGTTTACCCCTTTCTTTTGAAACGTTTCAATAGTTGATACTAGGATATCATTGATAGCGTTTTCTGTCAAGGAAAATTGATTTGTTAGCAAATTAAAACACCCAAAAAGCTAGAATGATTCCAACTTTTGGGTGCCGTTCAAAAATCTTTTCTATTTTATTTGTACATCTTCTTCATTGGGTGTTTTGCAAGCACTTCTGGGTGATTATCAAGTGCAGCTCTGCCTTTTTCCGTCAGGGCATAACCGCGGACAGCAAAGTAGGGAGCTAGTTTTTCTTCTGTCAAGTGGTCCTTGAGGGCAGTGTCGAGGTCGGCCGCCTTCATCTTGGAAAGACCGGTCACGCCTTCTGCCTTGAGGATATTCTTCTTGGCAGTGGAGGTGATGTGGTCCAACGAATCAAATGCTGACTCTAAATAAACATAGCCATCTGCCAACAACTTTTCCATGTGGGCAGGTCCGTTGATGCCGTAAATATACTCAAAATACTTGGAATAGGGTGTCGTGGTCTCAAAGGTGCCAAAGTTAATCCGCCAAAGGAGGATAATATCTCCTGGTAACAAGCCTTCTTCCAGACGAATCATATTGCGTTTTGGAACAGGCTTTGCCTCCAAAAGCCAGGCTGCCAAGTCACGTTCAGGGGAAATATAGGGCTTGGCCTCATGGTCTTTGTACATTTCTTCAATACGTTTTTCAATAGACATTTTTCAAACTTCTCCTATATAGCTCAGCCTGACGGGTTCAACTGTTCATCTACTACGGCTGGCAAACTCCTGCTATTATACACCATTTTGTTCATTTCTAACAGAAAAGAACGCTATCCCCTGTCAAAAGCTAGGAAGCGGGTCCCCTGAAAATGCAGGCTGCCCACATCTCCCTCTGCCAAAAGGGCATACTGGTCTGGTCGTACACGAAATTCTTGCCGTTTGCCTGCCCACTCAAATGTTACATAATAATTTGTCCGTGCCATTTCATTCCCAAAAACATGGGTCCGTTTGGTAACCAACTTGGCTCTGCATGTCTCTTTTGGAGATTGGTTATTACGAAACCATTCAGTCATATTTTTGACAATCTGAAAACAAACCGTTCCTAGTATAAGTGTCGCTATTGCATAGAAAAATAGCATAAACAAGCCTGAGCTATGAACCAAACCTTGCATTTTAGGCTCCTCCTTTTTTAATAATAGTATATCAAATTTTGCACAAAAATCCATAGAAATCTAGTCTTTCAGTAGAAAATTGAAAATTCTACTGAATCATGGTAAAATGAGCATAATTTTTACGTTCCCTAGAAAGGATTTTTCATGAAAAAACGACTTTTTCTTGCCTTGGCTTCCACAATCTTATTAACAGCCTGTGCGAGCAACTCCACTACAAGTACTAGCAGCTCAAGTTCTTCCAGTTCTAGTTCAACCTTGGCAACCACCACAGACACGACTGCTTCCAGCCAGTATGCCAAGGATTTGGCCTATGCCATTAATAATCCAAACGCTAGCTTTCCACAGTTATCTAGCGACATTACTGAAAATGAGGCTGCTGTAAAAATTAAGACAACCGAAGGCGACATTACCATCAAGCTCTTCCCTGAGCAAGCACCATTAACTGTGGAAAACTTCTTGACTCATGCCAAAGAAGGCTATTATAATGGAACTATTTTCCACAGGGTTATTAAGGATTTCATGATCCAAGGAGGAGATCCTCTTGGAAACGGTACAGGGGGCGAATCCATCTGGGCTGGCAAGGGAACCACTATCGACGCTGGCTATGGTTTTAAGGATGAAATCTCTGCCTTCCTCTACAATATCCGTGGTTCATTGTCCATGGCCAATGCTGGCGCTGGAACCAATGGTAGTCAGTTCTTTATTAACCAAAATACCACCGATATGTCCAGCCAACTATCGACCTCAAGTTATCCAGGAAAAATTATTGAAGCCTATAAAAACGGAGGGAATCCAAATCTAGATGGCAAACATACCGTCTTTGGTCAAGTCATCGAGGGAATGGATATTGTAGATAAAATTGCCTCTGTCGAGACAGACAGCAGTGACAAACCTAAAACAGATGTAAAAATCGAATCGATTGAAATTGTTAAAGATTACACTTTTGAGTAACTATCGTCCTTTCGTTGATATTTATTATAGTCTTTTAGTTTACTTTTAGTACTCGCTTCAAAGGTTTGGGGAACCTTTGAAGACTGGAGATAGTGCGAACCAAGTTCGCCTCAAAAGAGCCGCAGGCAGAACTCAATGCTTTCTTGTTTCTAGGGGACCAGCTGATGTACTTCGCTTTTTTGTTTTCAGGCTCAGGTACGAATAGTCCACCGGACTATTCGTATCCCCCAGACTGTTTCAATCAGGCAAGTTGAGTTCAAACAATCCTGTGGAGTGTTTGAAGTTGGAAATAAGGAAACGGAGTTTCCTCATTAGTCGACGTAATAAAAGATAAACTAAATGACAACAAAACCCAGCCACACGGCTGGGTTTTAAGCTTGTTCTAAAAATGCAATCAAAGTTTGGGCAGAACGCTCTCCTGCTTGGATGATAAATTCATCAAAGGTGATGTTGGCATCTCCTTGAGCTGTGTCACTCATAGCACGGATGACCAAGAAAGGTTTGCCTGTATTGACTGCTGCTTGGGCGATGGCTGCTCCTTCCATCTCCACGGCAAGGACTTCTGGAAAATGTTGTTTAATCTTTGCAATCTTGTCTTGACCTGCGATAAAACTGTCACCAGTCACAATCAGTCCCTGATGGCTGGTCATTTCCTGCTCTGCCAAAACGCTTGTCAACTTTTCTAAAAGGGCTTGGTCTGCTGGATAGTACAATTCCTGCCCTGCCATTTGCCCATAGGCGTAGCCAAAAGCCGTCACATCGACATCGTGGTAGGCCAAGTGAGTGGCTACAACTACGTCACCGATGGCGATTCCATCCGCCACTGCTCCTGCTGAACCAGTATTGACAATAGCATCCACTGCAAAGTGGTCTGCCAGGATGGCCACAGACATGGCTGACATGACCTTGCCAATGCCTGACTGGACTAGAACCACTTCGTGCTGACCAATTTGGCCCTGATAGTAGGTCCGTCCCAGGACATTACTCTCTACCTTGTCTTGGAGCTGTTCCACCAAAATCTTTAGCTCTTGAGGCATGGCAGCAATAATTCCAAACTTCATCTTTTCTCCTAAATAAATAATACTGCAATAATAAAGATAATCAATAGTACGATGACCCAGAAGAGAATTTTATTGACCTTGCCGCGAAATTCCTCACGTTTGATGGATTCGATTCTACGGCTTTTGACATGACTAGGTTTAACAGGAATACGAATGGTTTGACCTTCTTCGTAGCCTTCAAATTCTTCATCTAAAATGGGTTCAAAAATCTTTTCATCCATAGACACTTCCTGGTTTGGCCGATAGTGACCAAACTGATTTGAGGTGTCTGCTTCTTGCATCTTTTTTACTCTCTCTAAAATATCATCCGATAACAAGGGCTTGCCCATTGCTCGTTTCCTACTTTCTCATGAGTTGTAAATATTGGACAGCCATGATGGTCTTGGCATCACAAATATCTCCACTTGCGATAAGCTCCAAGGCTTCTTCCAAGGTCACCTGGCTGAGTTCAATGACCTCGTCCTCATCCATGGGACGGGGATTTTCAACTTTTACCATGTTATCCGCTAAGTAAAGGCGGATACGTTCATTGCAAAAGCCAATAGCGGAATAAAAGTCTGCCAACAAGGTCAATTTGTCACTGGTATAGCCCGTTTCTTCTTCCAATTCACGCAAGGCTGCATCTTCAAGTGTATCCTCTTCTCCCAACTCCAATTTGCCTGCTGGGATTTCGTAAATGGCACGTTCAATGGCCTTGCGGTATTGTTTGACCAGAATCATCTTACCTTCTGGCGTGACTGCTAAGACACAGACCGCTCCCTTGTGAAAAATCAGTTCGCGTTTTCCAGTGTTGCCATCTGGTAGTAGGACATCATCAACGACAACATCAAAGATATGTCCCTTGAAAATCTCTTTGCGCTCAATGGTTTTTTCTTCAAAATTCATGGTATCACCTATTTTTGACTTGGGTGGAAGGGGAAACGGGTCGCATAGCCCTCTTTGTTTTCCTGACGACCACGACCAATCCCGATAGCATCTTTTGGAATGTCTTTGGTAATAGCAGAGCCCGCAGCAAGCAAGGCATTGTCACCGATGGTTACTGGTGCAATGATGGTTGAGTTGGAACCGATAAAGGCGTTGTCGCCGATGGTCGTCTTGAATTTGTTCTTACCATCGTAGTTGACAGTAATGGTTCCTGCACCAACATTGACATTGCTGCCGATAGTTGCGTTACCCAAATAGGTCAAGTGACCTGACTTGGTTCCCTCACCCAGTGTTGAAGCCTTGACTTCCACAAAGTTTCCAACGTGAACATCTTTTTTCAGAAGGCTATCTGGACGGATATGAGCATAAGGGCCTACTGTCACACCCTCTTCGATAACCGATTCTTCAATATCTGAGTTACTAATGACTACATCTGCAGCGATTTTAGAATCACGTACACGGGTGCCATTTGTCAAGACAGTTCGCTCACCGATCACTGTCTGACCTTTCAAGACAACGTTGGCTTCAATGACTGCTTCAGCTCCAATTTCCACATCGATGTCAATATAAGTCGCTTCTGGATTAACAAAAGTCACTCCGTTAATCATGTGTTTCTCATTGATTCGCTTACGCATAACGGCTTCTGCAGTCGCAAGAGCTACACGGTCGTTAACACCTAGGCTTTCATCAAAGTCTTTGAGGACATAGGCTCCAACCTTCTCACCTGCCTGACGGAAAATAGAAATAACATCTGTCAGATAGTATTCACCTTGGGCATTGTCCGTGTTGATGTCCTTAAGGGCTTCAAACAGACGCTTGTTGTCAAAGAGATAAGTTCCTGTGTTGATTTCCTTGACCTGTTTTTCGAAATCGTTGGCATCTTTTTGCTCCACAATTTTCAAGACTTCGCCGTCAGCGTTGCGGATAATCCGACCGTAGCCGAAGGGATTATCAGCCTGAGCTGTCAAAATTGTCGCAACGTTTTTATGGCTGATATGGAAATTGATCAAGTTTTTCAAACTCTCGCCTGTAATCAGCGGAGTGTCACCTGCAATGACCAGGGTATGCCCCTCTAGACCAGCCAAAGCTGGCTCAGCCATCATAACGGCATGTCCTGTCCCCAACTGTTCTGACTGGAGGGCAAATTCTGACTGATCTTCTAAAACAGTCTGCACCAATTCAGCCTTGTGACCGACAATGGTTACAGTCTTAGCGGGTTCCATGGCATCCACCGCACGCTTCACATGCTCCAACATGGTAATTCCTGCCACTTTATGTAGGACCTTTGGCAAATCAGACTTCATGCGAGTACCCTTACCCGCCGCTAGAATAATTGCATAGTTATTGCTCATAAGTATCTCTCTTTTCAATAGTATAACCCTATTATAGCAAATTTTACTTTTTTTGGAAAATGGCAGAGCTCCAACTGTCTGGGAGACAGTTGGAGGTTGGAAATGAAGTGAACCCATTCGTAACATTAAGGATTGAGGAAAATTTGGAAGTTGGAAATTGCTCGAACATAATTCGCTTCAGTCGTAACAGACTATTTAGATATAAAAAAGGAGCCTGAGCTCCTTACAGACTGAAGACAAAGTCCTTAGAATTGATTTTCTAAGGGCTTTTCTTCGTATTTAGGAGTATAATATAAGAAAAAGGACTTATGAGGTTCTCCTATGCTACACAAAGAAAAACCTGACTATAAC
>NZ_POPB01000354.1 GCF_002964045.1 Streptococcus suis | reverse complement strand
TCTTTTTCCTCCTTTATCTAACCTGAACAATTAGATTATAACAGGAAAAAGAAATGGAAGCTCAAAGCCTTGTCAGCCACCAGCATAGCTGGTGGTTTTCTTGTTTTTCTCTATGAGAAAAACTGGCTCGAAGCCATAGCAAAATAAACCAGATTTCCTCGTCGAAATCTGGTTTTCTTTTAAACTGAAGATTTAAATTTTTCTTAGACTCTTTTTAAGATTCAAATGAAATCTGAAGCATTCTAGTTAATTTTTACATCCCATTTGATGCCAAATTGGTCTACCAAATGTCCATAGTAATCTCCCCAAGGCTGTACTTCTAATGGATAAACAACTTGACCTTTTTCAGATAAGGCATTAAAAATGCGTTGACCTTCAGCTTCTGAATCAACCTCTACAAACAAAGAATATGCTTGTGGGTGTTGACGTAAGTCCTCTGGAACATCTGGAGAGTCATTTCCTTTTAATTGATGGTCACCGATATTGATTGCAACATACAGTACGCGTTCACCTTCTGGAGTTCCATCTAATTCAGGCATCATGGCTTTCATACGTACGATTGGGCTGACAAATTCTGTCTGGAACACCTCTTTATACAAAGAAAACGCCGCTTCTGTCTGACCATTAAAAATCAAACCTGTCGTTACTTTCATCTAATTTTCCTTTCAAATCCTACTTCAACTAAATAAAGAGAATAGGTCTCAAGATAAATCAAATACCCTGAAACCTAATCTCTAAAAAATGTTGATATTATTCTTGTTCAGCATAGTATTCTTGACCGTAGTCTGCAACTTCAGCATTGACTTGCCAGTGGATACCGAATTTGTCTTGCAATGAACCATAAGCAGGTGACCATGGCACAGCTTGCAAATCCATTGTAATTTTCATAGCACCTTCAGATAGTTTGGTAAACAAGTCTTTGGCAGTTTCAGCATCATCCGTAATCAAGGCAACTGTAATGTTTTCACCAACTGAGTAAGGCATTTCTGGGTTATTGTCAGAAAGCATGAACCGTTGTCCGTTCAAACGGAATTGGGCATTCATGACAAAGTTTTCTAATTCTGCTGGACAGTCTGGCAAGAAATCTTTGAACAAGTTAACTTGTTCCACCTCTGCACCAATTGCGTTTTTGTAGAATTCAATTGCTTCTAAACCATTGCCATTTGTTACCAAATATACTTCCATTGTTTTTAGCATGGGATACCTCCAAAGTTTGATAGCTCATTATATCACGAGTTAGTTATACGGACAATTTTTTTGATTAAGAAAAGGTTGGGGGCACCAACCTTTTTATTATTCATATCCTCCACCTGGAACACCGAAGTATTCTTCCAATGTCAGGCCAGAATTGTAAATATCTGTTGCTTCCTGTCCGATGTATCGTACATGCCAAGACTCCGCCATATAGCCAGTGCTATATTCTTTACCAGGCAGATAGCGAACAATAAAGCCATAGCGATGAGCATTTGAAGCCAGCCACTGGGATGCGGCAGGTTCTTCTAATAAATTCCCCGAACTATCAAGCAAATCAAAGGCGAGACCAGTTTGATGTTCACTGTAACCTGCACGTGCAGAATAGGTATCTGCTGCCGCTTGCCCCTCTTGGTTCACATAAGATTGATATAAACCAGCTTGAGTATCATAGGAACGAAAGCCACTGTAATTATTGGATATTGCAAATCCCTGAGCTTGCATATCTGCAATCAGTTTTTGAAACGCTGCCAAAGCTTGTGGATTTTCTCCAGGAGCATAACTCGGAGAAAGAGGATGCTTTTTATTGGCAATAATAATTTCGCCATACTTTCCTTGCACACTATAATAATTGCCATTAAATGTAGCTTTGGTATTGGCTGTACCATTTTCTATAGTAGTTTCAGTATTTGAAGTTGTCTGAGAATTAGAATCTACACTGGAGCTTGATTCACTAGAATTTACATCAACTTGCTCTTGTGTTGAGCTTATCTGACTATTAGAAGACGAAGCTACTGTCGAACTCGCCTGATTTTTAGAAGACGAAGTTGCTGCCGAACTTGCCTGACTACTCGCACCAGTTTCTTGTCTACAAGCTACGAGAATTATTAACATAGGAATAAGAAGACCTATCCTTTTTTTCATTTCACATTCCCCCAATCCTGTTATAAATATCTATTGAATAGTATACCATATTTGAAAAAAATATTAAACAAATACATGATGATTGATAATGAACGAATTTCAGATAAGCGCATTTATCATAATAAACCTAAATTATTGATAGCAACTTGAATTTGACTGGTACTGTAAACGAATTAACCCGCAACAAATAGATAGAAAAAACTCGTGCCTACCATATCTGCAAATGCATGACCTAAGAAAAACGGTAATAAATTATCATTCTTACGCGTGTACATGAAGTAATAGAATAAACCGAAAACTACTCCAATAATGAGTGCAGACGGAAGACCTTGGTAAGTATGAAATGAGACTCGTACAATAGTTGAAAAGGCGAGTATCCATGGTCGATACTTTTTATTGGTACTTAGCAGTAAGCCGAGAAAGAAAAATTCCTCATAGAATCCATTCATCAATGAAAATAGAACACGGCTTGGACTTAATGTAGCGAATTTTTCAATAACACTCGAAATGCTCCAATCATAGTATGGAAAATATCCTAAATATGTAAAATTATCCGTCAGACTTGGGAACAGGTCAAAAACATCAAAGGCTAAGTCACAAAGAAAGCCTGCACCTAAGAAGATGGCAGGAGCCCATAAAAGGACATTCCAATGAAGTTTGACTTTCAATTGTTTGAAATCAAAGCGACGAATGAAGAGATAAATTAAAGCAATTGCGAGCAGCTTTAATTCATTTCCGATAGCCCACCAGTCATCGGATGAACTAAAGGAGCTGACACTTGCATCAACTGCTTCTGTTGCTGAGAAGGATGCAATCCACATTTGAGTCGATGTGATGATTGAATTTCCCCAAATAATCGCAGTCAAAATAAGCAAATCAAACCATCTTAATTCTTTCAATGGTTGTTCCGGACGAATTTTCTTTAGTAAGTTTTTCACCTTACTCTCCTTAAAATAGATTTCATTTCAAAAATCGATTGGTTATGTTTATGTTTATAGTTTACAGTTCGTTCCTTAAATTTATTTTATAAAACAAAATAATTTCTAAACTAATATATCCAATAGTTCTTGGTAACTTGAAATAATATAGGTTGGCTGAGCCTGACCTAGCTTTTCAAGCTGCATTGGGTTGTACCACACCGAGTCCATGCCTACATTATTGGCACCCTGGATATCAGCAGTCAAGCTGTCTCCAATCATGAGAAATTGACTCATATCCAAACATCCAATCTGCTCTGCTATTTTTTCATAAAAATCTGCCAAAGGTTTTTGTGTCCCCATCTTCTCCGAAATAAAAACTTGTTCAAAGTAGGGTAGAGTAGGTGAGTTTAGGAGACGATTTTCCTGGATATAGGTCACTCCATTTGTAGCAGCATAAAGTTTGTAACCACAGTCACCCAGTTCTTGTAGCAGTCGGTCTGCACCATCAAAAATTTGCCCTTGTTTACCGATAAATTCCTGATAGCGAAGGGCCATTTCTTGACCATCCACTTCACGACCAAAATGTGCAAAAGTTTTTGAAAATCGTGTATTAATCAGCTCTTTTTTAGTGATGAGACCTTTCTCTAAGTCCTTCCACATGCCTTGATTGAGGGGACGGTATACTTCTTTAAAAGCCACAATATCCTCCACTTGCATGGATTCTAAAAATTGTGTCAAGGCAACTTCTTCACCAAGATTGAAATCTAGGAGGGTGTGGTCTAGATCAAAAAGTATATGATGATAGTTCAAAATAGGGCTAATCCTTCCTAATATAAGCATGAAAATTCTGTCTAAAATATTGAGAAACTGTTGATTTACAAAAAAGCGGGGATTGCCCGCTCGAAGTGAATGGAAAAGAAAATCTGACTTGATGTCATAATGAAGCCAATATAGCAACCATATAATCTTTATCTATTTAATAATCTAATAGCATATACGTTTATTTCTTTTCCTGCTTATAGAATGCTTCCAAAGCTTCTTGCCAAGTTGGGATGACAAAGCCTGTGGCTTTTGCCTTGTCCAAGCTCATGGTTGAGTTGAATGGACGTTTTGCCTTAGCTGGGAATTGACTAGAATCCACTGGCAATACCTTGGTGTTGGTATCCTTTAGGATTTCTGTAGCGAAGTCAAACCAAGTTGTATCTTCTGATGAATCGTTTGACAAATGGTAGTAGCCAAATGCTTGCTTGGTGTCCACCAAGTGTACCATGAATTCCGCAAGAGTACGTGTCCAGGTTGGACGACCGTGCTGGTCGTTAACAACCGTCAAAGTATCGCGGGTTTCCGCAAGATTTTGCATGGTGAAAACAAAGTTTTTACCGTAGTTACCAAAGACCCAAGCCGTACGAACAGTGTAGAACTTGTCTGCAAACTTCTCGACTGCTTCCTCACCCAAACGCTTGGTACGACCGTATTCAGATTGTGGATCTGGCTGGTCATCTACTTGCCACTCTTGACCGACTGGCAAATCACCATTGAAGACATAGTCCGTTGAGATATAAACGAGGGTTGCACCGTATTTTGCTGCTGCCTTGGCAACATTTTCAGAGCCTGTTACGTTAATCTTGTAGTTGAGTTCTTTGCCTTCGTCTTCAGCCATATCAACAGCTGTATAGGCTGCACAGTGGTAAACAACGCTTGGTTTGACTTCTGCAAAAAAGGCATCCACCTTGTCTGCATCCGTGATGTCCATTTCTGCTACGTCAGCAGCAACGTACTCAACACCACGCTCATCCAAGAGATAACGCAACTCTGTACCCAACTGGCCATTTGCACCTGTAATTAAAATCATATTTGCTCCTTATTTCAAGAAAGGCTTGGGCATGAGCCCCAGCCTTCGATTGTTTTATTTAATAACTTCCTGCGTCTTAGCATAGTTAGCTTCAACGGCTTCTTTTTCAGCCTTCCACCAGTCTTGGTTGTCTGTGTACCACTGGATCGTTTCTTCCAAACCTTTAGAGAAGTCTGTGAATTGTGGTGTCCAGCCTAGCTCATCACGTAGTTTGCTTGCGTCAATAGCATAGCGCAAATCGTGTCCTGCACGGTCAGTCACGTGGTCATAAGCATCTTTTGGTTGACCCATTTTTTCAAGAATCAATTCAAGCACTTCTTTGTTGTTCTTCTCACCGTCAGCACCGATTAGGTACGTTTCACCCATACGGCCTTTTGTCAAGATTGCCCAAACACCAGTCGAGTGGTCGTTGGTATGAATCCAGTCACGGACGTTTTTACCTTCACCGTATAGTTTTGGCTTGATACCTGCCAAGATGTTGGTGATTTGGCGTGGGATAAATTTCTCGATGTGTTGGTATGGACCATAGTTGTTTGAACAGTTTGAAATGGTTGCTTTGACACCAAATGAACGCACCCATGCTTTGACAATCAAGTCTGATGCAGCCTTGGTTGATGAGTATGGTGATGACGGGTTGTAGTTGGTTTCTGCAGTGAATTTCTCACCTGGACCCTCACCATGACCTGGCAAATCTTCACGCAAAGGAAGGTCGCCATATACTTCGTCAGTTGATACATGGTGGAAACGGATGTCGTATTTCCGAGCCGCTTCAAGCAAGGTATAAGTACCGATAAAGTTGGTATGGATGAATGGGCTTGGATCGTTGAGGGAGTTGTCGTTGTGGCTTTCTGCTGCGTAGTGAACGATTGCATCTGCCTTAGCTGCCAGTTTGTCAACCAATTCAGCATCTGCAATATCACCAACAACCAGCTCAACACGGTCACCAAGAATAGCTTCTAAGTTAGCCTTGTTTCCTGCATAAGTAAGTTTATCCAAAACAGTTACGTGAACGTCTGGATGATTGTTATAAACATAGTGTACAAAGTTTGAACCGATGAAACCAGCTCCACCAGTTACGATAATATTTTTAAATTGAGACATTTTTTTCTCCGAATTTTTCTTTTTTTGATAGTTTCCTTAAGTAGTGGGGACGCCAGCAAACCTTCGGTTTCATGGCTAAATTTTGAACCTATGGTTTCAAAATTTCCCTGCAAGATTGCGTAAAACGTAATCTCGGAACCTGTATTCACAAGTGAAGTGCTTTTATATAAGAGATAGTTTTTCGCTAATCAAGGCAGTTTTTTGAGGAAGTACTGACTGTAATCTGAAAAAAACTAACGATGAGTAGCTGAAAAAATAGCCTTAGATGAAGGTACTGAACTATGAATCCAGGTTCCTATTTTCACTACGGCGGAAACTATCGCTATTGGCTCGCTATGCTCGCCCTCTTTGATTGCCAGACTACCTCAAGATTTCTTTCAAGTAAGCAATCTTGGCAAAGTCTTTTTGATTGTTATTTTCTGCTCGGTAGGAATCTTTTGAAGAGGCTTGGTAGATTTTTAGGTATTGTTCAAGTGTCGGTAGGTAATAGCGAACACCTGCTGTTTCTAGTTCTTCCAAATCTTCGAGCTCTACTCCAGCAAATTCAGGCAGTGAATGTAGGCCTCCGAATTCAACAGATAAGCCGTCTTTATGAAATTCATGTTCATGACGGTCAACAAGGACATAACCAAGTTGATTCATCATGGCTATCAGCTCATCTGCACGGTAAATCCGTTCGTCGTCTGGGGCTTCCCAGCCACGCGGATCACTTGGAACATGAATATCCAAATCTCCTGCCTGCCAGTCCCTCCCTGTGCGACTTTCCAAACCAACTGAGCCCATTAACAAGGGAGTGATTCCTAACTTGTTTAACTGCTCTGCTATTTCCAAAAAGGCTTGAAACATTAGAGGTCCTCTTTTCTCAAAGGCTTCACATCTTTGAGAAGTGGGTGATTTTTATCTGCCTCTGAAACTTCCGCTTCTTCTAGGTTTTCCCACTGGATGTCGAGGCTAGGGTCAGCGTAGTTGACGAAGGCATACTTAGGCTTGAGTTCCAAAGCCCAGTAGTCGTTGACCAAGTAACTGTAGGATACAAAGTCTGACAAAACTTGGAAACCATTGGCTACGCCACGCGGAACGAAGATACCTTTTGAAGCATCGATAACGGTTTGGTAGGTGTTGCCGAAGGTTTCGCCTTCACGAAGATCGACCCAAGTTCCCAAAACCTTACCGCCGTCCGCTACGGAGATATATTTATCCCAAGGCTCTGCGTGAAGACCACGAAGAACGTTTTTGCGAGAGAAGGAAACATTATTTTGTAATTTCCCTTCTGCAAAGAAGCTTTCAGGGAAGCCGAGAGGCAACATTTTTTCCTTTTGGAAGTTCTCCTTAAACCAGCCACGGTTGTCGCCATGAACAGGAATGTCGAATTCTAACATTCCAGGAATAGCTTCAACTGGGTGAGCTGCTAGTGTTTTACCGAAAAAGTTTTCTGTCATTAGGCTTCTCCAATCAAACGGAGCAAGTATTGTCCGTATTCATTTTTCTTAAGTGGCTGTGCCAATTCATGTACTTGTTCTTTTGTAATGTAGCCCATGCGGTAGGCAATTTCTTCCAAGTTAGCCACTTGAACGTTTTGCAAACGTTGAACCGTTTCAATGTACTGTGCAGCTTCCAAGAGGCTTTCATGCGTACCTGTATCCAACCAAGCAAATCCACGGCCCATGAGTTCCACAGACAAGTCGCCACGGTCTAAGTAAGCCTTGTTGACATCTGTGATTTCCAACTCGCCGCGAGGTGAAGGCTTGATATTTTTCGCAATCTCTACAACATCATTGTCATAGAAGTAGAGACCAGTAACAGCAAAGTTTGATTTTGGTACCTCTGGCTTTTCTTCGATGGAAATGGCGTTCATGTCTGCGTCAAATTCTACAACGCCAAAGCGTTCTGGATCTTTAACTTGGTAACCAAAGACAGTCGCACCCTTTTCTTTGCTAGCAGCCCGTTGCAACATCTTAGTTAAACCGTTTCCATGGTAGATGTTGTCACCCAAGATTAAGGCAACATTGTCATCTCCGATAAATTCTTCACCGATGATAAAGGCTTGCGCCAAGCCGTCTGGACTTGGTTGTTCAGCATAAGACAAAGTAATGCCTAGTTCAGAACCATCTCCCAACATATCCTTGAAACGTGGAAGATCTTGCGGAGTTGAGATAATCAAAATTTCTTTAATTCCAGCCAACATAAGTGTTGACAAGGGATAATAAATCATTGGTTTGTCATAGATAGGCATCAATTGTTTTGAAGCCGCTCGTGTCAGAGGATAAAGGCGTGTACCTGAACCACCTGCTAGAATAATACCTTTCATATAAGAGTACCTTCCCTAAAACATATTTAGTTCATTATACCATATTTTCAAAGATAAAGTCATAAGAAAAAAGCCCGAACATCAGACTTCTTCCTCTTATTTCTTAGCCAAGTGCAACATCCAGAACCATCATAATGATAAACCCAGCCATGAGCCCAAGTGTTGCAATGTCTGTATTGCCATTTGTTTGTGATTCTGGTATCAATTCTTCCACAACCACAAAAATCATAGCGCCAGCTGCAAAGGACAAAGCGTAAGGCAAGATTGGTGTCATATAGGTTACTGCCACCGCGCCAATCAAAGCCGCAATCGGCTCAACAACGGCTGACATAGAACCCCAATAAAATGCCTTCCAACGTGAAGCCCCATCTGTCCGAATAGGAATAGCCAAGGCTGCTCCTTCAGGGATATTTTGCAAGCCAATCCCAATCGCAAGCCCTAAAGCACCTACAAAGGCAGCTGGACTATAATTAGAAGCCAAGGCACCAAATGTCACTCCGACAGCCAAACCTTCAGGAATGTTGTGAATGGTAATGGCTAAAAAAAGCAGAGCTGTCTTCGACAGATTTTTTCTGTTCTTCTCGTCGCCACCTTCTGCTTGATCCTTGTCATGTCCCAAGTGTAAATGCGGTACCCAGGCATCCACCAAACGCAAGAAAATACCACCGACTGCAAAACCAACTGCTGCTGGAATCCAAGCCAGACTGCCATAAGAAGCTTCAGCATATTCAATCGACGGAGCCAGCAAGGACCAGAAAGAGGCCGCAATCATAACACCTGCCGCAAAGCCTAACATGGTATCTAGCAACCGACGACTGACCGTCTTAAAGAAAAAGACAATGGCTGAACCCAGAATAGTACAAAACCATGTAAATAGACCACCAATTAAAGCCTGGATGACCACAGACTGTTCCGAAAACCAAGACATATCTCAACTCCTTTTTAATCATGCATATTTCAATAATTAGGATATCCTAATTTACAAAAAATTGCAAGAACAATTTTATAAAAAAAGTTGCAAAACGCAACTCCTACAAATGTCTAAATGGATTGGTCGAAACGGTTGAAGGAAGAATTTCCACATCCCAGCCCTCTTCTGCCTTCCAAGTTTCCAACAAATCTGCAATTTTCTTGATAAATAAAGCTTCGATATGGTGACCTGGATCAATCGCCAGCAAACCTTGTGTCAACATATCCTGACCCGTATGGTAGTAAATATCGCCTGTAATGTAAACATCTGCCCCCTTGGCAAGAGCCTCATAGTAGTAGGAACCACCACTGCCACCACAAATTGCCACACGACTGACATACTGTTTGGCTTGGTGACCGTAGGTCACCAGACGAACAGCATCTAGACCAAAGACTTCCTTTACTTTCAAAGCCAATTCCTCCAAGGTCTGCTCTGCTATTGTCCCCACACGACCAAGCCCCTGCCCCTCGGCAGTTTCAATCAAGTAGCTAGTATCCTGAATCCCCAGAAGGTCGCAGAACCAGTCGTTGAGGCCGCCGTCCACCACATCAATGTCCGTATGGCTGACATAGACCGCAATGTCGTGCTTAATCAAATCAAGATACATTTTTGTTTGCGGATTATCTGCCACCAAATCCTTAATCGGACGGAAAATCGGAGCGTGCTTGACGATAATTAGGTCCACCTGCTTGTCGATAGCCTCCGCCACCGTCGTTTCACGAATGTCCAAAGCCACCATGACCCGACGGATGTCCTTCTTGAGTGTGCCGATTTGCAACCCCTTGACATCACCTTCCATAGCCAAAGCCGGCGGACAAAAAGCTTGATAACGCTCGATCACTTTACTTGCTAACATGAAGCACCTCCTGAATTTGTTGGATTTTTTGAGAAATGGCAGAGCGGTCAGCCTGGCGTTCAAGAGGCACTTGTTCCAAGGCATAGGTCAACTTGTCTAGCTCCTTGAGCCACTTCTTCTGGAAGGTCGCAGACTGCTCTTCCAGCAAATAAGGACCAAACCGCAACTGGTCTGCAGTCAAGTCAACATTTCCTTTCTCCGCTACCAAGATTTCATAAATCTTATCATTTTCTTCCAAGATTTCCTCCGCAACAAGCTGAAAATCATGGGCGACCAGCCAACGACGGACATCATCTTCACGGTTGTTGGGCTGCAAAACCAATCGCTCTACAGAAACCAGCTTGTCCTTACCAGCCTCAAGAATTTCTGCAATCAAGCGCCCCCCCATACCTGCAATGGTCACAGTGGTTATGTGGTCAGCCTGCTCCACTGCTGCCAGACCATTTGCCAAGCGGACTGAAATCTTGTCTGATTGATCTGCCTGCTCAACATTTTGAAGAGCTGACTGGTAGGGACCTTGGACCACCTCACCTGCGACCGCAAAATCAATCTTACCCTGTTCCACCAAAAAAAGAGGGAGATAAGCGTGGTCACTCCCTACATCTGCTAATCGAGCCCCTTGAGGCACATAGGAGGCTACTGCCTCTAATCGTCTTGATAATTTTGTTTCCATATTAATCTTTCCAAAGATTCATCGCATCAAGAAAGTCACTAGATACCGTTACATTCTTAGGAATCTGAACTTCTCTTTCTGCATTTTTTGCCTCTACCTGGGCAACTGTTGTAATGCCTTCACGGCGCCAGTTGCGCAGAATGGCTTGAATATACTTCCAATTGGTCTTATTGTTAAAAACAGCTTCCTTGAGGGCCGTACGAACCAAGTCAACAGACACCTTATCATCTTCAATTGTTTTCTGTAAGTCCTCGATTTCGAATGGGGATAAAAACCGTCCCAACTCTCTCTCAAAATCTCCGACCAAGGTCTTCAAATCGTTTTCTGTATGCTGTTCTTTGACTGGTTCTTTAGGACTCATCAATTCGTCCAGTCTCTCCAAGGCTGGAAAGGCATCGAAAATCATTTCAATCTCACCAGCAATACTAATGGTTTTAAAATCTAAAAGTCCTGCTTCTTGTAAATTTTCAATCGATTGATTGACCTGAGCCACTGTTTTACCTGTTGCTTGTGCAATTTCACTCGGTGCCAAGGACTCTATGGATGAGGAATTTTGATAAAAGAAAAATTGCCAAATCAAAAAGTCATCCGCAGAAGGAAAAAGCTCTTGGTAATGAAACAAAATGGCCGCAGGTAGAACCAAGTGTCCTTGCCGATAGTGTTGTGTAATGTTCATATTACCTCTTTAAATATTAAAGACTTGCTGAAAGCGCAGACTGTTCATAGGTTTTCCAATCGTATGGCGTTTCTTGATAGACAGCATAGTTGACCCAGTTGGTAAAGAATTGCGCTGCTGGTAAGTTCCATGATAAGGAAGGTCGACTTGTTGGATCGTTGTCTTTAAAATAATTTTCTGGTACATGGGGATTTTTACCTGCCAAGCAATCGCGCTGATATTCTTTAGCTAGTGTATCTCGGTCATACTCCAAATGTCCAAAGCTATAAACTTCTCTCAAATCCTTACTAGCTAAGATAGACAATCCAACATCCTCCCCTTTTGAAAGAACGAGTAAATTTTTTAAATGGGAAATATCTTCTTCTTTGACCTCTGTATATCGGGAATGAGGCGAACGAAATTCGTCGTCGAATCCACGCATTAAGGAACAAGTTGGATGAGAAACTTCCTGACTATAGACTCCGGAAAGTTTCTGCGCCATTGCATGCTTTGGTACACCATAGCGTGCATACAAGCCAGCCTGAGCCCCCCAGCAAATATGTAAGGTCGAATAAACATGAGTTTTAGACCATTCAAAGACCTGAGTCAGTTCTTGCCAATAATCCACTTCTTCAAAGGGGAGATTTTCCACTGGAGCACCCGTGACAATCAATCCGTCAAAAAATCCATCTTTGACCTGTTCAAAGGTTTTGTAAAACTGTTCCAAGTGGTCAGAATGGGTATTTTTTGACTCATGGCTTGCCATACAAAGAAATTCCACTTCCAATTGCAAGGGTGTATTCGCCAAAAGACGGAGCAACTGAGTCTCCGTCACAATTTTCTGTGGCATGAGATTGAGAATTAAAATCTTGATGGGACGGATGTCCTGATGACTGGCACGGACACTGTCCATGACAAAAATATTCTCTTCTCTCAAAATATCAACTGCTGGTAATGATTTTTCAATTTTAATTGGCATATGCTACCTCCTGAGTTTCTTATCTTTATTATAAGACAGGATGGTATGCAATTCAATTAGAAGAAAATAAGTACCAGTTATAAGATTTGGCTATAACAATGAACTAAAAATGCATCAAGACTTTATAGTCGTAGTCGCCAATCGCTTCACGGCCTTTCAGCTCATCCAGCTCAATCAAGAAGGCACAGCCAGCTACAATACCACCAAGTTTTTCAATCATTTCGATGGTTGCTTTGACAGTGCCACCTGTAGCCAACAAATCATCAACAATCAGTACACGTTGACCTGGTTTGATAGCATCCGCATGCATTGTCAAGGTATCGACACCGTACTCTTTCTCGTAGTCAGCAGAGATAACTTCGCGTGGCAATTTGCCTGGCTTACGAACAGGCGCAAAACCAATTCCCAATTCAAAGGCAACTGGACAACCAACGATGAAACCACGCGCCTCTGGACCAACAATCATATCAATTTGCTTATCTGTCGCGTATTGAACAATTTCACGCACTGCATAGCTATAGGCATTCCCGTCAGCCATCAGTGGACTGATGTCACGGAACTCGATACCTTCTTTTGGATAGTCAGGAATAGTTGCGATGTAATCTTTTAAATTCATTTTCGTCTCTCTTTAAATTTTTAATTTTTACTCTTTATTATACCATGAAATTAGTTTTTGGTACATTTCAAATCTTATATCTTTGGCAAATCGCCTACCCAAGCTAGCTACAAGCGCAGCTCTGCTATGTCCCTTATGGGAAAAATAGCCTTGGGAATTGAAATAAGATTGTTCCCAAGCTGTCTGATTAAGCTTGCTTTTATGCTTAGAAATGCGAGTAGGAGAAAGATAGGTCCCAGCTTTAGACCTAATCATTTTCTTACGAAAAGGAGGGTCATGCGGACCGACTGGAGCCATGTCTAACTGGTAATGGCGCTGATTATTGGCTCTGGCATAATTGAAAGAGGCTCCATTGACAACACCGTTTTTAGAAGGTCTTTCTTCTAAAATCAAGGCAATTTGTCCTTCTTGTGCCAGGATGAATTCGCTATGAAATCCAATCAAGACCTTAAGATTGATGGGTAATATTTTTTTCTCATCCCTAGCAAAAAATTGCTTATTATGCAGTCGGGCAGATTCCCTCAAACGATAGGACCAACGAGGCAGACTAGCTAGGTAGGCTACCAAGGCCTGCCAATCTGATTTTCCTTGTCCATAGTGCTGACGCACCCAAGTCGCCTGCTGGTAGGAAATCAGATAGCGCAATTGATGGACTTGTTTGCTCAGTTCACCATTCTTCGCCAGCTCCTGACCAGGAAAGGCTTTGTCAATTAAGTCAGCAAACAAGCGCCAGAAAGGATGGTGTGGAGGACAGTTACCGTCCATTTTCTCTAGCAAGTCCGGCAGGTGGCTATGGTGTAGTTCTTCTGGAGCTTCCAACATCACCATAATCTGCTCTAGCAAACTCAGTGCTTTTTCTTTGGTCATAGACCAACTTTCAGCCTTTAACAACTTGTAAAAACTGGTCGAGGCAAAAATCGAAAGCTCATCCATGAAGTTTTGGACAAAGACTAGAATTTCATTTTGTGGCATTTTCAGTAAATCTTTAAGAAATGCCTTGTAAATCGCCTTTTCTGACCACCCTCTGCTCCTCAATTCTGTCAAGGCTTGCCGGACTGGTTCAACTTCTTCCAAGGTTTTCAAGGCTTTTTTCCGGCGATTGATGTATCTAATTAACATAAAGATACCCCATAAAACCAGAAGACCGAGAAATACAGTCATCATCAAGCTCGTCCACATAGCCAGTCATAGATTTCCTGAACCGTACCAAGTGCCATCAACTCTTGCTGGATAACGGTTTCCTTCAAGTCTTGGTAAATCTGACTTTCTGCGATTTCCCGTTTCCGTGCCTCTTTATTAACTCGCATGACACCGTCTGTGATGGTAACAAATTCCAATTCTTGGAATATCTGAATCATTTTGACCAAGAGGGTATCCTTGATTTTCAAGTAAGAGGCTAGGTCTTTCAATTTATACCGCACATCAAACTCGTCAAACTGGTAGATGGTCTTGTACAATTTGGCAAACTGGTCACGGCTACCATAGCCATCTAGATAGTAAGGCTTGGCAATCTCGTTTTTAAAGTAAATTGCCTCAAAGTCATTTTCTTGGAAATAGCTGCGCAGACTGCTGATGTCCTCTGGCAAACTAGCTAGGACAACCGCCTTTTCATCCGTCGCTGGATTGGCCACATCCACAAGAGGAATTCCAACTGGAAGCTGATGTTGTTTTCCGCGAATGTTGTAGAGTTGAACACCATTGACCCTGGCATCCACTAGCATGAGCTGGAGACTGGTATTGCCATTCCACTTATTGACTGAGAGAGTAACGGCCAACTCCAAGTTTTTAGCCTGAGAAAATTCCAAGGCAAGATTGCCCTTGCCAAAAGCCACCACATCAAAACCAGCCGCCCCTTTGGTAATACGAAGTTTGAGGTGGGCATTATTCTGCCCCATGGTCCGCGCAGATTCCACTTGGAAATCCTTGACATAGAAAATCGGCTTTTTATTGTCCATGCCGTAGGGTGCTAATTTTTCAAAGGACTTTAGAGTATCAAGAGTTAATTCTTCCAAGTCCAATTCTTCATCTAAGACAAGGGAAGATTTGCTAGACAAGTCCAGCTTGTTCTCAATGATGTAGGCTGTCAGTGTATCGGCCAACTGGTCCAATTTTTCCACTTCCAGGGTCATACCAGCGGCACCAGCATGGCCACCAAAGGCGATAAAGAGGTCTTGATGGTCTTTGAGGGCCTGGAAAATGTCCACAGCCTCAACTGAGCGGGCTGACCCTTTGGCTTTTCCATCTTCAATGGACAAGACAATAACAGGCTGGTGCAATTCTTCAAGCAAACGACCCGCAACAATTCCTAGAACACCTGGATTCCAGCCCTCTTTAGCTAGAACTTGCACAGGTCTATCAGAACGAAGCATGGACTTGGCCTCATCATAGATAGCTTGAACGACATCCTTACGCTCGACATTCTTACTGTCAATCACGAGAGCAATCTCATGGGCTTCTTCATCGTCAAAACCAGTCAATAATTCGATGGCTGGATTTGGATCATCCAGACGTCCCAGAGCATTCAATCTCGGAGCAAGTTGGAAACCAATAGTTTCTTCGTCAATACTGTCAACATCAATTCCTGCAATTTTGAATAATTCCTGAAGACCTGCTCGCTCAGTTTGTTTAAGAAGAGAAAGACCGTACTTGACCATAACACGATTTTCGCCTGTTAGGCTAACCATATCAGCGATAGTACCAATGGCAACCAAGTCTAGCAAGTCTGCATGAACCGTTTCAAGAAGAGCACAGGCCAGTTTAAAAGCCACACCACAACCAGCTAGGTGTTTGAAGGGATAGTTACCCTCTGGATGTTCTGGGTGAACAATGGCATAGGCGTTGGGAAGAGTTTCCTGCATGGAATGGTGGTCAGTCACGACAACATCGACACCCATTTCCTGAGCATAGGCAATGGCTTCATGACCCGCAACGCCATTATCCACCGTCACAATCAGAGAAATGCCCTGTTGCTCGATAAAATACTTATAAACCGACTGGTTGGGACCATAGCCATCTGTAAAACGGTTTGGAAGATAGACCTGGACTTCTGCTCCCATTTCCTCCAAGGTTTCCTTGAGGATTGATGCCGATGTCATCCCGTCCGCATCATAATCCCCATAAATCAAGATTTGTTCATAATCTTCAATGGCACGACGGATTCGCTCTACCGCCTTGTCCATATCGTGAAGTAAGTAGGGGTCATGAAGATCTTCTAGGCTTGGTTGTAAAAAGGCTTGCAAAGCTTCCGCTGACTGAATGCCACGTTCGTAGAGTAACTTTGCAGCTACAGGATCCAATCCTTCTTTTTTTGCAACTTTGATAAATTGTTCATCAGAAAAACCGGTCAATAATTGCCAGTCATAGTTGGGGTTTATCACGTTTTTTACTCCTTTAATACTCTTCGAAAATCAAAAGCAGACGTTGTTGACTTGATTTGATGAACATCAGTTCGATCTGCATCTGCGTCGCCTAGTCTGTTTTTGATTTTCATTGAGTATAAGCTATCCTACTATTATACCATTTTCAAAGAAAAATGGAGCAAGGTAAACTCAAATCAAGCAGTTGAGTCCTCGCTCCATAAAAGATTTAATGCGATTACAGCAATGGGGAAATGATATTCATCAGTGCACCAGCTAGTCGCTTATACCAAGGATAGGTATTTTCAAAACCGACCAAGGTGATTCGCTCAGATTGGGCAAAGGAGTCCTCGAAATCCTGTAAAATATCTGCCAAGACCTGCTTGTGGTTGTAGACATACAAACCACACTCAAAATTGAGATAGAAGGAGCGGAAATCCATATTGACTGTGCCTACAGTTGCCTTCTTATCATCGACTAAGACAACCTTAGAATGGACAAATCCTGGAGTAAATTCGTAGATTTCAATTCCTGATTCCAGGTAGGTTCTAAAATCTGTCCGAGCGGCTAGATAGGCTGACTGCTTGTCGTAGATATGAGGCAAGAGCAGTTTGACCCTTACGCCACGTTTTGCGGCATAGGTCAGGTTGTCAATCATCTCGTCATCCAAGACCAAATAAGGGGTCATGATATAGATGTAGTCTGTCGCCGACTGAATCATGTCCAGATAGACCCGCTTGGCAACTTCATCATTATCAAATGGACTTTCTCCATAGGCCAAGAAATAGCCCTCACCGTCAACGACTTCTGTCTCAGCTTCACGCGCCGCTTTCAAGTATTTCAAGTCGTCAGTTGGCTTTTTCTCATTGTGGTTCCACATCTGCAAGAACATGAGGGTAAAGTTGGACACTGCCTCGCCCTTGATCATGATGGCCGCATCCTTCCAGTAGCCAAAACGCTCCCGCTTATTGATGTATTCGTCTGCAATATTGACACCACCCGTGAAGGCCACCTTGCCATCAATGACCGCAATTTTACGGTGATCACGGTTGTTCTGAACGGTCGATAAAGCAGGGATAATCTGTGAGAATACTCGAGTTTTAATACCGTAGGAACGCAGGGTCTTGTAATAGGTATAAGGCAAGGTGCTGAGGGAATTCATTCCATCATACATAAATCGGACTTCCACACCCTGGGCTGCTTTTTTCTTCAGTATATCCAAAATCGATTCCCACATATAGCCGAAATCCACGATGAAATACTCCATAAAGATATAACGCTCTGCTTTTTTCAACTCCTCCAACAAGGCCTCAAACTTAGCTTCTCCTGATGAGAAATAAACCGCGTCGGTATTGGTATGAAGAGGATAGCCGACATACTCACTCATGTAGTGAGCCAACTTCAACTGCTCCCTGTCTTCTTTTGCCAGACCTTTCATCACCTTGTCAGAGGTCTTACCATACTGACGCAAAATCTCTGCCTGTCGCTGAAAGGTTTTTCGATAGCGTCGGGTCTCAATATTGGACTGCAGGATAAAGTAGAATAAGGCTCCAAAAATGGGAATACCAATGACAAAAATAATCCAGGTCAGCTTAAAGCTAGCGTTCATAGGGCGATTGATAATAGAAATGGCTATAATAATGGAAAAAATCTGCAATACGGTCAACATAGCCGGAACATACACAGCTAGTGAGCCAACTGCCCAAAATATTGCTACTACCGTCAGAACGATTAAACTCAATACGATAAAGGTTCGACTATAAATCAATCTCCAAAGTTTCTTCATTTCTCCTCCACTAATAGTTAATTTCAATTATTATACAAGGAATTTTCAAAAAAATCTATGCTAACCTAGATTTTCTAGCTATTTATAATTAAATACTGTGCTGGCTAGATAGTCCGCCAGTCTTGGAAAAAGCGTATAGAGTTTATGAGCAGTTGCTAGTGACCAAGGCAGATTGATGTCTCGCTTTTTCGTCCCCATAGCCGAAACAATCTTCTTGGCAACATAGTCTGGTTGCAGCAAGAAAGCCTTGACGCTCTCTTGATAGCTTCCATCCGGGTCAGCCTGATCGAAAAAGCTGGTTGCGATTGGACCTGGATTGACCGTAGTAACTGTCACACCATACTGGGCTAATTCCAAGCGAATGGTATTGGAAAAACCCATAGCTGCAAACTTGGTCGCCGAATAAACAGATGACTTGCTTGAAGCAATCAAGCCTGACATGGAAATAATATTGATCATCTGCCCGCTCCGTCTGGCCTTCATCCGTTTGCCTACTAAACGGCACATGGTCATCAGGGCAAAAGTATTGATGTCAAACATAGCCTGCACCTGCTGGCTGGAAAAATTCTCAAAATCATCGTAAATGGCATAGCCAGCATTATTGACTAAAATATCAATCTGACCAAACTGACTATCCAGTTCATCGAAAAATGCCGTCAGAGCTATTTCATCTCGGATGTCTACATCAAAGACAGCCTTTTTTTCATGGTAAGCATAGAGCTGCTCAATTTTTGCCACATCACGACCTAGTAAAATCAAAAAATCATCTTTCAGCAATGGCACCATTTCCTGTACCAAGCCACCAGAGGCACCTGTGATCAGAATGGTTCTCATAGCTCAATTTCCTCTAAATCCTTGACAATATGAACCTGCTCGAAAATAGTACTTGCATCTTTCCGTAATTGACTAATATCCTTGGATAAAAATCGTGGACTGATATGATTGAGTAAGAGCTGCTTGACACCAGCATCCTTGGCAACCTGAGCGGCTTCCATATTGGTCGAATGGCCATGCTTGCGAGCAATTTGTTCATCGCCTTTTCCGTAAGTCGCCTCATGCACCAGCACATCAGCATTGACAGCCAGACGCACACTGGCATGACACTTGCGCGTATCACCAAGAATGGTCACTACCTTACCAGGCCGAGGAGGAGAAATATAGTCACTCGCGATAATTTCAGTCCCATCTTCTAGCGTCACGTTTTGACCATTTTTAATTTTACCGAATAGGGGACCAAATGGTACACCTGCCGCGCGCAGAGCCTCTGCATCCAATGTCCCTTCCAAATCTTTCTGGATGACACGATAGCCGACACAAGGAATGGTATGGTCCAGCTTTTCAGCGAATACCGTGAATTTGTCCGTTTCTAGGACCTGACCTACCGTATCCACATCAAACTCATGAAAATGAATGCGATAAGGTAGGCGTGTCCCTGATACTTTCAGACTAGACAAAACAAATGAACGAATGCCCACAGGTCCATAAATATCAATATCAGTCTGCTCCTCGCTAGACTGGAAAGAACGGCTAGACAAAAAACCAGGCAAACCAAAAATATGGTCTCCGTGTAGGTGAGTGATGAAGATTTTTGCGACCTTTCGCGGACGAATAGAGGTTTCCAAAATTTGATTTTGAGTTCCTTCGCCACAGTCAAAAAGCCAAACCTGATTGATTTCATCTAAGAGTTTCAAGGCCAAACTGGATACATTTCGAGCCTTGGAGGGCTGACCAGCCCCCGTACCTAAAAATTGAATTTGCATTGTTTACTTTCTAATGTTTTATATATAAAATTGCAGAGCGACCCGACCAGGTGTAGTAATACTGACCAGCATAGCCGTCCGCAACTTCCAGCACTTCTTCCAGATTAAAGCCTGAAATCTTGACCAAACCTTCTCCAATCGCCACTTGGGTCAAAAGGTAGTCTGTTTCAACGTCCTCAAACTCGGCCTCCTTAAAGGGATTGGCTTTCATGAAAATCTTGCCCTCCTCCACAAAGATGACATAGTGGGGAAAGACTTGGGCGATTTCAAAGAGCAAACTTTCTGTCACTTCCTCTACACCTTCCGAAAAAACCTGGGCCAGACCGTCCGCCGACACATAGGCAAAGCCGAAAGACTTACCTGACAAATTAAGACGGACAAAGGGCTTGTCTTCAGCAAAGCTGGGTTCTTTTTGAAAAAGGCTCAGCTGCTGAGAAAGAGTCAGATAATAGTCCGTCGCCTCTTCTGCCCCTTGTTTCTGGTAGATTTCCGCAAAATAGGCATTGATAACCGAGGGCGGTGGCGTGATAAAATCCAGTTTTTGTTGGTCAGTCAAATCGGCTAATTTCTTAGCCAGATAGACCTTGTCCAGACTGGTAAAGCCACCGTATTTGATTGCCAAATTAAGATAATCTGTCATAAAATTCTTCCAACTTCCATTTATTGCTGGAAGCGATATAGCCTGATACCACTTCCACATCCTCTTCGTAGGTCCGATGTTCTATCAGTGCCAGGGTTGCCAAATCATGCAATTTATAAGATTCAGCAAGTGGCACCCTGACCTCAAATCGTTCAAACATGGTCTTTATCTTGGCCAAGACCATCATCTGAATATGGCCTTTGGCATTTTCATCCTTAGCGGACAGCATGACATGAGGAAACTGACTAGGAGTAAAGCTGTCATCGGTCTTGTCCAACTTGTTGTAGAGAGCTAGACGTGGAATGTCCAGCATATCCAGGTCTTTCAAAATATCCAAGACCACCTGCTCCTGCTCACTGTGATTTGGGTCAGAGGCGTCGATGACATGGAGCAAGAGGTCAACGTTCATGGACTCCTCCAAGGTGGACTTGAAGGCGGAAATCAACTCGGTCGGCAGGTCCTGAATGAACCCAACCGTATCGGTCAAGGTCACGTTGAACTTGTCAGCCAAGTTAATCTGCTTGGTCGTGGCATCAAGTGTGGCAAAGAGTTCGTCCGCCTCGTACTGTCGCTTATCCGTCATGGCATTCATGATAGTGGACTTGCCAGCATTGGTATAGCCAATCAAGCCGATTTTGAAGACGCCTGATTGCAGGCGGCGTTCACGGACAGTCGCTCGGTTCTTCTCCACTGTTTTGAGTTGGCGCTCAATGTCATGAATCTGGTTGCGAATGCTTCGACGGTTGAGCTCCAACTGGCTTTCACCTGGTCCACGAGAGCCGATACCACCTGCCTGACGGCTGAGCATGATTCCCTGTCCAACTAAGCGTGGCAACATGTACTTGAGCTGGGCTAGGTGGACCTGTAACTTGCCTTCGTGGCTCCGTGCCCGCATGGCAAAAATATCCAAAATCAGCTGCATACGGTCGATGACTTTGACACCTAAAATCTCTTCCAGATTGACATTCTGGCGGGGTGTCAGTCGGTTATTGACAATGACGGTATCAATCTCATCAGCTTCAACCATCTGGGCAATTTCTTCTAGTTTCCCTGAACCGACAAAGGTCTTGCTGTCGTATTTTTCACGTTTTTGAGTGTAGACTCCCTTGACCAGAGCGCCAGCCGTCTTAGCAAGGCTTTCCAACTCTTCCATGGACATGTCAAAGTTGTCTGTCTGCTGTAATTCCACTCCAACCAGGAGGGCGCGTTCTTGTTCTTTCTGGGTTTCAATCATTTAAAAATTCCTCCACGGCGGTGAAAATCTGCGACTTGTAATCTGGCTCGCCTACTGAGTAAAAGGGAACCTGCATCCGATTTCTGAACCAAGTCAATTGGCGTTTGGCAAAGCGGCGGCTATTTTGCTTGACTTTATCAATTGCTTCTTCTAGCGAAAGCTCACCTGAAAAATAAGGGAAAAACTCCTTGTAGCCAATTCCCATGGCCGCTTGGGCATCTGGGTGTTCTTGGTAGAGCCAGCTAACTTCATCTAGTAAGCCCGCCGCCATCATCTTATCCACTCGCTGATTGATGCGGTCGTAAAGGACCTGTCTGTCATCCGTCAGGCAGATGTAAAGTGGCTCATATCCTGACTCTGTATTTTCTAAGTTTTTGCCAAATTTTTTCAACTCTAACCCACGAATGATTCTCCGTCGGCTGTTGCCCTCGACCACCAAACCTGCCTGCTCTGCCATTGTTTCCAAATCCTCGTCAGACAAGCAGTCGAGTTCCGCCCGATAAGCAAGAACTTGCTCCTGGTCAACTTGACCACCCAGGTGGTAGCCTTCTAACAGACTTTGGATGTAAAGCCCTGTCCCACCCACGATAATAGGCAACTTGCCACGACTAGTAATGTCTGCAATTAAAGCCTTGGCTTCCGCTACAAATTCATAAGCCGAATAGCCCTCGGTCACATCTCGGACATCAATCAAGTGATGAACCGCAGCAGCCTGCTCTTCAGGACTAGCTTTTGCCGTACCAATATCCAGTTTGCGATAGACTTGCTGGCTATCACCGCTGATAATCTCTCCCTTGTAGCGCTGGGCCAACTCTATGCCAAGGGCAGTTTTTCCTACCGCTGTCGGTCCAATGACCACAATAACTTTAGTTTTCATCTTTTTCCTTGAAAATATTTTGTTTTTTCGCTAAAATCTATTATAACACAAGTAAAGGAGAAATAACTATGGCTAAAGGTTTTGGAAAAGGTTTCTTGACAGGTGTTCTTTCTACAGTTGCTCTTGCAGCAGGTGCAGTCTTCACCGTTCACAAAACAATCATTGAACCAGAAGAAAAGAAAGAAGCCTTCATTGAAGAAAATCGCAAAAAAGCTGCGCGCCGTCGTGTTGCACATTAATTTTTTTACAACTGCACAGGACAATAAGTTGGATTTAAGTTCATCGTCCATAAGCAAAAATCCTATCTCCTATATGGCGATAGGATTTTTTTGCGAACTTGTTTATTTTCAAAAACATAAAAATAAATGTTTTGAACACGTAAATACATTGTTGTGGTAGGAAAAAATTTTTTAAATATGTCAATTCAATCCATTTGAGTATTTTTAACTTTTAAATCATGTCAATTCAAAGCACTTCAGTATTTTTACTTTTTTAATAAGTCAATTCAATGCATTTGAGTATAATTAAATTTTTATATATGTCATTTCAATGCATTTCAGTTTTTTTATTTTTTTAAATATGTCATTTAACAATTTTGATGCATTTTAGATTTTTAAAGTGATTATTGCATTCTCTGAATCCCATTTCAGAATCATAAAATTTCCCAGCCTACTTGTCACATATAGTAAGCATATAATATAAAAAGGCTGGCCTAGACCAACCTAATCAACTATAAAATAACATCTTCTTTTTCAATCAGTACGATTGTCCACATCATAACTACTGTAACGAGAGCTAGAGCAATGATTAGAGGCAGCCAGCTATTAAATAAGGGGTAGCTGTAACCCAATAAACCTGGACCAACCGCTGCGATTAGATATCCACCAGTTTGCACCATACCCGAAAGTTGAGCCGTTGCCTGACTGGAACTTGTTTTCATGGAAAAACTCAACATCATATAGGGGAAGAGAGCTGCATTTGAAAAACTAAGAATAACATGTAAAAGGGACCAGAGGATAAAATTATTTGGTAAGATAGTCATCAAAGCTAGTCCTACTAAGGTTGCTGATGATGTACCAAGCATAATATTTCTACGTATTTCTTTAGTATGACGAGATAAGATGGATGGTATAATCATGGACATTGGTATAGCTGTCAAGTTAAAAATACCTGCCATCAGGCCTGCTTCTTCCTTAGAAAATCCGACTGACTGAGAAATAGTTGGTAACCAAGTAATTTCAGTATAAAAGAGAACAGACTGTAAGCCACCAAAAATCAGAAAAGCAATGGCCGTTTTATTTTTCCAAATTGAACTTGCTTGCCTATCCTGTTTTTTTACTTCAAAACGGTGATTATTACGGACATTGGGTAACCAGAGCAGAAAGGCTAACAAGACTACAGCTGTTATCAAGATGATAAAGGTCTGCCAAGAGCTTGCGGATACAATTGGAACAGCTAACATAGACGCAACAGTCGCCGCAACCCCCATTAATGTAATATATATGGTAGTATAGAAACCAATCTTATTTGGAAAATTTGCTGCGACTATACTGGGTAAGAGTACATTGATAAAGGAAATGGTTGCTCCAACCAACATAGTACCAAGAAATAAAGTAGGTAGATTAAACACTCGCATCCCAGAACCAAGAACCATGACCAATAGTACAAAGGCCATTAGCCTTTCCATTCCAAATTTAGCAGCCAGACGAGGTGCCAAAGAAGAGCAGAGCGCAAACATGATAAGAGGGATTGAAGTCAAAATTCCTAGCGAACTTACCTCAACTCCCAAACTGCTTGCAATATCTATTAGAATGGATGGCAAGGCTGTAAATGGAGCACGCATGACAACTCCTAACATAACAATTCCTGCTATAAGGAATGGGGATTGTTTTTTCATTTTTCACTCTCCTAAAATATACAACGTTCGGATTTTACACTCCTAAAATTATAACACACTTGATGTGTGAGCGAAAGGGATTTCTCTATTTCATTTTGTTATAGTTTCTAACTATATATTTTGCCACTTTTTAACTATTTTTCAAATGAGCATTTATAGGTTAGAATAGGTTCATCACAAATCGAAAGAGAGATTTTACATGACTACATCAAGATTTCAATTAGTAGGCTCACTACTACGTCCATCAACTTTAGGAGAATTCAAACGTCAAATCGAAGCTCGTGATGACATCAAATACCCATTCTATGATGACTTCGATGGTTACAAAGAAACAGAAGCTTCACTTATCCAAAAAATTGTTGCAGAACAAAAAGAAAACGGTTTGGATATCGTGACAGATGGGGAATTTGGCCGTTCAATGTGGCACCTTGATTTTCTCTGGGGCTTTGAGGGAATCGAACGCTACATTGCAGACCATGGCTATCCTTTCAAAGACCACGATGGGCAACCATACGAAACACGTAAGGATATCGGTCTACGTATCACTGCTCCACTTTCATCAAAAAATCATCACTACATTGAAATTTACCAACAAGTGAAAGAATTAGCTGGAGAAACTGTAACCAAACAGACTATTTTTGGTCCAGCCCATGCTTTTAATGAATTAACAATTTTCAATGGTCAAGTTGGACCAGATCAGGTTTACAAGTCTCGTGATGAATTGAAGGACGGTCTCATTGAAGCTTATAAGGAATTTTTAGATCAATACAAGGCTGCTGGTGGACAGATTATCCAGTTTGACGATTGCCTTTGGGAACTCTTCGACCCATCAAACCCAGTTCCATTCTTACCGCAAGATGATCCTGAGGCCTTAGGTGCGCTTGCAGATGAATTTATCGCTATCAACAACGCTGTTGCAGACTATGGTCATGAGATTGGATTAACAGTATGGACCCACAACTGCCGTGGTAACTATGAAAGCCGCTCTGCAGCTGGTGGAACTTATGAAGCTATTGCTGAGAAATTCCTTAAAAACCAACGATACAGTCGTTTCTTCCTAGAGTGGGATGATGAGCGTGCGGGTGATCTCAAAGCTCTAGAAAGCTTGCGTGATTCTGACGTTGAAGTTGTACTAGGCTTGCTTTCAAGTAAGACATCTGACTTGGATGATGAAGAACGAGTATATAGACTCCTTGAGGAAGCTAGTAAAATTATTCCAAAAGAGCGACTCTACTTGTCTCACCAATGTGGATTTGCATCGTGCGATTCAGGTAATGAATTGGCCATCCCTCAACAGTGGGCAAAAATTAAACAAGGTCAAGAAATTGCGGAGAAGTTTTGGTCGTAAGCCACTTCTTGATATTCGTGCATAAAAGCCCCGCCATTTGGCAGGGCTTCAGATTGAAGACAAACATCTCGCTTGATGTTTGTCTTTTTCTGTTTATTGGTCTGATAGTCCGTCTTTTTGCCAGAATAGTGGCTATTTGGACAAAATAAAAAGGCTTCCC
>NZ_POPB01000353.1 GCF_002964045.1 Streptococcus suis | reverse complement strand
TACTGGAAATTCTGACGACAATTGGAATAGTGAGGTAATCAGAGGGCATGAAGATAAGATCTTAATGTTAGTTAAGGAATTTATAGATTGTACGAAAAACATTTGATATTTTCGGAAGTTTTAAATTTCAGTTAGTTTCCCCCTATGTTTGCTAGTCTTGTATAAAAGAAAAATAAATTTTTTTAAAATCCCTTGCAAAAAACCGAACCTTTATGTTACAATACCAAAAGCGTAGGTTTTTAAACTCATCCCGTGAGGTGAGAAAGACAACAGGAAAAATTATTAAGGGCCTATGACTATGTATATTTAGAAAGTCTGGGTCTTTTTGTGTACCCAGAATGGGAGATTTATGAGTACAAAAGCCAA
>NZ_POPB01000352.1 GCF_002964045.1 Streptococcus suis | reverse complement strand
AAAAAACCGCAAGAAGAAATTGATCGAGTTTTGAATCTGGTGGGCCTAAGTGAGGTTCGCAATAAAGTTGTGTCTTCGTTCTCATTTGGTATGAAACAACGTCTTGGTTTAGCATTTGCTTTTTTAAATAATCCAGATATATTGGTATTAGATGAACCTACGAATGGATTAGATCCGAAAGGAATTGTTGAAATCAGAGAACTCTTATACAGACTAGCTAAAGAAGAAGGAAAAACGATTTTTATATCAAGTCACCATATTAGTGAAATAGAAACGATTGCAGATATGGTCGGTATAATACATGACGGTGAGCTTATTTTTGAGGGAACACTCTCTGAACTTTATAATAAAAGGGACAGCTCTTATCTTTTTGAAGTCGCAAATCCAGATGTTTTT
>NZ_POPB01000351.1 GCF_002964045.1 Streptococcus suis | reverse complement strand
AAAATGATAGTTTGAGCACTTTTCATTATAGGTCATATGGAACTTTTTTTCTATACTCAAAAAGGCTCCATAATTTCCATGGTGGATTTACCCACTACAGAAATTATAGAGCCTCTTTTTCTTATAAAACAATAATAACAACTACAATCATTTCAATTTTCCATTATAGTTCCAGTTCCTCTTTTAAATCAAGTAACACTTGTGAAAGTAAAGTTTTATTAATAGAGTACTTTCTTGTTTCAGAATCCTGAAAGATAATATTATGCTCCATCAAATACTTCAATTGGTAGGTCACTGCTGAAGATGAAATACCAAACTTTTCAGAAATTATTTTATTTGACCAGATTCCTTCATTAATGAACTTTATAATTCCAAATCGTGTTGGGTCAACAAGTGTTTTTAATACCTGCTCTCGGGTTCTTTGATTGATATTCCCTTTTCTTTTGAGAAGCGACCAATAATGATAGGTTTGACAGCCAATTCCTACGCATGAAAAATTTCCTGCAGTTATATAAAGCATCTTGTGTACTAAAAATGGTAAAACAAATTTTTCTCTTACTTCCTCAAATGATTCCTTATTAATATAGTCTGAAAAAACAACTTGATAAAGGTCATCGCTCTCTAATAGTAAACGTTTCGACTGCTCCTCTTCATTGGCTAAAGTCACTAACAACCGCTCTAAATACTGATTATATATTCTCCAGGTTTGCTTTAAGAACGCAATCATTTTTTTCTTGATTGTTTCATTAGAAAATAGAACGGTAGTCAATCGCCATTTATTAGTGTCAGAAAAAGGCGATGAAATAAGAGTTTCTAAACTAATTTCTTCATTTTTCTTTTCCGATTGCAAAATATAGACTGAGACAATTTCTGATAACTGTGACAAAGTCAAATCTTCTATATATGAACAATAATCAGCAAATGTAGAGATTGAAGGATTATGAAAGAAAATAGCACTCAGTAGATTATATTCATCGTTAACATACGGCAATAATTCATTTTTCTGCTTCATCAATGTCATCTGAAAAGAGTGAATGATTCCTAGAACTTCTTCCGACGTTACTTTTTCAACGTCCTTGTACTCACTTGTTTCTTGTATAGGATCATTTATCAAATCAAATGAAAATATATAATCTACTAGTCGCTCTCGCTCTGTCACTTCGCTATCCTCTTTTACTATAATTTTATTATTTCATCGAAACGTTTTGCGGTTTCACTATCTAAATGATGCGTTATAATTATCACGGTAGCCTCATTAGCTAGCACAATGTCATAAATTAATCTGGTTGTTTGTTCATCTAAATTCGCTGTTGCTTCATCTAAAACTAATATATCTTTCCCTCGTGCCAAAGCCCTGGCTAGAGCCAAACGTTGTCGCTGACCGCCTGAAAGATTTTTTCCATTCTCTTCAATTTTCATTTGTGCATCAAAGTTAGATAGCCCTAATTTTTCTAGCAATATGGCAATTTCATCATCTGTCATCTTGCTATCTAAATCAATATTGTTTTTAACGGTATCATTTAACAAGAATGTTTCTTGATTCACATAAGCGATTTTATCAAATAAATTTGATGTCTTATCCTTTGGCTTACCATTTATTAATACATCTCCTTTATATTGATCAATTTCACCTAATAAAACCTTTAATAATGTCGACTTCCCACTTCCGCTTTCACCCATTATAGCATATTTTTTACCTCTTAGAAAATTTCTATTAGAGAATAGTAAGGGTCTATCAAACTCTACACAAATATCATTAAGCTCAATTTTATTTATTTGTTCCTTATTGCTATCTTGAATACCTCTTGTGAGAACATCTATTTCTTGAAGTTCTGTCCAACCCTTTGCATCAGAAAACTTCTCTTCAAACAAATTCAAGCCAGATTTATAGAACTCACTTTCTGATAAATACTCCATAACTGAGCTCCCAAAACTTGGTATCAATGAGGTTACAGCAAGCAAACTCCCCGCACTTACTTTATTCTGTGTAACAAGATATGCTAGTACAGCCAAAGCAAATAAGCTGACTAATGAGTTAACAAGGGTTAATACAGCACTCATAACAGCTGCAAACCTTTCCGTCTTATAAACATAGTATGCATATTTTTTCACAGACTGGTAAGATTTTTTAAGAAATAGCGGAAAGCTACGTGATTCAAAAAACATTGTGAATCCCTGAAGCAATTCACGCATTTCACTCGTGTAAACAGCCTTAGCATTTTGTGCCCCAACAATATAAGTTGATAGCTTATTTTGAAAAAGATTAGGCACAAATATCATCACTAATGAGGCTAGAATTGCGATAATTCCCATTGTATAGTGAATAGATAACAATGCCACAAAACTACTAATAGCTACTGTTAGCATGCCCAATCTGGACATATATTTGTTTAAAATCAATTCAATGATTTTAGGTACATCATTAATATAGCGTGACAAATGCTCGCCATAATTATTTTGATGATAGAGAGTAAAGGACATGTCCGTAAATGAGGTATCTATTTCTTGTCCCAATGTTTCTTTCAGATTAGCACTGGCTTTTGCAATAGCCTCCATGGATAAATAAAGAAATAAACCATGTAAGACATAAAGTAGCAAAATAAATATTACATTTCTAATAAGGAGTGTCAAATCACTAACTGCGACTAAAACCAAGGCATAAGAAACCAAAACCTCTAAAATAGATTTAATGACTACTAAAAAAGCAGCAAGTTTGACACCTTTGTACTGTAAAAGCTTCATATCATTCCCCTAACTAACTGTATTTAAAAGGATTAGATACATAATATCTAATCCTTAAATTGTCATTTCATTACGCTTCATGATTGATGTATCAAAGAAAACAGAAAAACTATTCAACAACCACTACAATAATGATGACTTTTTTCAAAGGATTTACCATTACCTATTCCTCCTTATTTTAATACGCAATTAAATGACAAGTAAACTTAATTCAGTTCACGCTTATATTGTATCGTACCTGTGATAAAATGTCAACAGTTGTTTATATTTTTTCAGCGTTTGTTTAATTTAGTTGTTTTGATGGTTCATTTATCTGCAATAATTCAGAAACAATTTAATACTGCCACAGAAAAAAAGCCAGACAAGTGATTCAAACTCACTGCCTGGTCTTTTTTCTTATGGTAAAATGGCAATGGCACGCACTGGCGAACCAGAAGCCTTCTCCCAGTGTGGGAAGGCGATGGAAATCAAGGCTCCTGTTGCTGGCACCTGATCAAGATTATTCAAGACTTCCAACTGGTAGATGTCCTTAGACAAGAGATAATATTCTTCTGGTAGACTACCACCATTCTTGGCTGCCGAAACACCTGAATCCGTATCCAAGGTTTCATGACCAACTGCCTTAACTTGACGTTCTTCAATTAAATATTCTAAAGCTTCATGGCTCCAACCTGGTGTATGTTGCACACCTTGATCATCCAAGTTGCGAATAGCATCTTGACTTGGCCAACGTTTTGACCAATCCGAACGGAAAGCAACAAAGGATTCTGGCGCAATTGGGCCATGCTCAGCTTCAAAATCCAAAATATCTTGCTTGCTAATCTCATAATCATTATTTGCTGCAACTGCTTCGGACTTATCAATCACATAAAGAGGCAGGAGCAAATCTTTCAAGTCAATCTCATCCAGGTAACGCGCCCCCTCTACAAAGTGAACAGGCGGATCAATATGAGTACCATACTGACCAACAACTGTAAATTGCTCTACAAAAAATCCATCTTTGTGAGTAAATAAAGCCTTTTTCTCCAAGGCTGGAAGGGCTGGGAAATGGGGGCTATCTTCATTGATTTGATGGGTTAAGTCCACCCAAGTTTTGGATTTTAGTGTACGGTAAATTTCAAGTAGTTCTGACATAGATAGGCTCGCTTTCTTTTTTGTATCATTTTAGCATGAATGACCAAGCCTGCATAATATAAATTTTCTATCTACACCTATAAGTAAAAACTATAACACTGTGACACCTGATGATTGAAGCATTGACTTTCAACAGTAATCTCCCTATAATTTTGTTAACCAATAAAAATAATAAGGATAACAAAATGACAAACCATTCTACTAAATCTCTTGTTTACATCGCTATCGGAACAGCTCTTATTGCTGCCTTGTCTCAAATCAGCCTCTCTATCGGCCCTGTTCCCTTTACTCTTCAAACCTTAGCTATTGGACTAATCGCCTGTCTCTACAAACCAAAAGAAGCTCTTGCTAGCGTAGCTCTCTACTTAGCCTTAGGAGCTATCGGACTTCCTATCTTTGCTGGTTTTTCAGGCGGATTCGCTACTCTTGTAGGTCCAAACGCAGGCTTTCTGTGGGGATTCCTAATTTATGCAGTATTTACTTCAAGCCTCACTAAATCAGATTCATCACCAGTGACGGTTTTCTTAGCCTGCCTACTAGGAACCGCGACTTGCTTCCTTATCGGTTTGTTAGTCTTTAAGCTTGTTTCAGGTGCTAGCTGGTCAGATACGTTGGTATGGACGGTTCTCCCCTTTATCCTTCCAGATTTGACAAAAATTGCTTTGGTTACTAGCTGCCACCGCCTCTTGCAACCCATCACGAAAAAAGAAGCCTTTTTCGCTTAGGCTTCTTTTATTTATTTGCAAATGCATCCAACAAGACTTGGAATTCTTCATTGCTGAGCGTGATTCCTTTACCCATCTTGGTATGGTCGGGGCTCCAAGTTCGGATATCATACTTGGCCGGTGCACCATTAAAGGATACACGATTGAGTTCCTTGGTCCATCCCTTTTCATTTTCAGATAGGACCAAGAGTTTTTCTTCAATTTCAAATGTAAATTCTGCCATTTGTTACCTCCTTCACTTATTTATTCGAAAAAACTTGTCATTTTTGCGAAAATTCGTTACTATAATTATACCAAGTTTGAAAGGATAATGCCATGAAGAGATTTTTGGAAGTTATTTTAGAGCAAGTCAATATCTTTTTGGGCAATACCAAAGCTCCTAAGACTATCGAGCCAGATAGCAAGGAAGAGATAAAAAACAATTTAGAACTCGCTCTCTATAAAAAGGCAGCCATCCATGTTATCTATGCTGACCGAAGCTTTACAGGTGATATTGTTAAATACGATAAGGAGCGCCAACGGATCATCATGAAAAATTTCAAACGTCGGGTGACCAGTATTATCAACATTCAAGATATAAAGAAAATTACCTTGGTGCCTGAAAGCGTAAAAACATCTCAAAAACAAACAAAAAGTTAGATTATAATTTCCAAAAATTAGGACTAGTAATCTAACTTTTTAAATTTTCTTCAAAAAATAGACACAACAAAAACACCAACTCCGTTGGTGTTTCAGATTGCAGACAAACATCGTTTTGGTGTTTGTCTTTTTTACTGTTTTTAGGGAAAAATAGCTGTTTTGGTGCTTAAACCACCTCATCTGGACAAAATAAAAAGGCCTTCT
>NZ_POPB01000350.1 GCF_002964045.1 Streptococcus suis | reverse complement strand
GGCTACTTTGGAAACAGCTGTTACAACAGTAGAGTGTACACCGCCACCAGTAATTTCTTTAATATATCCAGGAACATCTTCTACTTCAAGTCCGTTGATTGTCACATCTGCACCAACTTCTTTGGCGAGTTCCAATTTATCATTATTGATGTCTACGGCGATAACATGAGCGTTGAAGACTTTTTTAGCGTATTGTACAGCAAGGTTTCCGAGTCCACCAGCACCATAGATAGCAATCCATTGACCTGGTTCCAAGTGAGCTTCTTTAATCGCTTTGTAGCAAGTAACGCCAGCACAAGTAATAGAACTTGCTTGAGCTGGATCAAGACCTTCTGGAACTTTTACTGCATAGTCTGCTGTTACAATACATTGCTCAGCCATACCACCGTCAACAGAG
>NZ_POPB01000035.1 GCF_002964045.1 Streptococcus suis | reverse complement strand
GCCATTCTTTTCGTAGAAAAGATGGGCTTGGAGACGACTTTCAGCAGAATTGAGGCGAATAAAATGGTAGCCCTCTTTCTGTGCAATTTGCTCAACGGCTTTCAGCAGACTTGCTCCAATCCCTTGTCCTTGATGACTAGGCAAAACAGCTAGTCCCAGAATATTGAGGCCTGTATCCGAATAGAGACTTTCATAGACTTGTGCGTGAATGTAGCCTTGCACTGCGCCACTTATGTCATCTATATAGACCAATAAGATATGCCCCAATGT
>NZ_POPB01000349.1 GCF_002964045.1 Streptococcus suis | reverse complement strand
GTTTCCCTAACAAGTCAAAATCTCCGATTTTGGGGTTTGTCATGGCAAACCCGTTGCTTGCCACGATTAAACTTTAGACCCCTCTAAAATCGTTTCTGAGCGTTTTTAGGTATCTTGGGGTATATCAACTAGGCTCAAATGCTTAAAATCGATTCTGGGGCTTCTGAGAGCCTTGTAGAACCCTCTGAGCGATTTATGCCGTGAAAGCTCCTTGACGATAAGCAGGGACAAGGTAGACTTAGCGAGGGCGGTTCGGTCAGAACTTTGTTCGACCGACCGACAAAGCAAGAACTACCGTCCCTGGTTTCTTGTCGTCAAGGAGACCATGGAATAAAGTAAGCGGACATGATATAATAACCAATGCTGAAGCAAAACCTTCCGCAAGTCTATGCGAAAGGAGGTGGAGCGAGTGCATTACATTTTCGACGTCTTACTTGCTATTGTGGCAGAAGTAACGGCACATTACATTTGCAAGTGGTTAGATAGCAAGGACAAACGCTGAAGCTAGCCCAACACCGACAACAAAAAAGCCCCTAGGGAACTGGCATTCCTTA
>NZ_POPB01000348.1 GCF_002964045.1 Streptococcus suis | reverse complement strand
CCAGCTACTTTCGATAGCCGTCTAGCCAAATACTTGCTTTCCACCGTTGAGGACAATTCCCTAACAACCATTGCCAACCTCTATGGTCAGACCAGTCTTGTTCCAGATGAGGCAATTTATGGCAAGGGTGCTAAGTTAGACTTGCCAGAACGCGAGATCTTTTTCCCACACTTGGCACGTAAGGTTCAGGTTTTGATTGAGACAGAAGAGCCGATGTTGACCAAATTAGAAGAAAATCAGCAATTAGATCTTTTGTTTGACATGGAGTTGCCACTGGCAAATG
>NZ_POPB01000347.1 GCF_002964045.1 Streptococcus suis | reverse complement strand
GGAAGGGTTAAAAATGAAAATCGGATGTTATTAATTGTACGAGCTAATCGAGAGTTAGAAGTTCCTTTGGAAGGACTCTTCTTCCAGTATTTTAACGGACATGTTGTTCAACGTGTAAAAAATACAAAAGCAGATATGTTGGAGCTGATTTTTGAGGTCAATCGGCGTGTTTATGACAAATACTATTCAGCAGATAATAGCTTAGTTGAACAAGTCTATCAGTTGGGGGAGGTAGACTATTTTAATGTCGTGACTCAAAGTGATGACATCAATGGATAATATCTATGAAACAAAAAATACTG
>NZ_POPB01000346.1 GCF_002964045.1 Streptococcus suis | reverse complement strand
GTTTGATACGCATTTCTCTAAAGTGGGGACCAATGTTATGGACAGATGATAGTATTTCAGGTGTTACTTTCATATTATACCTCCAAACTAACTTTTACACTATTATACAAGAAAAATGAAAAGATTTTCAAAAATAGAAACTATAGTTTAATTTTTTATGAAAATTGTCAAATATTTCTCGAACTTTTACAAGTTTGAAACTATAGTTTAAATGCATCATAAATACAATTCAACCTTTGGTAAAATAGTGAAAGAAAAATATCATCTTTTCAAAGTGCAGAAAAAATATGTGAGGTTCGATATTTGACATTTTGTAAAAATATATTGAGG
>NZ_POPB01000345.1 GCF_002964045.1 Streptococcus suis | reverse complement strand
ATTGAAGCAAGTGCTACGACAGATAATGTAGATGAGATTGTCGTTTACAAGGCCCTCAGCTCTTGGACCATCACTCCACCACCAGGTACAGACCCAGTTCCACCAATTCCTTATGGCAACCATCCGACCGACCCAACTAAGCCGGCGGATCCAACTCCGACCCCAGCAATTCCGAAAGTGGATGGCTATGTCCCAGTTGGACCAGATGGAAATGAATTGCCTAAGGATCCAGATGGAAACTACATCCCACCAGTACCGACTGACCCAACTCAGCCAACAGTCATTACTTACAAGGCCCTTGAACAGAAGGCAGTCATCCAATACTTGGAAGAAGGTAGCAATAAGGTACTCTCTCCAGCTGATGAAGTAAAAGGTAAGTCAGGCGAGCCGATCGAGTACAGCACAGCAGAAACCATTGCCTTGATTGAGGAACGTGGCTATGAATTGGTACAGGACAACTTCCCAACTAATGCGACATTTGACCGTAATACAACAAGTCCACAGGTTTACACAGTTGTGTTTAGAGAGAAGGTTGTCACAACCACTCCAGATAATCCACAGACCCCAGGCACGCCAGTTGATCCGACTAATCCAGACGGACCGAAATGGCCAGATGGCTTGAAGGAAAGTGACCTCAATCAAACAGTGACACGGACCATCAAGTACCAATACGAAGATGGCTCTGAAGCACAGCCAGATGTAGTCGAAACTCTGACCTACAAGCGTACTGCGACTGTTAACCTAGTGACTAAAGAAGTGACTTATGGCAACTGGACTTCAACCGATGACGACTTCGATAAGGTAGATACGCCAGCTATTGCAGGTTACACCCCAGACAAGATAAGTGTGGAAGCTATATTGGATGTCCCAGCGACTGCCCTAGATACTGAAATTGTTGTGACCTATGTCAAAGATGGTCAGAAAGCGACCATCACCTATCAAGATGAGAATGATCAGCAGTTGGGTGGCATTGATGAAGTGACCGGTAAGTCAGGTGAGCCAATTAACTACACCACCACAGCACGTATTACTGAATTGACTAACCAAGGTTATGAAGTCGTGACAGATGGCTTCACCAAGGAAGGTGGACAAGTATTTGACACTGATAAGGATACCCCTCAGACCTTCACTGTCATTGTGAAAGCTAAGGTTGTCTCTATCACCCCAGATACTCCACAGACCCCAGGCACACCAGTGGATCCGAATAATCCGGACGGACCGAAATGGCCAGATGGCTTGAAAGAAAGCGACCTAAACAAAACCGTTATTCGCACAATTCTTTATAAATACGAGAATGAAACTTCAGTATTGGCTGAAGATGGTAGCCCAAGAATTGTTAAACAAGTTGTTAATTTCCAACGAACAGCCAAAGTTAACATTGTGACAGGTAGCGTAACCTACGGTGAATGGTCAGAAAGTAAAACGGTACCAGCAGTTGACTCACCAGTAATCAAAGGATATATTACGGATACCTCGGTGGTGCCTGCCTTGACTATCACAGCCAATGACAATGATCAAACGATAACAGTGGTTTATCGAGAAATCGGCTCATGGGTACCAAACATTCCAGGTCAACCAGTGATGCCAATCCCGTATCCAAATCATCCTACTGATCCAACCAAGCCAGGAGACGAAGTTCCAACCCTTCCACATTTTCCAGGCTTTATCCCAGTTGGTCCAGATGGAGTGACCCCATTGCCACCGGTTGATCCAGATGATCCAAGCAAGGGTTATGAACTCCCACCAATTCCAACGGATCCAGGAGTTGATACGCCGATAAACTACGTTCCAGAGGCACCTAAGTCCACGACAGTTACTGTGAAATATGTGGACGAGTCTGGTAAGGACCTCCTTCCACCTGTTGTCACAGAAGGCAAAGTAGGCGATAGCTACACTAGTGAAGGTAAGGTTATCAAGGGTTATCTTCTCAAAGAAGTTCCAAGCAATGCGACTGGAACCATGGTAGAGGGTGGAACAGTAGTCACTTATGTCTATGTTTCAATCGGCTCATGGGTACCAAACATTCCAGGTCAACCAGTGACTCCAATTTCGTATCCAAATCATCCTACTGATCCGACCAAGCCAGGCGATGAAGTTCCGACTTTACCACATGTTCCAGGCTTTATCCCAGTCGGTCCAGACGGAGTGACCCCATTGCCGCCGGTTGATCCAGATGATCCAAGCAAGGGCTATGAACTCCCACCAATCCCAACTGATCCCGGAGTTGATACGCCAATAAGCTACGTACCAGAGGCGCCTAAGTCCACGACCGTCACAGTCAAATACGTGGATAAATCTGGTAAGGATCTCCTTCCACCAGTTATCACCGAAGGCAAGGTTGGTGATAGCTACACCAGCGAAGGTAAGGTTATCAAGGGTTATCTTCTCAAAGAAGTTCCAAGCAATGCGACTGGAACCATGGTAGAAGGTGGAACAGTAGTCACTTATGTCTATGTTCCAATCGGCTCATGGGTACCAAATATTCCAGGTCAACCAGTGACTCCAATCCCATATCCAAATCATCCTACTGATCCGACTAAGCCAGGCGATGAAGTTCCGACTTTACCACATGTCCCAGGCTTTATCCCAGTTGGTCCAGATGGAGTGACCCCATTGCCACCGGTTGATCCAGATGATCCAAGCAAGGGTTATGAGCTTCCGCCAATTCCAACTGATCCAGGAGTTGATACGCCGATAAACTACGTACCAGAGGCGCCTAAGTCCACGACCGTCACAGTCAAATACGTGGATGAATCTGGTAAGGAATTGATTCCGTCAACTCAGCTTGAAGGCAAAGTAGGCGATAGCTACACCAGTGAAGGTAAGGTTATCAAGGGTTATCTTCTCAAAGAAGTTCCAAGCAATGCGACGGGAACCATGGTAGAAGGTGGAACAGTAGTCACTTATGTCTATGTTCCAATCGGCTCATGGGTACCAAACATTCCAGGTCAACCAGTGATGCCAATCCCGTATCCAAATCATCCTACTGATCCGACCAAGCCAGGTGATGAAGTTCCGACTTTACCACATGTACCAGGCTTTATCCCAGTTGGTCCAGATGGAGTGACCCCATTGCTACCGGTTGATCCAGATGATCCAAGCAAGGGCTACGAACTCCCACCAATCCCAACAGATCCAGGAGTTGATACGCCGATAAACTACGTACCAGAGGCGCCTAAGTCCACTTCCGTCACAGTCAAATACGTAGATGAATCTGGTAAGGACCTCCTTCCACCAATTGTCACAGAAGGCAAGGTTGGTGATAACTACACCAGCGAAGGTAAGGTTATCAAGGGTTATCTTCTCAAAGAAGTTCCAAGCAATGCGACTGGAACCATGGTAGAAGGTGGAACAGTAGTCACTTATGTCTATGTTCCAATTGGTTCCTGGATACCAAACATTCCAGGTCAACCAGTGACTCCAATCCCGTATCCAAATCATCCTACTGATCCGACCAAACCAGGAGATGAAGTTCCAACCCTTCCACATGTTCCAGGCTTTATCCCAGTCGGTCCAGACGGAGTGACACCATTGCCGCCGGTTGATCCAGATGATCCAAGCAAGGGCTATGAACTCCCACCAATTCCAACGGATCCAGGAGTTGATACGCCGATAAACTACGTTCCAGAGGCACCTAAGTCCACGACAGTTACTGTGAAATATGTGGACGAGTCTGGTAAGGACCTCCTTCCACCTGTTGTCACAGAAGGCAAGGTTGGTGATAGTTACACTAGCGAAGGCAAGGTTATCAAGGGTTATCTTCTCAAAGAGGTTCCAAGCAATGCGACGGGAACCATGGTAGAAGGTGGAACAGTAGTGACTTATGTCTATGTTCCAATCGGCTCATGGATACCAAACATTCCAGGTCAACCAGTGACGCCAATCCCGTATCCAAATCATCCAACTGATCCGACCAAGCCAGGCGATGAAGTTCCGACTTTACCACATGTTCCAGGTTTTATCCCAGTTGGTCCAGATGGAGTGACCCCATTGCCACCGGTTGATCCAGATGATCCAAGCAAGGGCTACATTGTACCGCCAGTACCATCTAAGCCAGGTGAAGATACCCCAATCAACTATGTACCTATTAAGCCGGGTACACCAGTTACACCAACAAAACCTGTAACTCCGACTCCAGATAAACCAGTTGAGCCAGAAGTTCCAGTTAAACCAACTGAACCAGCACAACCAGTTGCTCCTGGAGCACCGACACAACCAGCAGATGCTGAGAAACCAGTTAGTCCAGCGCAACACCAGTTGCCAAATACTGGTGAAGATTCATCAGCAGCTACAGGTATAATTGGGGCAACAATGTTGTTAGGAACATTTGCATATACAGCTAAACGTCGTCGTAAAGAAGACTAAGTTGTATGTCAATCAATTATTATCAATTAGCTCAAATTGTTTGACCGAAGATAATATTGGTTATCAAAAAGACCCATTCTCTCGACTAGAGTTAATCTAGGAAGGAGAATGAGTCTTTTGTTTTACAGAAAAAATGGGCTCTTTGTCAACTGTAGTGGGAAGGTGAAATGCTCTACCAAGAGAGGACTCCATAAAGAGTGGTCTGTTTTTTTTTGAAATCTATTTAGAAAATAATCGAAATAGTTCTTGACAAACAATAAAAACAGAGTAAAATTCTATTTAGAAATATTTCTAAATAGATGGACAAGGAGGCTTATTATGGGATTGTCTGAAACCTTGAAGGCAATTTCTGCTCCTATTCGTAGGCAAATTCTAGATAGTCTTAAGTCGGGGCCGAAGTCTGCTGGGGAAATTGTAGAACAATTTCAATTAACAGGAGCAACAGTTTCTCATCATTTATCCACTTTGAAAAAAGCTGGATTAATTTTGGAGGAAAAGCAGAAAAATTTTATTTATTATCGTCTAAACTATACGGTCTTTGAAGAAGTCTTGGTTTGGATTGCAAGTTTTGGAGGGCAACAAGATGAAGAAAATTGACATAAAAACCTTATTAGCAACTTCTGGTATATTTCTACTAATAGCTGTATTGACGATTTGTTACTATGGAGCATTGCCAGATACCATGGTAACGCATTTTGGCGTAAATGGTGAGCCAAATGGCTCTATGGCCAAGTATATGATGATTTTGACATCGCTATCATTCTTTTGTGTTCACCTATTCATTTGTGTACTTTATGATGTGAAAGGGATAGGGAAAACACCAGTCATTCGAGTGGTCAAATGGTTTTTTCCGCTACTGTTTCTTATCGTTCAAGTTTCTTTACTCTGGTATAATTTAGGAGTAGAATTGGATTACCGGAGACTTGTCATTGTACTGCTGGCTATCGGTTACATGGTAATAGGGAATTATTTACCTAAGGAGGAATTGGATAGCAAGACCAATGAAATAGAACGAAAGGGAAGAAAGCAGGCAGGCTATCTCTTCATTATTGGTGGATTATTGCTGATAGTTAGTCTATTAGGCTCACCATCCCTATCTATCCTTGTGCTGATTTTGTTTGGTACATCTGTCATAACCTTGAGTCTCTATTATTTTTATCGTCGTTGCAAAACTGCTTCATAATTGGAGCAGTTTTTGTTATACTAGAAGTAGTAAAACAGGAGGTAAGACCATGGGTATTTTAACAATGGATAAAGCCTTTGTATTCTAAAAAACAATACAAAGGAGAACATCATGATTACTTACAGACAAAATCCTCAACTTGATTTTCAAGCAGTCCTAGACCTCTATGCTTCTGTGGACTGGACAGGATATACCAGCTGTCCAGAAATGCTAGAGAAGGCCTTGGAACATAGTCTACTGGTTCTCGCTGCCTTTGACGGTGGCCGTCTAGTTGGTCTCTTGCGAGCAGTTGGTGACGGGCATTCAATCGTTTTTATTCAGGATATTTTGGTTTTGCCAACCTATCAACGTCAAGGAATTGGGCGTCAGCTTTTGGAGCAGGCCGTTACCCACTTTCCGGGTATTTATCAGCTTCATCTCTTGACAGACAATACTGAGAAAACACGGTCTTTCTATGAGGCAATTGGCTTTACAGCCGTTGATAGCCTGGACTGTGTCGCTTACACCTATTTAAAAAAATAAAACAATCTAAAAAAGCAGAGGCTGGGAGACCAGCCTCTTGCTATGAGCAGATGATTTGAATTTCAAATAAAAAAGAGTAGAATAGAACTATCAATAATTAGTGATAAGGAGAGAAACAATGGCAACTGTATTAATTGTAAAGGCCCACCCCCTCGACGCACAAAAGTCCTATGCCTTGCGGGCTTTGGAAGAGTTTCAAACTCGGTACGCCAGTTTGCATCCAGAGGATGAGATAGAAATAGTCGATGTCTTTGAGGACCAGATTCCAGCTTTGGATAAGCCTTTGTTAGAATCTATGGGAGCAGTCAAAAAAGGTATAGAAATCAGTCCTGAACAATCAGAACGCTTGGACCGCTATAATGCCTTGACCCAACAATTTCTTGCAGCAGATAAGATTGTCGTGGTCAATCCCCTTTGGAACCTCAATGTGCCAAGTCAATTAGTGTCATGGATTAATACCATTAACGTTGCAGGACTGACCTTCAAGTATGGAACTGAGGGCTCTATCGGTCTGGTCAAGGGAAAAAAATTGTTGCATATCCAGTCCAATGGTGGAGTTTACGCAGGTCAAGATCCGGCAGCCCAATACATCAAGTCTATTTTTGAGTTTCTGGGCTTTGAAGACATTCATCAGGTCTTTATCGAAGGACAATCGGCCGATCCAAACCAGGCGCAAGCTATTTTTGAAGAAGCTATGGGGAAAATTGATGAGATTTTAGAAAGTTACTAAAAAAACTGGCTCTTAGGAACCAGTTTTTTGTTTGTCTTGTTCAACGGCTAAGGAATAGTGTTTGCTGACTTCGGTATAGTAGCTGACCACCAGACCTGACAGACTGCCCAAAAAGAGAATGCCGTAAATAGCTAAAGTAATACTGATGATGCGACCGAAAGTAGTTGTCACCAGTAAATCTCCATATCAAACAGTAGTCGCCGTCACAAAGCTGTACCATAAACTATCACCGTAGCTGGTAAAATCAGGCTCCAACCAGAGTAGCAAACCAGCTGCTAGGAAGATGAAGCTAAAAAAGGAAGTGAGAAAGGTCGCAAAACCTGTCACTTTCAGGATGTGCCAGAGAATTCTCAGGCGATGGATTTGTTTTTTATTGTGCATTTTTTTGTTTTCTTTCTGCAATATAATCTAACTTACTCTGCCTGCTCCGCTTTTTAAACAAAGCCTCGGCGGACATGGCTTCCTGCTTACTAGCAAAGGCTTCTTGATAGAGCAGGCTGACAGGCAAGCGTCCGCGGGTGTACTTGGCCCCTTTCCCACGATTATGGGTAGCAAGCCGCTTGACCACATCAGTCGTATAACCAGTATAAAGACTCCCGTCGGCACATTCCAGCACATAAAAGTAGGCCTTATTTTCCATAATAAATCTCATGAATAGCCGAAGTATAGTCGCCGTTTTCCTCATGGACAACCAGAGGTGGCAGGATGTGCAGACCGTCCACCGAGCCGTCCTTGATAGCCTCAATCAGTAACATATTGGCCTCCTTGCTGGCCTTTGGATAGACAAACTGGATGCGTTTGGGAGCTAGTTTGTAGGTCCTCAGTGTGTCCAAAATATCTAAAAATCGGTCGGGCCTGTGGACCATGGCCAAGCGACCATTGGACTTGAGCACCTGTTGGGCCACCTGGCAAATGCTGTCTAGGTTGGTTGCAATTTCGTGTCTGGCTAGAAGATAATGCTCGCTTTCATTGAGGTTTGAACCCTCGTCCACCTTGAAGTAGGGAGGATTGCAGAGCATCAAATCCACTTTGGACCGCAAATCATATTGAGGCAAGTTTGCCAAGTCGTCATTGATGACCGAGATCTGTTCCTCCAGACCATTGAGGGCGATGGAGCGGCGATTCATGTCAGCAAGCCGTTCCTGCAACTCGACCTGAATAATCTGAGCCTTGGTGCGTGTGGAGGCAAAGAGGCCCACCGCCCCATTTCCACTACAAAGGTCAACAATCAGCCCCTTCTGAGCAGGCATTTTTGGAAAACGTGAAAGGAGGACACTGTCGATGGAGTAGCTAAAAACCTCCCGGTTTTGAATAATCTGAACATCTGTCGAGAAGAGCTGGTCAATCCGCTCTCCGTCTAATAACTCAATTTTTTGCATAGGTATATTATACCATCTTTGAATGAAAATCACTGTTTATTTTGAAAGAAAAGGGAGTGGGAAAGAACTCGACTAAGTCAAAAAGAGTTCGTCTTCCCACCCCCGCACAGTTGATTAGGTCAGATTTGGAGTGTAAAACATGAACAAATCTGCCAATCAACCACTGCGCTGAGATGTTGACACTAACTTTGAGAAGCGGTGCTGGGCTTTTTGCCCAGCAACAACTCTTAAACAAAAAATTCTACCCAAACCCCAACAAGCAAGAAGGCGATACAGAGATAGATTTGCCAATTTGCCTTCAAGGTCCATTCTTTTGACCAAAAGGCACTACGGGCAGTACCGACAGTAGCAAAGAGCAAGAGTGCGAGCCAGAGGCTAGGTCCCTTATTTAGCCATTCTCCTATACTCCCCAGCAATAACAATATCATCAAATAAAAATTCAAACTCCGATAAAATTCTTTATTAAATTCCTTAAACATATAAAATCCTCACAGTACAAAGAAGGAAATGATTGTCCAAGAGACAATGAAACTAATGACCAAGTATAGTTGCCATGTTTTTTTAATCCAGCTACGAGGTTTGAAGAAGGCAAGGTAGCCGACATAAAGTCCCAAGGCAAATTGGATGAAATCGAACACCCCAAAGATTCCTTTTGTAACTACGAAACTAAAGGTCACTAAACAAAGTAGGGAAAAGTCAAATTCCCAAGTCCGATAGAATACTTTATTGAATTTCCTAGACATAGTAAACTTCCTTCTACTTACCAAAAATGAATTTCAGATAGATAATCACCACAATCAATCCAATATAGAAGATGTAGCCCATGCGAGTGAGCTCCTTTTCTTCCTTGAAGAAGAATACCCGAATGGCATTGATAAAAATAATCAAATAAGCCAATAGGCTATACCATGCAGGAGTTTGGGAAGTATCTAGTAAAATGTCTGACAGAAAAAAACACGTCCAAAAAATCATAGAATAGAAGGCACTATACCGATAGAAATGCTTGTTAAACTGGATTTTCATGACAATCACCTCTCCTTCTTTTATTATATCAAATAAATTATAGGTTTGAAAGTATTTATTGGTAAGTCCAGCCTAGTCTAGTTATAAAGAAAAACTATAACAAGGCACCCTATTTTTCTATAAGCATTTTTTGAGGTTTTTCACACCAAATCTTCTATTTCATGCTAGACTAGTTAGTAAGTTAGATTGGAGTAGATGTTATGACAGATTATAAGATTGATACGATTTTAGCGCATACGGGCATCAATAGTGATGAGAAAACAGGGGCCTTGATTTCCCCTATCCACCTTTCAACCACCTATCAGCATCCAGAATTTGGTCAATCAACAGGCTTCGACTACACACGGACCAAAAATCCTACCAGAGCTAGCTTGGAAAAGACCCTGGCAGCGATTGAAAAGGCTGACTATGCCCTAGTGACTAGCTCTGGTATGGCTGCCCTGGTCTTGCTCTTTAACGGTTTCCCAGTAGGCAGTAAGGTAGTAGTGGCGCGTGACCTCTACGGCGGATCCTTCCGCTGGTTCAACGAGCAGGAGCAGTTGGGCCGCTTTAAATTCACCTATGCCAATACAGAAGAGGACTTGCTGGCTGCCATCACGGATCAGACAGACTATGTATTCCTCGAAACGCCTACCAATCCTCTCATGGTTGAGTTTGATATTGCTAAAGTTTCGGCTGTCGCCCATGCCAAAGGTGCCAAGGTGATTGTCGATAACACTTTTTATAGCCCTATTTATCAAAATCCTCTCTTGCTTGGTGCCGATGTTGTCTTACACTCAGCGACCAAGTACCTGTCAGGGCATAATGATGTCCTAGCAGGCGTACTCATGACCAATGACCAGGCCCTCTATGACAAGCTCTTTTACGACCAAAATACAACAGGTCCAACCCTTTCGCCATTGGATGCCTACCTACTCATGCGTGGTCTGAAAACCCTCTCGCTGCGCATGGAACGAGCTACACAAAATGCTCAGAAAATTGTAGCTTATTTGGAAAATAGCCCAGCAGTCAAGCAGGTTTATTATACAGGTAAGGGGGGAATGATTTCTGTAAAAGTAGTAGATGAAAGCCGCATTCCTCATATTCTCAATACCTTGCAAGTCTTTACCTTTGCAGAAAGTTTGGGAGGAGTGGAAAGCTTGATTACCTACCCAGCCACTCAGACCCACGCAGATATTCCAGCTGAAACCCGTCATTCTTACGGACTGACAGATGATCTTCTTCGTTTATCAATTGGTATTGAGGATGCGGAAGACTTGATTGCAGATTTAAAAATAGCCTTGGAGGGATAAGAGATGACCCAGTATGATTTTACAACAAGACCTGATCGATTGAGTCACCATTCAGAGAAGTGGAAAACGAGTGAGCAGGATCCAGAATTGCTCCAACTTTGGGTTGCAGATATGGATTTCGAACCCCTGCTCGAAATTCGCTCTGCCATTCGCCAGTATGCGGACCAACACATCTTTGGCTATCCCTACGCTAGTGATTCCCTCTTTCAATCCATTATTGACTGGGAAAAAGACCAACACGGCTATGAGGTTGGAAGAGAAAGTATCGTTTTAATTGAAGGAGTGGTACCAGCGCTTTCTGTTGCAATTCAGGCATTTACTGAAGAGGGAGATGCCGTCCTTATCAATACACCTGTCTATCCTCCTTTTGCCCGCACGGTAAAATTAAACAATCGTCAGTTGGTGACCAATTCCTTGCGCGTGGAAAATGGCCAATTCCAAATCGATTTTGAGCAGCTGGAACGAGAACTTGTAGAACAGGAAGTGAAACTCTACATTTTCTGCAATCCCCATAATCCAGGTGGTCGTGTTTGGACCAAGGAAGGAGTGGAAAAAATTGGCCAACTTTGTCGTAAGCATAAGGTAGTGTTGGTTTCAGATGAAATTCACCAAGACCTTACGCTTTACGGAAATAAGCACCACAGTTTCAATACGGTGGACTCAGATTTTAAAGATTTTTCGATTATTCTATCTTCTGCCACGAAGACATTTAATATTGCTGGTACCAAAAATAGCTTTGCCATCATTGAAAATCCAGACTTGAGAAAGGCTTTCACGAGGAGACAGTTGGTCAATAACCAACATGAAATTCCAGCAATAGGCCTGATTACAACAGAAACAGCCTTTCGATATGGCGGTCCATGGTTAGAAGAATTGAAACCAGTTCTTGAAAATAATATCGACTTTGTGTCGGACTATCTGACCCAGCATACCAAGATAAAGGTCTTGAAACCACAGGGGACTTATCTGGTTTGGCTAGATTTCTCAGCTTATGATTTGGAACATGTTGAAATCCATCGAAAATTAAGAGAAGAGGCAAAAGTTGTCCTAAACGATGGACAAACTTTTGGAAAAGAAGGTCTCAAACATGCCCGCCTCAATGCAGCAGCACCGTTTGAAACCATAAAAGAAGCCTGTGAACGAATTGTAGAAGTGTTTGGTAGATAATTAAAAAGGATGTTCTGCTCGTTGTTCAGAATATCCTTTTTTGTTTTTTGTGAACTTGAAATGTCTTGGCGTATAGAATTAATGAAAATGAAATTTCCGATAATCACTTGGACTCATATAATATTGGTTTTTGAATGCACTACTAAAAACCAGGGGGTCAAAGTAGCCGACAGAATTTGCGATTTCAGTGATACTAAGTTCTGGAGTAGCGAGTAGTTGACATGCATGGTTCATTTTTACTTGAACAATATAATCTTTGATAGAGTAGCCAGTTTCTTGCTTGAAAATTTTATACAAATAACTACGACTTAAGGCCAATTGCTCCGCGATTTCAGATACTTTAATGGGACTGCTATATTGACTATGTATTATTTTTATTGCGTGATGTACATAATTTTTTGCAATTGTATTGGCATCTTTAAATGCATCGTTCGGGAACTCTTCAACAAGTGCTGCGAGCAATTGATTCAAATGACCGATAAGAATTAGTTCCGTAGTCATTGGAAGAGATTGGTTTTTTGTATGATTGATGTCAATCATCTTTTTTAATATAGGAGAATCGAGGTTTGAATGGAGATAATATTTTTCTAGAAGTCGAGTTTGAGTCAGGATGCTTTCAGCACGAGAGCCGCTGAAACCCACCCAAGTATAGGTCCAAGGCTCTATCCCATCAGCCTGGTAAAAAATGGATTGATTTTTTGGAAGTACAAAAATATCTCCGGCGGTTAGTTCAGTCGTATCTCCATTGATTGTAATCTTACCTTTTCCATTCGTAATAAAATGTAGTACATAGTTATTTCGGATTGTTGGTCCAAATGAGTAGTTCTTATCACATTGTTCGGCACCATAATGGTCGACATTTAGGTCAAAATTATGGCTGTCAAGCTCATTATAGATATTCAGAATATTCATTTTCATCCTCCTTAGGAAACATTATAACATGTTTATGATACAAAAGACTATTAATTAAAGCGTTTTCATTTTATAAAATAAAGTATGTAAATGAGACAGGAGATAAGAAAATGATTCAATTTATAGAAGAAAAACGCTTATTCCACTTACAAACTAGAGAGTTTTCATACATTATTCAAATTTTGGAAACAGGAGATTTAGTTCACAGATATTTTGGTAAAAAGGTTAAAAATTTTAGTTCTGGAAACAAAATCACATATCTAGATCGTTCCTTTTCACCAAGTCCGATTTCTGGAAACAGGACATACTCTATGGATACCTTACAACAGGAGTACTCTAGTAATGGTTTAGGTGATTTCCGAACAGCTGCAATTGACTTGAGAAATGAGTTTGGTGTGGCATTGGATTTAAAGTATAAGGCACACAGAATAAAGAAAGGCAAACAAGCACTTGAAGGATTACCTTCTAGTTTTGCTGATGAGGACGAGGTAGATAGTCTAGAGATTGATCTCTATGATCAGCTAACAGATATTACTGTGACGCTTCAGTACAGTGTGTTTGAGGACGCGAATTATCTTAGCCGTTCTACAACCATTCAAACAGGTCAATTTCCAACAAAAATCGAAAAGGCTTTGTCTTTTACCCTCGATTTTCCACATAAGGATTTTACAGTCCATAGCTTAGCTGGACGTTATGGTTACGAGAAAGAGTGGACACAAACACCATTAACCAAAGGAAAATTTTCTATTGGAAGTATTCGTGGTGCCTCAAGTCATTCAAAAACACCATTCTTAGCGTTGGCGGATCCAACAACAACCGAAGATAGTGGTCATGTCTACGCTGCTCAATTAGTATATAGTGGAAATTTCACTGGATTTGTTGAAGTGACACCTTTAGAGACCTGTCGTTGGGGCATGGGATTGAATGATGAGCAATTTTGTTGGGAATTAGGACAACATTCACGTTTCCAAACACCAGAAGTCCTCTTATCATTCACTGATAAAGGGTTGACTGGCATGACACAAGATAGTCACGAGTTCATAAAAAATCATATTGTGGCTTCGAAGTTTAGCCATCAAGAACGCCCGATCCTTATTAATAACTGGGAAGGGACCTATTTCGATTTTACTGAAGATAAGATCGTAGAGATGGCGAAATCGGCAAGTCAAGTTGGAGTAGAACTTTTTGTACTAGATGATGGCTGGTTTGGCAAACGGAATAATGATGAGAGTTCATTAGGCGATTGGAAAGTCAATTTGGAGAAATTGCCAAATGGCTTAAATGGTCTGGCAGATAGAATCAACCAACTTGGTATGGAATTTGGTCTGTGGTTTGAACCGGAAATGATTTCAATTGATAGTGATCTGTATAGGGAACATCCAGACTGGGCCATTCAAATTGACGGAAGACAACCAATTTACAGTCGTGAGCAACTGGTTTTGGATTTAACTAAGTCAGAAGTTTGTGATTATATTATTGCTTCGGTTTCAAGTATATTGGAGTCAGCACCAATTCGTTACGTAAAATGGGATATGAACCGCAATATCACCAGTATGTCTCCAGCCTATGCAAATCATCAACGCTACGAATTCCACCATCGCTACATTTTAGGTCTCTATCGGGTATTGGATACCTTGACCAAGCGTTTTCCAGACATCTTATTTGAATCCTGTGCTGGTGGCGGTGGTCGAAATGATCTCGGGTTGCTCTACTATATGCCACAGGCTTGGGCTAGTGATAATACAGATGCGATTGGTCGACTTTCTATCCAAGAAGGAACGAGTTTGATTTTACCTGCCTCTTCTATGGGAGCACACGTGTCGGCTGTTCCAAACCACCAAGTCGGTCGAATTACCCCACTTGCCACACGTGGGAATGTCGCTATGATGGGAGGAGCCTTTGGGTACGAGCTGGATTTGACGAAACTTTCTCAAGTGGAATTGGATGAAATTCGTCAACAAATTCAAACCTTCAAGTCCATTCGCTCAACAGTTCAGGAAGGCTTGCTCTATCGCTTGAAAAAAACAAGCAATACATGGGCTGCAAACTATGTGAACAAAGATAAAAGTCAAGCAGTATTTACATTTGTTAAAATACTAGCTCAATCAGAAGCTCCGCTTTTACAGGTTCAATTAAAAGGACTTGCCCCAGATGCCCTTTACGAATGCCCACAATTAGGAGAGACATTCTACGGGGATGAATTGATGAACATTGGGCTTACTATGCCCCATGTTCAAAAAGATTATTTTAGTGTACAATATATTTTTAACAAAATCTAGGAGGATTTTATAATGAAAATGAAAACATTTTTAAAATGTGCGTCAGTTTGTGCCTTTGCCAGCTTCTTGGTAGCTTGTGGGAACGCAAGTGGTGGTAGTGATAAGGTTGAGATTGAATATTTCTCACAAAAACCAGAAATGCAAGCAACTCTACAGGAAATTATTGATGAATTTGAAAAAGAAAATCCTACGATTGATGTTAAATTTTCAAATGTACCAGATGCAGGAACTGTTTTGAAAACCCGTATGGCCAACAATGAAGCGCCAGATGTGATTAACATTTATCCACAAAATGCGGACTTCAAAGCATATGCAGCGGATGGTCGTTTCCTAGAAATTGGTGATGATGCAGGTCTCAGTCATCTAAAAGATGGTGCTGTAGCGCCTTATCTTGTTAACGAAAAAAATTACACCCTTCCTTTGACAGCAAATGCCTATGGTATTTACTATAATAAGGATAAGTTCAAAGAATTAGGTCTCGAAGTTCCAACTACCTATGCAGAATTTGTGGCTTTGGTAGACAAAATCAAGGCTGATGGCAGTGCAGCACCGTTTGCTCTTTCATTGAACGATGCTTGGTCCTTGAACGGCTACCATCAGTTGGCATGGGTAACTGTTGCAGGTGGATTTGATGGCGCAGAAGATATTCTAATCCGTAGTGCCAAAGGCGCAATTCAAGATGATGCGACTACAAAAGCAGTTCTAGAACGCTTGCAACTGTTGACAGATAATGGACAAAAAGGGGCAACTGGTGCGCTTTATGCAGATGCGGTGGCAGCCTTTGCAGCAGGAGATGCTCTCATGCTTCCACAAGGTACTTGGGCAGCTACAGCTGTAAACCAACAAGAACCAGAATTTGAATACGGTATGTTTACATTCCCTGGTGATAAAGAAGGTGGCGACTATACCATCGGTGCAGCTGACCTTGCTCTATCAATTTCAGCAGATACAGAGCACCCAGAAGAGTCTAAAAAATTCCTAGAATACCTCTCTCGTCCAGAAGTTATCCAGAAATACTATGATGTAGATGGCTCACCAACTTCTGTAGAAGGCGTTGAAACAGAAGGCAAGTTTGAAGAAACAGCCGGAGTTACACAATATGCCTTTACTGATAAACACGTAGTTTGGTTGCAATCTGAATGGGAATCAGAAGAAGAGTTCTGGAATATTACAGTAGAAGCAGTGAAAAATCCAAATTCAGGCGAACTTGTGAAGAAATTAAATGCCTTCTTTGACCCAATGAAAAAATAATTCAAGAAAACTATAAGGAGGGCTAGATTAGCCTAGCTCTTCTTTATAGTTGCTTAGGGTTGGTTTGAATCCCCCTAACCACTCCATTCAAACTGACCCTAAGCAACTATATTTTAGAAAAAAGGAGTATCATGATGAATCAAAAAGGTTTTATTGCCAAATATTGGCCCTATCTATTTGTTGCCATACCAATTGGTCTACAGTTAATCTTTTTCTTCAATCCCTTATTAACGGGAATCTATTATAGTCTGACGGATTGGAATGGATTGACATCAGATTTCAGCTTGATTGGCATTCAAAACTATCTAGATATCTTGAAGAATCCTGATTTTTATACGTCTATGACTTTTACCATTATCTTCACCATTGGTTTGGTCATTGGAGAAATTGTTATAGGGATTTGGTTGGCTAGTCTCCTTAATCGTAAGATTAAAGCTGTTGGTTTCTTTAGAACCTGGTATTTCTTCCCAGCAGTTCTTTCAACCGTTACTTTAGGCTTGATTTTTGTCCAATTGTTCAACTATGGTTTCACACAAATTGGAGAAATCCTTCATATCGATTGGTTGATGGAAAACTTATTGGTACAAGAAAATACTGTTATTCCAGCTGTACTTTTTGTGGCTCTCTGGCAGGGATTGGCGATGCCAGTCATCATCTTCTTGTCTGGGTTACAAAGTATTCCAGAAGATGTGAAAGAAGCGGCTGCAATCGATGGTGCAACACGCTCTCAACAATTCTTTAATATTGAACTTCCATTCTTATTACCATCTATCAGTATGGTTTTCATCTTGGCAATGAAGTCAGGTTTGACAGCATTTGACCTTATCTTTGCACTGACAAGTGGTGGCCCAGACGGCAAAACAGAATCTTTGGGTTTACTCGTTTACAACTATGCCTTTGTAGATAATAAATTCTCTTATGCCAATGCTTTGGCTGTAGTACTCTTCATCTTCATTATTGTCATCTCATTAATTCAGATGAGAATTTCGAAGAAATTTGAAATTTAGGAGGACAGACATGAATACTCAAAAACAGAAAAATTGGTGGGTTTATCTCGTGCTTTTCAGCGGTATTCTCTTCATGTTTATTCCGCTACTCGTGACCATTATCAGCTCATTCAAACCAACCAAGGAAATCACGAGCAACTTCTTTGGTCTTCCTGAAAATTTCACCTTAAATAACTACGAACGCTTGTTTAATGATGGGATTGTACAATATTTTGGCAATTCTGCTTTGATTACGATTGTAGCTGTTGGCTTGATTCTACTTGTTATTCCAATGGCAGCCTTCGCCGTAGCCCGTCAAATGAAACGCCAGACAGTGTTTAACTTTATCTACTTTTTCTTGATTATTGGGATTTTTGTACCTTTCCAAGTGATTATGCTCCCAATGACCAAATTAATGTCAAGCCTTGGTTTGAACAATATTGTCGGTTTGATTATTCTATATTTGACCTATGCAGTTCCTCAGGCCCTCTTCCTCTATGTCGGCTATATTAAGACAATTGTTCCTGAAGAAATGGATGAGGCGGCAGCTATTGATGGCTGTGATAAATTTACTATGTATTGGAAAATCATTTTCCCTCTCATGAAACCCATGCATGCAACTGTTTTGATTATCAATGCCCTCTGGGTCTGGAACGATTTCCTCTTGCCTTTACTAGTATTGAACCGTGATCAAAGCATGTGGACTTTACCTCTTTTCCAATACAATTACCAAGGTATGTATTTTAGTGACTATGGTCCATCATTTGCATCCTATGTGGTGGGGATTATCCCAATCTTATTGGTATACCTTGTCTTCCAGAAACATATTATTTCAGGTATGACAAGTGGTTCTGTCAAATAATTACAAAGGTTGACTTGTTCAACCTTTTCTAAAAAATAAAAAAGAAAAGGCTTACAAAGGAGAATATCGATGAAAATTAAAAACCAAGCTATGTTGATTACCTATTCTGATAGTTTAGGCAAGAATCTCAAGGATTTGAAAAAAGTTCTTGAGGGACCATTAAAGGATGTTGTGGGAGGTATCCATATACTGCCGTTTTTCCCATCATCAGGTGACCGTGGGTTTGCGCCAATGGATTATACAAAGGTGGACCCTGCATTTGGAGATTGGTCAGATATTGAAGTATTGAGTAAGGACTACTATCTGATGTTCGATTTTATGATCAATCATATTTCAGCCAAGTCACCGTATTTCCTTGATTTTCTTGAAAAGAAAGATGAATCAGCTTATGCGGATTTGTTTATTCGCTATAAAAACTTTTGGCCAAATGGTGAGCCAACGCAAGAAGATGTTGATTTGATCTATAAGCGTAAACCTCGCGCTCCATATCGAATTGCAACATTTGCTGATGGTAGTGAAGAGAAGGTTTGGTGTACCTTTGATGAGCAACAGATTGACTTGGATGTGACAACGGAGACAACCCGTCGTTTCATCCAAGAAAATTTGGAACAGTTGGCAGAGCATGGTGCTTCGATTATTCGTTTGGACGCCTTTGCTTATGCCAATAAAAAAATCGGAACCAACTGTTTCTTTGTGGAGCCTGATATTTGGGAAATGCTCCATTTTCCACGTCAGTTATTGGCACCAAAAGATGTGGAAATCTTGCCTGAAATCCATGAACATTATACAATTCAGCAAAAAATTGCTGAACAAGATTATTATGTTTATGACTTTGCCTTGCCAATGCTGGTTCTCCACGCTTTGTATTCTGGTCATGTCAATCGCCTGGTTCACTGGATGGAGATTTGCCCTCGCAAGCAATTTACAACCCTAGATACACATGATGGAATCGGTGTTGTAGACGTTAAGGATTTGCTGACGGATGAGGAGACAGAGGAAACGCGTGAAGCCTTGTATGCACAAGGTGCAAATGTCAAGAAAATTTATAGCACTGAAGCTTACAATAATTTGGATATTTATCAGATTAACTGTACTTATTATTCTGCCCTTGGCAATAACGATCAAGCTTACCTATTAGCGCGTGTTCTCCAATGTTTTGCACCAGGTATTCCACAAATTTACTATGTTGGTTTACTTGCAGGTGAAAATGATATTGAACTTTTAGAATCAAGTAAAGAAGGACGCAATATCAATCGCCATTACTATGATTTAGAAGAAATTGAGCAGGAAGTACAACGACCTGTGGTACAATCCTTATTCAAACTCCTTAAATTCCGCAATACAAGTCCAGCTTTCGACGGAGAGTTCTCCGTTAAGATGCTGGATGAAACAAGTATGGAAATTTTCTGGGATAATCAAGATGCAGGGGTGTCTGCTCGCCTAACAGCTAACCTAAAAGAAAAATCCTTCGAAATTGTTGAAATAGAAGAGGGCAAAATGACTACAATTGAGTTGTAATATGATTATATAGAAAGAGGGGGGCTTCCCCTTTTTCTTGCCTAAATTAGATTGTACAGAAAGGATCAATCAAATGCCAGAAATACAAAAAACAGACTGGTGGAAGAAGTCCGTCATTTACCAAATTTACCCTCGTAGTTTTCAAGATTCAAATGGAGATGGAATTGGAGATATTCGAGGGATTATCAGCAGATTAGATTATCTTCACGAGCTTGGAATTGATGCTATTTGGCTTAGTCCTGTTTATCAGTCCCCCATGGATGACAATGGTTACGACATCAGTGATTACCAAGGAATTGCTCCAGAATTTGGGACCATGGAAGATATGGAAGAGCTGATTGCAGAAGGCCATAAACGCAATATCAAAATAATCATGGATTTGGTGCTCAATCATACCTCAGATGAACATTTTTGGTTTCAAGAAGCCCTCAAAGGACCAGATAATCCCTATTATGACTATTATGTTTGGGCTGACGAGCCGAATGGATTACGCTCGACCTTCTCAGGCTCTGCTTGGGAATACGTTCCACATCTGAACAAATACTATCTCCACCAATTCTCTGTTAAGCAACCAGATCTGAACTGGAAAAATCCTGCTCTGAAACAAGAAATCTGGGATATGATCAATTTTTGGATTGAAAAAGGTGTCGGTGGTTTCAGGCTAGATGTAATTGATTTGATTGGAAAAGAACCGGAAAAATTAATTACAGCCGATGGACCAACTCTCCATCCTCTTATTCAGGAATTAAATGAGAAAACCTTTGGTGCTTACGACTTAGTGACTGTTGGGGAAACCTGGAGTGCCAATCCAGAAAATGCTCAGTTATATTCGCATCCTGATCGAAAAGAATTTTCGATGATTTTCCAATTTGAACATGTAGGACTTGATCAGCAGGAAGGGAAAGAAAAGTGGGATTTGGCACCACTTGATCCAGCACGTTTGCATAAGGTTCTATCCAAATGGCAGACTGAACTGGTTGGTAAAGGCTGGAACTCGCTTTTCTGGAATAATCACGATTTACCTCGTGCCATTTCTCGCTTCGGTGATGATCGACCTGCATTTCGTGAACTAAGCGGAAAAATGTTGGCTTTTTATCTTCATTTTATGTCAGGGACACCTTATATATACCAAGGTGAGGAAATCGGTATGATTAATACACCGATTACGGATATTAGCCAAGCGGATGATATTGAAACACGCCGCATGTATGCAGAACGGATTGAAAATGGCTTCACCAAGGAGGAATTGATTACTGCTATAAATGCCAAAGGCCGTGATAATGCTCGCCGTCCAATGCAATGGACAGGAGCAGAAGGAGCGGGCTTCAGTACAGGTCAAGCCTGGCTGGCTTTGGGAGATACTGCCAAAGACATCAACGTTGAAAAAGCACTTGCAGACAAACAATCACTTTTCTACACCTATCAAAAATTAATCGCTCTTCGGAAAGAGTATCCTTGTATGTCTGAAGGAAAATATGAAGTGATTGAGACAGGGAACGAATTGGTAATGGCTTATCGTAAATATGATGAACAGGATGATTTCATTATTTTAGTCAATTTCACAAGTGAAGAGCAAGCATTTGACGTATCAAGCGAAGAGTATTCCTTGTTTATGCATAACTACGATGAAGCTGCATTTTTGGATAGACAAATATTAAGACCATATGAGGCAATCGTTCTCAAAAAATAAATTCCTTTTCTTTTCCCATGCTTTTTTCATGAATTTTTGGTAAAATGGAAAAAACAAAAAAGAGAGGTTTTATCATCATGGGTAAATTCCAAGTCATTTCACACCCACTCATTCAGCATAAGTTGTCAATCCTTCGTCGCACATCGACTTCTACTAAGGATTTTCGTGAGTTGGTAAATGAAATCGCAATGCTAATGGGTTACGAAGTTTTGCGTGACTTGCCACTGGAAGATGTGGAGATTGAAACACCAATTACGAAAACAGTTCAAAAACAAATTGCCGGTAAAAAATTGGCCATTGTACCAATTCTTCGTGCAGGAGTAGGTATGGTTGACGGTTTGCTTAGCCTTGTGCCGGCTGCAAAGGTTGGTCATATTGGTATGTACCGTGATGAAGAGACACTTCAACCAGTCGAGTACCTCGTAAAATTACCTGAAGATATTGACCAACGCCATATTTTGGTAGTTGATCCAATGTTGGCGACTGGTGGTTCAGCTATCCTTGCAGTGGATTCATTGAAAAAACGCGGAGCTTCTAACATTAAATTCGTAGCTCTTGTTTCAGCTCCAGAAGGTGTGAAAGCTCTTCAAGAAGCTCATCCAGATATTGATATCTACACAGCAGCTTTGGATGAAAAACTCAATGAAAAAGGCTATATTGTACCAGGTCTTGGTGATGCTGGTGACCGCTTGTTCGGTACAAAATAATTGATAGAAAGGAATCAGTTTGCTGGTTTCTTTTTTCACATGTGAAAATCGTGTTTTTTATTTGACCAATTTTGACTAATTCTATATAATGGGTTCATACTTGTTATTGAAATGAAGGAGGATTCGTATGATTCCAGTAGTTATTGAACAAACTAGCCGTGGTGAGCGTTCTTATGATATTTACTCACGCCTTTTGAAAGACCGTATTATCATGTTGACAGGACCAGTTGAGGATAACATGGCAAACTCAATCATTGCCCAATTGCTTTTCCTTGATGCCCAAGATCCGACTAAGGATATTTATCTTTATGTCAATACACCAGGAGGTTCTGTGTCAGCAGGTCTTGCCATTGTAGACACGATGAATTTCATTAAAGCTGATGTTCAAACCATCGTTATGGGAACAGCAGCCAGCATGGGAACCATCATTGCATCAAGTGGTGCGAAAGGCAAACGTTTCATGTTGCCAAATGCAGAATACATGATTCACCAGCCAATGGGCGGAACTGGTGGCGGTACTCAGCAAACGGATATGGCCATTGCAGCAGAACACTTGCTCAAAACCCGTAACAAATTGGAAAAAATCTTGGCTGACAATTCAGGTAAAACAGTGAAACAAATCCACAAGGATGCCGAACGCGATTACTGGATGACAGCTGAAGAAACATTAGCATACGGATTTATTGACCAAATTATGGACAATACGAAAGTGAAATAGTTTAAAATATTGCAACATGTACTTGTTGCAATATTTTTTTAGAAATTTATCAAAAAAACCTTGACAAAAATGTTCGGGGGGGGGGGGTATAATGAAGGAGTAAAAATATTAAGGAGATTTACTATGAAACAATCATTTATTGTATCATATCTAACTTTCTATTTGAAAGCTACTGTTATGCTGGAGGGTGACTTTGTAAAGGTTTCTAATCCAAATACAATTTTGAAAGTTATTCCTTTAGGAACTAAAAATAGAACAATCCCAGTTGAACAAATTGCAACTGTTGACGATTCATTTAGACTCGATTTCAAATCATTTATTTGGGGAGTAATTTTTACGATTTTGGGCTTTAATATGATAGGGAACTCTTTTGTGGGAGGATTGGTACTAGCTGCCTATGGTGTATTGACAGTACTTAGTTCGTTCCAAACCTATCTTACTCTTAATTTCACATCAGGTGGTTCATATACAGTTAATGCTGTTGTATTTGAAAAAGAGAACTTACTGTCTTGTAAAGGAACGATTGAAAGTTTGATTCAACGTCGCTACAATAATACAAATAATACAGCAAATACTGATCGACTAATTGAAGCGTTGAATAAAAAATAACTTTAGAGGCATGACAACTGTCATGCTTTTTTGGTATACTTGTACTAGAATACTTATTAATGAAATTTGAGGAAATCATGTTTGAGAAACAATTACGCACATGTTTAACCATCTATTTACACTATAACCGGGATGCACGGAAACTCAGTCAATATGGTGATATGATTTACCATTCCAAACGATTGCGATATGTATCTGTATATATCAATCAAGACCAACAGGAAGAAATTATCTCTAAACTAAAGAAGGAAAAGTTTGTCAAAAAAGTAGTTCCTTCTTACATAAAAGAAATTGACCGAAATTTTGTAGGTAATTTGTGGCGAGAAGAAGAGACAACACTGTAAAGATTTGAACAGGCTAACTGGCCTGTTTTTGCTTTTTTAAAAATTTTTTCTTTTTTTGTTGACAATTTTCTGATAATTCAGTATATTAGATACATCGCAAAATTTAAGAAAGATTTAAGGAGTTTTCATGAAAACAAGAAAATTTGCAGTAGCTCTTGCTACATTTGCATCTGCAGCATTACTTGCAGCATGTGGTACTGTTTCAACAACTAATTCTTCAGCAACTGGTTCAAGTGTTGGTGATACATTTAAAATTGGTTACAACTTAGAGTTGTCAGGTGCTGTATCTTCATACGGACAAACTGAAGAAAAAGGTGCTAACTTGGCTGTGAAAGAAATCAATGCAGCAGGTGGTATTGATGGGAAGCAAATTGAAGTTGTTACAAAAGACAACAAGTCTGAAACAGCAGAAGCAGCTTCTGTTGCTACTAGCTTGGCAAGTGAAGGTGTAAACCTTGTCATTGGACCTGCAACATCTGGTGCTTCAGCAGCATCTATCCCTGCATTAACTTCAGCTGGTATTCCAATGATCTCACCTTCAGGTACGCAAACAAACCTTGTAGTAAATGACAAAGGTGAAGTTCAAGATTATTTCTTCCGTGCAACATTTACTGATGGATACCAAGGTCAAATTATGGCTAAGTATGCGACAGAAAACATGTCAGCTAAGAAAGTTGTTCTTTACTATGACAACTCTTCTGACTATGGTAAGGGTGTAGCAGAAGCTTTCAAGAAAGCTTACACTGGTGAGATTGTTTCTGAAATCACATTTGCTTCAGGAGATAAAGACTTCCAAGCAGCTTTGACTAAATTGAAAGATGCTGAGTTTGATGCCATCATCATGCCTGGTTACTACAACGAAACAGGTACAATTGTGAAACAAGCTCGTGGACTTGGCTTGAATCAACCAATTCTTGGTTCTGACGGTTTCGACTCACCACAATTTACTGAATTGGCAACAGCTTCAGCAGCATCTAATGTATACTATCTTTCAGCATTCGTAACATCAGCTAGCGAGAAAGCACAAGCGTTTTACGATGCATATAAGAAAGAATACAATGAAGAGCCATCAATGTTCTCTGCACTTGCATACGACTCAGTTTACATGGCAGCTAAAGCAGCAGAAGGTGCAGCTGATTCTAAAGCACTCAAAGACAACCTTGCAGCTTTGAAAGATTTCGAAGGTGTAACAGGTACTATGTCTATCGATGCTGAGCATAACGTGGTTAAATCTGTTTATGTAGTAGGTTTGACAGACGGTAAGCAATCTTCAGTTGATACTGTATCAATTTCAGAATAATCGAGGGGGGCTGGTTTATCCAGCCTTCTCTGCGTTTTTACCAAGTTTGAAAACGTTTAGGAATTATTAAAAAATATCAAGTAACTTGCTTATTTTCAGAAAATTTTGTATAATGTAACAATGCTTATTGAGCTTGAAAATATTTAGAAAGATTGGTGAACCTAATGCTTCAACAACTTGTCAATGGTTTGATTTTAGGTTCTGTATATGCCCTCTTGGCCCTTGGTTATACCATGGTATACGGAATTATCAAACTCATTAACTTTGCCCACGGAGACCTTTATATGATGGGTGCATTCATGGGGTATTTCTTATTAAATAACCTTACTTTCATTGAGGATGGCGGCACACGTTTCTTTGTTGCCCTAATCTTAGCAATGGTTGGAACAGCTACTCTTGGTGTGGTCATTGAATTCTTGGCCTATCGTCCTTTGCGAAATTCAACGCGTATTGCAGCTTTGATTACGGCTATCGGTGTGTCCTTCTTCCTTGAATATTCAATGGTAAAATTATTTACTGCGGATGTTAAGGCGTTTCCACAAGCAATTGAATCGGTGAACTTCAACCTTGGACCAGTATCTGTAACCAACATCCAGTTGATTATCTTGGGTGTATCGCTTGCCTTGATGGTTGCGCTGCAATTAATTGTAAAACGTACAAAAATGGGTAAAGCTATGCGTGCGGTTTCTGTTGACAGTGATGCAGCTCAGTTGATGGGGATTAACGTAAACCGTACCATCAGCTTCACATTTGCACTTGGATCAGCCCTTGCGGGAGCTGCAGGTGTCCTACTTGGACTTTATTACAACCAAATCGAACCTTTCATGGGAATGACTCCTGGTTTGAAAGCTTTCGTAGCGGCAGTTTTAGGTGGTATCGGAATTATTCCTGGTGCAGCACTTGGTGGATTTGTCATTGGTATTATCGAGACATTTACATATGTAATCGGATTGGATACTTTCCGTGATGCCATTGTTTATGCTGTATTGATCATCATCCTCCTTGTTCGTCCAAGTGGTATTCTTGGTAAAAATGTGAAAGAGAAGGTGTAACCATGAAGCAAAATTTAAAAGTTAATGCAATTTGGTTGGCAATCTTATTAGCTGGCTTTGGAATCATTCAGGGACTTGTTTCGGCTGGGATTTTGAATTTTTACTATGTTCAAATTGTACAACAAATCGGTATTCAAATTATCTTGGCTGTCGGCTTAAACTTGATTGTCGGTTTTTCAGGTCAATTTTCACTTGGACATGCTGGATTCATGGCTATTGGTGCCTACGCAGTGGGTATCCTTGGGAAAATGATGCCATCTTATGGTGGTTTTGCAATTGCCTTGCTTGTTGGTATGTTGGTTGCGGGTGCTGTTGCCCTCTTGGTTGGTCTGCCAACCCTTCGTTTGAAAGGTGACTACCTTGCCATTGCGACCCTTGGTGTTGCTGAAATTATCCGTATTTTGATCATCAATGGTGGAACTGTTACAAACGGCGCTGCTGGTATCATGTCCATTCCATTATTTACGAACTGGCAGCTGGTTTATGTATTTGTCATTATCACAACACTCCTTACTGTGAACTTCTTGCGTAGTCCAATGGGACGTGCAACTATTTCGGTTCGTGAAGATGAAATTGCTGCTGAGTCAGTTGGTGTTAATCCGACTTTCATGAAAGTTTCAGCTTTTGTATTTGGTGCTATGACAGCGGCTATCGCTGGCGGACTCCATGCGGGTTATGTTGGAACAATTGTCCCTAAGGACTTTGCTTTCATGACTTCTGTTAACGTTTTGATTATCATTGTATTAGGTGGATTAGGATCCATCACAGGTACATTTGTGGCAGCAATTGTCCTTGGAATTCTCAACGTATTTCTCAAGAGCTATTCAGATATTTCAATGATTATCTACTCATTGGCATTGATTCTCTTGATGATCTTCCGTCCGGGTGGTTTGTTAGGAACCAAAGAATTTAGTGTGGCAGCTCTACTCAAGAAGAAGGAGGTTAAGTAATGGCATTACTTGAAGTAAAAAATTTAACCAAGAACTTCGGTGGTTTGACTGCCGTTGGTGATGTGACCATGGAACTTCATGAGGGTGAATTGGTCGGCTTGATTGGACCAAACGGTGCAGGTAAGACAACCCTTTTCAACCTCTTGACAGGCGTTTATGAGCCAAGTGAGGGAACAATTTCTCTTGCAGGTACTGTATTAAATGGAAAGGCTCCTTCAAAGATTGCCTCCCTTGGTCTTGGTCGTACCTTCCAAAACATTCGTTTGTTTAAAAATATGACAGTTTTGGAAAATGTCTTGATTGGTCTTGGTAACCATGGAAAAGCAGAAGTCTTAGCAAGTTTCCTTCGCCTTCCTGCTTTCTATAAAAATGAAGAAGAATTAAAAAACAAAGCCATTGAGCTCTTGAAAATCTTTGATTTGGATGGTGATGCGGATACGCTGGCTAAGAACCTTCCATACGGACAACAACGTCGTTTGGAAATCGTTCGTGCCCTTGCGACCGAGCCAAAAATTCTTTTCTTGGATGAGCCAGCGGCTGGTATGAACCCACAGGAAACGGCAGAATTGACCCAACTCATCCGTAAAATTAAGGAAGAGTTTGGTATTACCATCATCTTGATTGAGCACGATATGAGCTTGGTTATGGAAGTAACGGAACGTATTTATGTATTGGAATACGGTCGTTTGATTGCCCATGGTACTCCTGAAGAAATCCGTAATAATAAGCGTGTAATTGAAGCCTACCTTGGAGGTGAAGCATAATGGCAATGTTAGAAGTTAAAAATCTTTCCGTCAACTATGGCGTTATCGAGGCTGTAAAAGATGTCAGTTTCGAGGTCAACGAGGGGGAAGTTGTAACCTTGATCGGTGCCAATGGTGCTGGTAAAACCTCTATCCTTCGTACCATTTCAGGACTTGTTCGTCCATCAGCTGGAACGATTTCTTTCCTTGGAAATGAAATTCAAAAAGTACCTGCTCGTAAAATCGTTGCGGACGGTTTGTCACAAGTTCCAGAAGGCCGACATGTCTTTGCAGGCTTGACTGTTATGGAAAACTTAGAAATGGGTGCCTTTCTTCGCAACAACCGTGAAGAAAACCAAGCCAACTTGAAAAAAATCTTCGCACGCTTCCCACGTTTAGAAGAACGTAAGAACCAAGATGCTGCTACCCTTTCAGGTGGTGAGCAGCAGATGTTAGCAATGGGACGTGCATTGATGAGCCAACCAAAACTCTTGCTCCTTGACGAGCCATCAATGGGCTTGGCGCCAATCTTCATTCAAGAAATTTTTGATATTATCCAAGATATCCAAAAACAAGGAACAACCGTTCTATTGATTGAACAAAACGCCAACAAAGCCCTTGCCATCGCAGACCGCGGATACGTACTAGAAACAGGAAAAGTTGTCCTCTCAGGAACAGGAAAAGAACTCCTCGCCTCAGAAGAAGTCAAAAAAGCATATCTGGGTGGCTAAAAAGGTCCGGGGGACCTTTTTAGGTTGGAAATGAGAACCGCTGGTAAGCGGTTTTCTTTATAAGTCGGTTACCCCACGTTTTAGGTTGGAAATGGGAAACGCCGGCAGGCGTTTTTCTTTATATCAAGGTCCGGGGGACCTTTTTAGGTCGGAAATGAGAACCGCTGGTAAGCGGTTTTCTTTATAAATGGGTTACCCCACGTTTTAAGTTGGAGATAAGAAACGCCGGCAGGCGTTTTTCTTTATCTACGGATAGGCTGTTTTAATCGGGAAATAGGAAAACCAGTAACGCAAGTTGCTAGTTTGTCCCTCGAGGCTGACGCCTCATTTTAAGTTGGAAATAGGGACCGTCGGCAGACGGTCTTCCCATTTATTCATTTCTGGGCCTTTTAGGTTAGAAATGGGAAACTCCAGCAGGTGTTTTTCTTTATATCAAGATTAGGCTGTTTTAGTAGTGAAATTGGATGTTGCGGATGACAATCTTTTGGGTATTATATTTCTATTCTCCATCGTGGAAGTTGACTTCCTTGCCATTCAAACCTACATATGCTAGACTGTCATAGTAGAAAAGGAGATAGAATGAAACAGAAGTTATCGCTAATTGGTATAGTGCTCATCATACTTTTGACGGTTGTTCTTTCATTGACAAATCGTCAGGTAGTTGTGGTCAATTATTTATTTGGACAATTTAGAATGCCCTTGATTTTGGTGATAATTGGCTCGCTCTTGATTGGTATGTTCATTCAATATTTACTTGGATTGACTAAGAATATGTCATTGAAAAGTGAGATTAAGAATTTGAAAAAGGAATTATCAGAAATCCCAGTTTTGCAAACTGAAGAAAATGCTGATAAGATAAAATAGATTGAGTTAATTATGTGGAATTATGTATAGACCACATTGAAATGATAAGGAGAAATGATGTTTACCAAAGAATTTGGATTGATGTTTTATGTGGATGATGTTGCTGCTGAGAAGGCTTTTTGGAGCGCTGCTGGTTTCACAATCTTCAATGAAGCTGAGATGATGGGCTATGAAACTTTTGATATGAAGCCACATCCAGAAGCAACTACGACTATTACTGTCTATGCTAACGAATTTATTCGCCAAGTATCACCAGAGGTGATCGATATGAAGCCAAGTATCTTGTTTGAAACAGACGATATTGAAGGTCTTCAAGAACGCATCGCTGGTTTGACAGATACCTGCAGTCCAGTCAATGCGGAACCATTCCCTAACTTTAACTTTGCTAGCCCAAGTGGTCATTACTTTGCTGTAAAAGGGTAATAGAAATAGTTATATGTGGAACAATCAGCGGTTTTTTATCGCTGATTTTCATTTCTTTTCACAACATATTGAAATCGTTTTCGGATTTGTGATATAATAAGGTATGAAATTTCGAAGGAGGAAATCCTATGTCAGTTAAAGATTTTATGACTCGTAAGGTTGTTTACATTTCACCAGATACGACCATTGCTCATGCGGCTGATTTGATGCGCGAACAAGGTTTGCACCGTCTACCTGTTATTGAAAATGACAAACTAGTTGGCTTGGTAACAGAAGGAACTATTGCAGAAGCAAGCCCATCTAAGGCAACGAGCCTATCCATTTATGAGATGAACTATCTGCTAAATAAGACTAAGGTTAAGGATGTCATGATTAAAAATGTCATCACCGTTTCAGGCTATGCAAGTCTTGAAGATGCTGTTTACCTCATGTATAAAAACAAGGTTGGTATCTTACCAGTTGTGGATAATGGTCAGCTTTACGGTGTCATTACTGACCGAGATGTTTTTGCAGCCTTTCTCAATGTTTCAGGCTATGGTGAAGAGGGTGTGCGTGCTCGTTTCCTCGTTGACAATAAGGCAGGAGAATTAGAGAAGATCATCCGTCTGGTAGCTGATAAGGAATACAATATTGTGTCAACAGTCCAACTTGCAACCACGTCTGGCAAGGTTGTGATTGAAGTTCAAATTGATGGTAAGGTAGATATCGAGGAAGTTCGGTCACTATTTGAAGGGGCTGGATTGCAAATTGATAGCTTGGTACCAACAGTTGCAAAGAATATCTAAAAGTCGGGTTTACTCGACTTTTTCTTTCTATTCATTGATAATTTTTGATTAGAAAAATCGGTAATATGGTATAATAAAAGGGATTACAAGAGGAGGAAGTATGGGATATAAGAATTATAAGAAGTACAGACGAGATGACGATATTGAAAGTATCCTGCTTGTCCTCGTTTTGGGCTTGCTGAAGGGATTGGGACGAGTATTATTACCAATTCTTGGTGCTCTTTTTAATCGTGACAATATCAACCGTTTTTTGCATGGGGATAAAATCAACCGTTTGCAGACCCTCCAACTCAGTATTCGGTCTGGTTTTGAAAAACACCAGCAATTGTTGGCGGAAAATGGTGAAGATAAAGCAGTTTTAAGCTTGCGTAGTCGCATCTTAGGAGAATTATTTGAATTAGACCAATTGTATCAAAAGAATGGCAAGTACTTGGATGCCTATCAAAGCAAGGAAATTGTTGATACCTTGCAACTCAAGTATCAATTGAAAATACCTGAAAAAACTTCAACATTTACTGGATCTGTTGATGAAGATGAAGTGGTGGATTCTGTTGAAGCCTATCAAGATGAAACCTGGGACGAACAAAAACGAATTTCGGAATTGGCTTCTGAAATTCTTGAAACCTATTGCAATATTCAAAGGGACAATCAGGTTATTCTAGAAAAACTTGAAAATGCAGCGGATAAGCGGGAAGAGTTGACAGCTATTCATGAAGCCAATATGAGCCGCTTTAGGGATATTTTACAAGGTTATTTGAAAATTAAGGAATCTCCAAAAGATTATTTCAATGCAGAGGAGCGCCTTGCCCAGGCCAAGCTGGCTCTGGAAACCTTTGACAGGGATTTGGACGATACCATTAAACAATTTAACGAAGCAGATATGCAGGATTTTGAAATCAGCCTGCGCATGATGAAGAAGAAAGAGGGATAAAATGTCAGGATTTAATTTCGATATTGATCAAATTGCCAACAATAGTTTGTCGACCAAGGACAAGACCACAGAGATCATTCAAGCAACACCTGCTGGAGATTCGACCAAGGTATCTTTTTTGGCACAGTTGACACCAGAACAACAGACAGGCATTCGGGCCAAGGCACCGCAATTGGTAGATAATTTCTTGGCCAACCAGAATGCTCTCTTGGACTTCGGTAAGGAAGCCGTGGAAGAAGTCAATGCAACGGTCAACCACATTCTGTCTGAGCAGAAAAAGATAGAAATTCCACAGGTGGATGAGCTGTTGGCCAATACCAACCGTGAATTGAATGGTTTTGTGGCCAAGTACAAGGACATTTCGACAACTGCTGAATTAGAAAAGAAACCAGGTTTCTTCCAACGCTTGTTTAAGCAGACAAAAAATGACTTGCAGGAATTTTACTTTGATTCGCAGACCATTGAAAAGAAAATGGACAGCATGGCGGCCAGCGTGGTCAAGCAAGAGGAAGTCCTGTCCCGCAACATCGTGTCTGCAGAGCTCTTGATTGAGAACAATACCAAGTCAATTGAGAACTTAGTCGGAGTGATTGCCTTTATTGAAGCGACTGGTCAAGAGGCTGCCCAGCGAGCAAAAGCAGAGCAGGAACGCTTGTCAGGTCTGCAACCAACTACGGTAGACTATCAAGTTGCTTCTGAAAAGCTGGCGCGTGTGACGGAAGTTGCCAATATCTTGGAACAACAACACTCAGAATACATGAGTCGCCTCTATGTTGCCTGGACAACAACACCACAAATGCGTAACCTTGTCAAAGTTTCGTCGGATATGAAGCAACGTTTGGGTATGTTGCGCCGCAATACCATTCCAACAATGAAGCTGTCAATTGCCCAGTTGGGTATCCTCCAACAGTCTATCAAATCTAGTCAGACAGCAGATGCCATTGTCAATGCCAACAATGCTGCTCTTCAAATGCTGGCGGATACGTCAAAAGAAGCCATTCCGATGATGGAACGTACGGCACAAAATCCTACCCTTTCAGTAGCTTCTGTTACCAAGTTGGCAGAGAGTTTGGTCGCCCAGAACAATGGTATTATTGCGGCTATTGACGAAGGTCGTCAAAAACGTCGTGAGTTGGAAGCAGCCATTGTTCGCTCCGCAGAAACCATTAATGATTCTGTTAAATTGCGTGATCAGAAAATTATTGCTGCCTTGCTAGACCAAGGAAAAGCAGCCCAGTCAGAAGCTGAACAGCCAATTGAACCAGCTGAATAATACAAAAACTGCAGATATTTTGGTCTGCAGTTTTTCAATGTCGCTCGAGTGGTTTCTTATCCCTGTCGAGAGTAAATCCTTCCCCCAATACCTCACGGGCATCTGTAATGGTGATAAAGGCGTGGGGATCGATGCGATGGATGAGTTCTTTCATTTCTTGTAATTGGCTCTTATAGATGACAGAATAAATCATATTTATATTGGTTTTGCTGTAAAAACCTTGGGCCTTGATAAAGGTTACCCCTCGTTCAATTTCACTATCTATTGCCTGGGCTAGTTGCTCGGATTTTTGCGAAACAATCATCACGCCCTTGCTACCGTAACCGCCTTCCGTAACAAAATCAATCATTCTAGAAGCAATTGTCAGCATCATTAAGGTATAAAGCACGGTACGAAGGTCTTTGAAGACAATAACGATCAATGTTAAAATTAATATATCAACAAAAAGGATGATTTGTCCAATAGAAAATGGTAGGTATTTATGACCTATTCGGGCAATAATATCACTTCCGCCAGTTGTTCCGCCTGCCCTAAAAATGGTTCCAAGGCCCAGCCCCATTAGGATTCCTCCGAGAATGCTGACCAGGATAAGGTCTTGTTGGAGTTGGATTGAAAATGGAATTTTTTCAAAAATTGCTAACCAGAATGTAACGGCAAAAGTACCGAATATACTAAGATACAGGGTCTTTTTTCCTAAAATTTTCCAACCGAGTAAGAACAAGGGGATATTGATGATAATGTTCATAATCCAGGGTTGTATATGAAAGAGATAGTAGATAATCAAGGTCAGTCCAGTTGCCCCGCCTTCGAATAGTCTGTTTGGCATGATCAAGTAGTTCAAGCCAAATGCAAACAAGCCAGCACCGAGTAAAATAAGTAAACAATTTTTCAGCTGTCCCATAAGTAAAATCTCCATTCAGGTGTATATATTAATTGTAAAAGATTTTCTCCTTAAATACAAGTCAATTTTTCAAGTGATTTTTTGGCTAATTTTTGGTAAAATGGAATGAATATCTAAGAACCTGCATTCACAAGTAAAGTGTTTGTATATAAGAGATAGTTTTTCGCTAATTAAGGCAGTTTTTCATTGGATACTGATTTTATTTTGAAAAAATAAGGCTGAGTAGCTGAAAAACGTGCATTGGAAGGAAGTGCTGAACGGTGACTACAGGTTCTAAGAACGAGGAAATGATGAGAAACGGTTTTTTTATTACATTTGAAGGTCCTGATGGTGCGGGAAAGACAACGGTTTTGCAGGAATTGTTACCAGCCTTACAGGAGCTTGGTCCAGAGGTCGTGACGACGAGGGAACCAGGTGGAGTGGCGATTGCTGAAGAGATTCGCAATATTATTCTCAATCCTGCCAATACTGAGATGGACGATAAGACGGAATTGTTGCTGTTTATCGCAGCCCGTCGCCAGCACTTGAAAGAAAAAATCTTACCTCCCTTGGCTGAAGGTAAGTTGCTTTTGATTGATCGATTTATCGATTCTTCCATTGCTTACCAGGGATTTGGACGTGGTCTGGATGTGGCTGATATTAACTGGCTCAACCAGTTTGCGACAGATGGTCTGAAACCAGATCTGACCCTCTATTTTGACATCGATACAGAAGAGGGCTTGGCTCGAATTGCTCGAAATGCAGATCGGGATGTGGATCGTCTGGACATGGAAAAAGCTGATATGCACAAACGGGTTCGGCAAGGCTATCTCAGTATTTTAGAAGCAGAGCCAGAGCGTTTGGTCAAGATTGATGCCAGTCAGCCTCTAGAAGCAGTTGTTGCGGATGCCTTGGCAGTGATTCAGAAACGGTTTGCAGAGAGAACATGAAGATTGAGGAACTAAAAGCTTTACAGCCTATCGTATTTCAACGATTTCTTACCATTTTAGAGCAAAATCGTCTGGCCCATGCCTATCTGTTTTCTGGTGATTTTGCCAGTTATGACATGGCGATTTTGCTGAGCCAGTCTTTATTTTGTCTGGAAAAAGCGGGTGTTTTGCCCTGCCAGAATTGTCGTCCATGTCGCTTGATTGAAGCGGGTGAATTTTCTGATGTGACCTTGCTAGCTCCTCAGGGCAATATCATCAAGACGGAAACGGTACGCGAATTGGTCAAGAATTTTTCGCAGTCTGGTTTTGAATCGAGTAAACAGGTTTTCATCATACGAGATGCAGAAAAAATGCATGCAAATGCAGCTAATTCCCTTCTCAAAGTGATTGAAGAACCACAATCGGATATTCATATTTTTCTATTGACCAATCAGGAAGAGGCAGTCCTCCCAACCATAAAGAGTCGGACTCAGATTATTGGCTTTCCTAAAAATCTACCAGCCCTGGAACGCATGTTGGAAGAAGAAGGCTTGTTGAAATCCGATGCAACAATTTTGGCGCGACTGGTATCCAGTCAAGATGAGGCAAGGAAGTTAGCAGAAAATAAAAGTTTCATAGATTTAATTGGCCAGTCTAAAAAGTTCATTGATTTGCTCCTCCTTAACCCAAATCAAGCTTATTTGCAAGTGGGGACCTTAGTTTCTTTAGCTGTGGAAAAAGCAGAGCAGGGCCGATTGTTTGATCTCCTTAGTTTGCTCTTGGCTGAAAAAATGATGGAGCCATTGGCACGGGAAAAAATGGATATCGTTTTGAAAGCCAAACTCATGTGGCAGGCAAATGTTAGCCTACAGAACAGTTTAGAATATGTGACACTAAAATAAATAGAAAGGAAGACCATGGATAAGAAAGAAATTTTTGATGCCCTTGATGATTTTTCACAGAATCTCTTGACGACCTTGGCAGAAGTTGATGCCATTAAGAAACATTTACAGGGTGTCATTGACGAAAATACGACTCTCCGTTTGGAAAATTCCAAACTAAGAGAGCGTCTTGAAAAAGAAGATAAGACAGGGCATAAGTCTTCCAATTTTGGTAAGGAAAATCTGGAAAACATTTACGAAGATGGTTTTCATATCTGTACCTTTTCTTATGGACAACGCAGGGATAACGACGAGCCTTGTATGTTCTGTATTGAACTATTGAATCGAGATTGAGATGAAAGTACAAAAATCATTTAAGGGTCAGACAAGTTTTGGGAGTCTTTTCTTGGTTCCGACTCCAATTGGAAATTTGCAAGATATGACCTTCCGAGCTATTCAAACCTTGAAGGATGTCGATATGATTGCGGCAGAAGACACACGAAATACAGGACTCTTGCTCAAACATTTTGAGATTGAAACCAGGCAAATCTCTTTTCATGAACACAATGCCCATGAAAAAATTCCAGTCTTGATTGATTGGCTCAAGTCGGGTCAGTCCATTGCCCAGGTATCTGATGCAGGCTTGCCTTCCATCTCAGATCCAGGTCATGACTTGGTAAAGGCAGCTATTGCAGAAGACATACCTGTTGTGGCATTGCCTGGTGCGTCCGCTGGAATTACAGCCTTGATTGCTTCTGGCTTGGCTCCGCAACCACATATATTCTATGGATTTTTACCGCGAAAAGCAGGGCAGCAAAAGGATTTTTTCCAAGAGAAACGGGCCTATCCTGAGACGCAGATTTTCTATGAATCTCCTTATCGGGTGGCAGATACCTTGGAAAACATGCTTTCTGTTTATGGAGACCGCCAGGTGACAGTCGTGCGAGAATTGACCAAACTCTATGAAGAATACCAGCGAGGCACTATTTCAGAAGTTTTAGACTATTTGAATGACAACCCTCTAAAAGGAGAATGCCTGCTTATTGTCGCTGGTGCTGGTGAAGAAGAGATGCCATCTGCAGAAGATGTGGATTTAAAAGCTGAGGTGGAAAAGGAAATCGCAGCAGGTCGCAAGCCCAACCAGGCCATTAAAGAAGTTGCCAAACGCTACCAACTCAAAAAACAAGAAGTATATGATGTGTACCATGGACTAGGTTAAGGCCTAGTCTTTTCTAATTTCCGTATCTTTTCTTAGAATTCAGTTAATTTTATGGAATAGTCTGAAAATTTGTGATATAATGAACACATTACATTTTTGGAGGGATTTTATGACGATCTACAACTTCTCTGCAGGTCCTGCAGTATTGCCAAAACCAGTGCTTGAACGTGCTCAAGCTGAATTCTTGGACTACAATGGTTCGGGAATGAGTGTTTTGGAGATGTCCCATCGCTCCAAAGACTTCGACGACATTATTAAAGGTGCTGAGGCAACTCTACGTGAACTCATGGCTATTCCTGACAACTACAAGGTGATGTTTTTGCAAGGCGGAGCATCATTGGAATTCACCATGATTCCGCTCAACTTTGCTCAAGGAAAGAAAGCTTACTATCTAGCAGGTGGTTCTTGGGGTAAAAAAGCCTATACAGAGGCAGTGAAACTATCTAAGACTATTGATTTTGAACCAATTTTGCTAGGTTCAACAGAAGACATCACCTATGCAGAATTGCCGACCTTTAATAAAAATGACATTGATCCAAGTGCAGCCTATGTTCACTTGACAACCAACAATACTATTGAAGGTACAGCTGTCTATGACATTCCAGATACCAACGGTGTTCCAGTTATTGGTGATATGTCTTCAAACATCTTGGCAGCTCGTTACAATGTAGAAGACTTTGCTATGATTTATGCAGGTGCTCAGAAGAATATTGGTCCAGCTGGTGTGACAGTTGTCATTATCCGTGAGGATTTCCTCAACGACCAACCAATGCTTTCAAGCATGTTGGACTACCGCATTCAAGCAGAAAATGAATCGCTCTATAATACGCCGCCAGCTTACTCTATCTACATTTCCAAACTTGTCTTTGAGTGGGTCAAGGAAATCGGTGGTGTGGATGAAATGGAGAAAATCAACCGTGAAAAAGCAGGTCTGCTCTACGACTATATTGACGCGTCAGCTTTTTACAGCAACCCTGTCCGTAAAAAAGAAGAGCGTTCAGTAGCCAACATTCCATTCGTTTCACCAAGCGAGGAATTGGATGCCAAGTTTGTCAAAGAAGCGACAGCGGCAGGCTTTAAGAATATCAAGGGACACCGTTCTGTTGGTGGAATGCGGGCATCACTTTACAATGCCTTCCCACGCCAAGGTGTGGTTGATTTGATTGACTTTATGAAGAAATTTGAAGCGGAGAATGCCTAATGGAAATCCGTCTTGCTCATCCTAATGAAGTAGCAGCTATTAGTCAGATTATTGATCAGGCAAGAGCCTTTCTAGCAGCTTCTGGCAGTAGCCAGTGGCAAGGGGCTTACCCTGACCATGATACGATTTTTGATGATATTTTAACAGGCAAGGGCTATGTTGGTCTGGTGGACGGAAAGGTTGCGGTTTATGCGGCTGTCTTTCGTGGGACAGAGGCTGCCTATGAAGCTATTTTCGACGGCAAGTGGCAGCACAACAATCCCCTTTACACCACTATTCATCGTGTGGCAGTAGCCAAGGAGTTTCAGGGACAGGGTGTGGTTCAGACCTTCCTGCAAGGGATTATCGAAGGGCAAAAGGGGCCAGACTTCCGCTGTGATACCCATGAGAAAAACTTGCCCATGCAGCATATTCTGGAAAAGCTAGGTTTTGTCTATTGTGGAAAAGTTCCCTTGGACGGCGAACGCCTAGCTTACCAAAAAATCAAGCACAAGAGCGAACGCAGTCTCTATCAGGAGATAAGTGAAGACGACCGTTGGCTCTTAGGCCCAGTCTCCTAGTTTATCTTTTATTACATCAACGAAGGAAACTTCATTTCCTTATTTCCAACCTTTAATACTCCACTGTATTATTGAAGTTAGCTGCGACTTTTGATGGGAGTGGGAAAGAACTCGACTGGTCAAAAAAGAGTTCGTCTTCCCACCCCCGCACAGTTGATTAGGTCAGATTTGGAGTGTGAAACACGAACAAATCTGCCAATCAACCACTGCGCTGAGATGTTGACACGAACTCTGAGAAGTGTGGCAGGACTTTTTACCCAGCCTCTTTATTTCCAGCCTCCAAAGGTTCCCCGAACCTTTGAAGCTAGTACTAAAAGCAAACTATAAGACTGTAAATAATAAAAATGAAAGTCAGGCGGTAGCTCTTCCGCCTTTTTAGGTAAGAAAAATGGTATTTAGCGTACGAACCTTTAACAATATTAACCAAGTTGGTCTGAAGGAATTGGGCAATCGTTTCCAGATTGATGGTGACCATGCTGTCAATCCAGATGCCTTTATCATCCGTTCTGAAAACTTGCACGGTTTTGATTTTCCTGAAAATCTCAAGGCTATTGCGCGTGCGGGAGCAGGGACCAATAACATTCCTATTGAGGAAGCTACTGAGAAAGGGATTGTGGTCTTCAATACTCCAGGTGCTAATGCCAATGCCGTAAAAGAGGCAGTGCTTGCTTCTATCCTCTTGTCTGCTCGTGACTATATCGGAGCGACAGCCTGGGCTAACACGCTTTCAGGTGATGATGTGCCAAAGCAAGTGGAGGCAGGTAAGAAGCAGTTTGCAGGGACAGAAATTTCAGGTAAGACTCTTGGTGTTATCGGACTTGGTGCTATCGGTGCTCGCATCGCTAACGATGCTCGCCGTCTCGGTATGAATGTACTTGGCTACGATCCGTACGTGTCTGTTGAAACAGCTTGGACTATCTCAAGTCACGTCAAACGTGTGGATGATTTGAAAGAAGTCTTTACCAATGCTGACTACATTTCTGTTCATGTTCCTTTAACAGACAAAACACGTGGTTTATTTAATGCGGATAGTTTTGGTCAAATGAAAAAAGGGACAACCTTAATCAACTTTGCCCGTGGTGAGTTGGTTAACAATGCCGATTTGTTTGAAGCCATTGAAGCAGGGGTTATCAAGAATTACATCACTGACTTTGGTACTGAAGAAGTGTTGAATAAAGATAATATCATCGTCTTCCCACACGTTGGTGGTTCAACAGAAGAAGCGGAGCTCAACTGTGCCATTGCGGCTGGTCAGACCATTCGTCGCTTTATGGAGACAGGTGAAATCATCAACTCCGTCAATTTCCCAAATGTCAAACAATTTTTGGATGCTCCATATCGTATTACCTTGATTAATAAAAATATTCCAAACATGGTGGCTAAAATCACTACAGCTGTTTCTGAATTGGGCATTAACATTGATAATATCATCAACAAGTCAAAAGGTGACTATGCCTATACCTTGCTGGATTTGGATGAGGCAGATAAGAGTAAAATTGACGCTTTGGTTACTAATTTTGAAGCGACCGATGCTATTGTCAAGGTCCGTGTTATTAAAAATAAAAACTAGGTATGTATGTAAAAACAATCTACCAGAGTCCGATTGGTCCCATGTCCCTAGTGGCCGGTGATAAAGGCTTGCGAGGTGTCTGGTTTGAGGACCAGAAGTTTTTTGAACGTGGTTTAGATGAAAAGCCTGTGCTAGGCTCACATCCTATTTTAGATCAGACCAGTCTCTTGCTAGATGCTTATTTTTCAGGTCAAGATGTAGATTTTTCTAGCCTGACGCTTGAAGCTATTGGAACGGAATTTCAGGAAAAAGTCTGGCGGCTATTAAAAGAGATACCGCATGGCCAGACGACCAACTATGGAAGACTTGCCCAGCAACTTGGTCTTCGGTCTGGTCAGGCAATTGGTGGAGCAGTTGGGCGAAATCCTTACTCTATCATTGTCCCCTGTCATCGTGTTCTTAATCAAAAGGGACAATTAACAGGTTATGCAGGTGGCTTGGACAAGAAAATCTGGCTCTTGCAACATGAAAATCTACACTTTGAGGTGAAGAAATGATATTATTTTATGAATATCCTAAATGTTCGACCTGCCGAGCGGCCAAGGCAGAGTTGAAGAGTTTGGGCTTGGAATTTGAAGCTATTGACATCAAGGCAACGCCGCCCAGTGCAGACCAGCTCAAAGCCTGGATGGAAGAAACGGGTCTTGAATTGAAAAAGTATTTTAACACATCAGGCAATAGCTACCGTGAACTTGGTCTTAAGGATAAATTTGACAGTTTAACGGTGGATCAAGCTTTGGAACTGTTATCCAATGATGGCATGCTGATTAAGCGTCCCTTGCTGATTCAGGATGGAAAAATCTTGCAGATTGGCTATCGAACAAAATATGAAAATCTCGGCTTATAAGGCCGAGATTTCAGACTGAAGACAAAGTCCTTAGAATTGATTTTCTAAGGGCTTTTCTTCGTATTTAGGAGTATAATATAAGAAAAAGGACTTATGAGGTTCTCCTATGCTACACAAAGAAAA
>NZ_POPB01000344.1 GCF_002964045.1 Streptococcus suis | reverse complement strand
TTTTTCTTTGTGTAGCATAGGAGAACCTCATAAGTCCTTTTTCTTATATTATACTCCTAAATACGAAGAAAAGCCCTTAGAAAATCAATTCTAAGGACTTTGTCTTCAGTCTGAGAAATCATCCACTGGATAATTTCTTTATTCTTGTATATATTTCTTAATTGTGGCTTCATTAAGTCCAACTTACATTCTTCAACAATTCCCAAATTGTTGAAGCTCTCTACCAAGAAATGACGATTGTCAAATTTATATTTTAGGTTGGCGTGTTTATCAAACATCATAAGAACACTCTTACCTTTTAAATATCCCATAAAGCTTGATTCACTTAATCTCGGAGGAATACTGACTAACATACGAACATGATCCGGCATCAGAACTCCTTCGATATTCTCTACACCTTTATAACTACACAAACGTCGGAATATTTCTCCCAAGCTACTTCGATATTGATTATAGATGATTTTTCATCTATACTTAGGTGTGAAGACAATGTGGTAGAACACAACCACTTTGTATGTGATAAACTATGTGCCATTTGTGCCATACTTTTCTCCTCTCGCTTTACAATTGGCTTGAACACCTTTATTGTATCGCATTTGGAGTTTTTTTGGTATAACCTTCGTCCCGCACCCGCATAGCGGGTGGTTTATTTGTCACATAAAACAGTGAAAAGGGCCGGGTATAGCCCTTTCCAGCTTATTTCCTAAAAATAGGAAAGAGATAATGAATTTCGTCTTCTCTGGTGGTAGCTTTTCATTTACCACTACAGTTGACAACGAGCATTTAAAAAGCCGCTAGATTAATCTAGCGACTTTTTAATTAGATGCGTTCAACTTTGCCTGATTTAAGAGCACGAGCTGAAGCCCAAACTTTTTTAGGTTTACCATCAATCAAAACAGTTACTTTTTGAAGGTTTGGTTTAACTGCGCGTTTAGTTTGGTTCATAGCGTGTGAACGGTTATTACCTGATACAGTCTTACGACCAGTGAAATAACATACTTTAGCCATTGTATCTTCCTCCTCATTTGATCAAATATATCGGATGTGCTAGCACCACATACCATACTATTCTAACAGAAAAGATTGGACTTGGCAAGAATTATTTTCATTTTTTCAACACTCAACTCATATCTCTTACAGTGATGTGATAAATGTCGCAAACCCTAGCACAACTCCCGCCAAGTTTGGTGCGATTAAAATATAATCTTTTTTAGGCTCCTTTGTCCAACCATAAACCACCCAAATGAGGCAGGAAACTGCTGCAAATAGCGGTTGCCAAGGTTGTCCCTGTTGACCATTGATATTGGCAATGATTTGCGGTATATAAGCTAGGAAGACAAAAATTCCCATTACGGCTCCAATTGAGCCAACGAGTGTATTGATCCTTTGTTTGGTCATACTTTCTCCTTTCAGAAAATAAAATGATTTCTAAAAATCAAGTATACCAAAAAGAATGGCTTGCGTCAAAAGTTTATAGAAATTACTCTTTTCTAAAGCAACTGATTTGAAAATCAAAAAGAAGGATTCGTATTCAAAATCCTTCTTTTAAATCTTAAGTTTTACTGGATTGAAATCTTAGATTTCTTCGCAGAATTATTAAGCTTTGTTCGCTGAACCAAATACGTCGATACGCTCTTCAACAGATGCTTGGATAGCTTTCACGCCGTCTGCCAAGAATTTACGTGGGTCAAAGAGTTTTTTCTTATCGTATTCTGCTTCGTTTGCTTCATAAGCCGCTGCAAACTTACGAGTTGCGTTTGCGAATGCGATTTGGCACTCAGTATTAACGTTAACTTTAGCAACACCCAATTTGATTGCTGCTTGGATTTGCTCATCTGGAATACCAGAACCACCGTGCAATACGATTGGGAAACCAGGTACAGCTTCAGTCAATTTACGCAAGTGGTCAAGATCAAGACCTTCCCAGTTTGCTGGGTATGGGCCGTGGATGTTACCGATACCTGCTGCCAAGAAGTCAATACCAGTTGCAACCATTGCTACTGCATCTTCGATTGGAGCCAATTCACCGCTACCAATGATACCATCTTCTTCACCACCGATAGTACCTACTTCAGCTTCAACTGAGATACCTTTAGCGTGTGCCAATTCTACAACTTCTTTAGCTTTTGCAAGGTTTTCTTCTACTGGAAGGTGTGAACCATCAAACATGATAGAAGTATAACCAACTTCGATACATACAAGAGCATCTTCGTAGTGACCATGGTCAAGGTGAATAGCAACTGGAACTGTGATGTTCATTGACTCAATCAAGTTTGCAATCAAGTTACGAGCTACTTTGTAACCACCCATGTACTTAGCTGCACCCATTGAAGTTTGGATAAGAACAGGAGCTTGTTTCGCTTCTGCTGCACGCAAGATAGCTTGAGTCCACTCAAGGTTGTTTGTGTTAAATCCACCAACTGCATAACCGTTGTCACGCGCTGCTTGGACAAATTTTTCTGCTGAAACTAATGGCATTTCGATAGCCTCCTAATATTTTTTGAGGTTGCACCTCATACTCCTCTATTCTACCATTTTTATTTTGAAAATGCTAGTTGAAACCGTCTAGTTTTGAGAAAATTTTCACATAACTTTCCACGATTCTTTCGGAAATGATTTCCTTATTGCACAATCAATTACTGACAATTCGTCAAATCGAAAAAATTTATAATGTTTGAATGCAAAAAAGACTAGCACATAGCTAGTCTTCCAATGCGGAGAGTGGGACTTGAACCCACACGATCTAAAGCGATCACAGGATCCTTAGTCCTGCGCGTCTGCCAATTCCGCCATCCCCGCTTAACACAAGAATTAGTATACCATCAGAAATGAACCTTGTCAACACTTTTTTCATTTTTTTATTTTTTCTTCAATAAAAATTCTATTGAAAGTTCTAAAATGAAGTTAGCCACCTTAATCAAAATCATAGGAGATACTTGAATATCATGATAGGAGAGTAGTCACAACGTCCAATATCAGGATGATAATTCTTTTCTAACTCATCATTAATATAGCTAAAATCACATAGTTCTGTTAACTGACGTAAAAAATGAGTTTTAGGAACAACATTATCATACTGAGTAGGATATGGACTGATACTCAATGAAAATCAAAAACAGACTAGGCGACGCAGATGCAGATAGAAATGAAGTTCATCAAATCAAGTCAACAACGTCTAATTTTGATTTTCGAATAGTATGACTTCTAAAATCAACTGATTATCAAACATACTATCACCTCATCTTTAGTATAGCAAAAAAGCCATCAGACGATGACTTTTTCACTAGGCACTATCTAGTCCCTCTCTAAACAATATGCTATTACTTTTCATTCTCAACTGCAGCTGTGACGAAGGCAGTATAGAGACCTTCCGGACGGTTTGGTCGAGATTGGAGTTCTGGGTGATATTGACAGGCAACAAAGAACTTATTCTCAGGAATTTCAACGATTTCAACCAGGCGGTTGTCTGGCGATACACCTGAGAAGACAAAACCAGCTTCTTCAAATTGTTGACGGAAGTCATTGTTAAACTCGTAGCGGTGGCGGTGGCGACGTTGGACAACTTCTTGGTGGTCATAGGCTGCAGCAGCCTTTGAGCCACGTTTGAGTTTGCTTGGATAGAGTCCCAGACGGAGTGTTCCGCCCAGGTCTTCCACGCCAATTTGATCACGCATGATATCGATAATCGGATACTTGGTCTCAGGATCCAACTCAAAACTATTGGCACCTTCTAAGCCAAGAACGTGGCGAGCAAATTCCACACAGGTCAACTGCATACCTAGACAGACACCCAGCATAGGCACATCATTCTCACGCGCATAGCGAATAGCTTGGATTTTTCCTTCCGTACCACGTTGTCCAAAACCTCCAGGTACGAGAATACCTTGCGCTTGTCCAAGTCGTTCAGCGACATTTTCTGCCGTCAAGTCATTGGCATTGACCCAATCTAACTCAATCGCAGCATCGTTGGCATAGCCAGAGTGTTTCAAGGCTTCTACAACCGAGATGTAGGCATCTTGGAGCTCGACGTATTTACCAACAAGGGCAATTTTGACAGTCTTCTTGAGATTTAGAACCTTGTCAACCATGGCTGACCAATCTGTCATATCTGCTGGTGGCACATCCAATTTCAAATGGTCACAGACAATCTGATCCATATTTTGCGCCTGCATATTGAGTGGAATCTGGTAAAGGTGTTCAACATCCAATGATTCAATCACCGCTTCTGGAGCCACATCACAGAACTGGGCTAGTTTATTATTAATGCCTTGACCGGCTGGCTGTTCTGTCCGAATCACCAGCATATTTGGTTGAATACCCAGTCCACGCAGTTCTTTGACAGAATGCTGGGTCGGCTTGGTCTTCATTTCTCCTGCCGCCTTTAGATATGGCAAAAGGGTGGTGTGGATGTACATGACATTGTCAGAGCCAACATCTGCCTTCATCTGACGGAGAGCTTCAAGGAAGGGGAGACTTTCAATATCTCCAACAGTTCCCCCAACTTCTGTGATAATAACATCTGCATCTGTTGTGCGGGCTGCCCGCTTGATTTTATCCTTGAGAGCATCTGTGATATGTGGAATAACCTGAACGGTTGCTCCTAAATACTCTCCTTTGCGTTCTTTCCGAAGGACCTCGCTGTAAATCTTACCAGTGGTGACGTTTGAATATTTGTTGAGGTTGATGTCGATGAATCGCTCATAGTGACCAAGGTCCAAGTCTGTTTCTGCACCATCATCTGTCACAAATACTTCCCCATGTTGGTATGGGCTCATGGTTCCTGGGTCAATGTTGATGTAGGGATCGAATTTTTGAATAGTAACTTTCAATCCTCTGTTTTTCAAGAGGCGGCCCAAACTCGCCGCCACAATTCCCTTACCAATCGATGACACAACGCCACCTGTTACAAAAATATATTTTGTCATGCAAACTCCTTCTCTACTGTCATCATCATGACGGGGTGTAGATTTCAATAATGATGAAGAAAAAACAAAAATAGCTCCCTATTGACTAGGGAGCTCCGACCTCAAAAGAGGTGCCCGATAATATATTATCGAAAAATATAAGCCTTGTCAAACACAAGTTTATATTACTACTCGTCAATGACTTCTTCGTCAGAATAGTCATCATCTTCTTCAGCCAAATCAACCGTTTCATCATCTAATTCATCATCTGGAATGATTTCATTGATTTCTGAATCATATGATTCAACTTCATCCTTTTCATCATCCGGATTCTCATCATCATATTCTGATGATGAATTATCAGAATAATTATCCTCGTCTTCTGGATCATCATGCCCGTAATCGATAGCGTCTTCGTCACCGTCCATGAAGGCATTAACACGCTTTTTCTTACGTTTTGGTGCATCTTCGTCATCTTCTTCAAGAGTAATCACTTCTTCATCGATTTCATCGATTGCATACCATGAACGAAGGCCCCATTTGTTTTCACCTAGCGGAATGAAGCTACCATCCACATTCAAATCTGAATAGAATGTTGGCAAGGCTGCACGAATGTCGCTGTTTGATTTTTCGAGATAGTTTTGAATTTCATTAACCAAGTCATTGAAGTACATTTCATGATCACGGCCACGTTCTTCCAAAATAGCACGTGCCACTTCAATCATGGAAAGTTCACTTTTTTCTTGTCCTGCAAATACGTTTAGTTCCAAGGGTCTTCTCCTTTTATGTCTTTCCTTTCTATTTTACGCTAAAATTGGCAAATAGTCAAAGATAAGTAAATAACTTTTTCTATGAAAAGTGGTCGAACTAAAATCAATATAGCTTTTATCTCATTTCACAAATGCTACTACCTTCGTCAGCATTGCGTACTAATCATTTGTTGGAATCAAGAGTTGTTGTATTATTCAGAACCTGAATCTAGCACCTTCTCCGATTTGCCTTCGATTGCATCTGTTGAGGCTGGAATTGGTTCAACAGGTGACACTTGCTCACTTACCATTTCCTCACCATTAGGATTTGTAGCCAAGGTAGAGTCCTCTGGTACATCACTTATTGGAGTCGTTTCAATATTGTTTTCCTGCGATTGAGAGCTCGCTTGTGTACTTGGCTCCTCTGTCGTTTCCGCAGGAGTGACGAGGTGAGCTGGTGTCGTTATTTTTGAAGTAACACTTTCCTCTGTTGTTTCCTCAGGAGTGAAGCGTTGGGCTGGCGTTGCAATAATCGAAGAAGTGCTTGGCTGAGTTGTTGCTTCTGTTGTTTTTGCAGGCTGGACAGGTGCTGGTTGAGTCGCCGCTAGCAAGGCTTCTGCTGGTGCCAATTCCGTTTGCGGATGTAGCGCAGCTTTTTCCACCCGGTAGAAGCCTGAACCATCTGGTCTCGGGATACGGAAGGCCGTTTGAGAAACCTTGGTTTTTGGATCGACAACATCTTGTGGATCAAAAATGTATCCATCCTTGGTTGTAAATTTACCAGCCGCCTTGGCAGCTTCAATTTCCTCATAACTGTGGACAATCTGCCAATTCTTCAATCCTTTCCGTTGCTCTTGCGGTGTTACACGTTTGGCCAATTCATCTCTATCACGCTTGTCTAATAGGGCTTGAACCGCAGCTAATTCCTGACTGGAGAGCTCGCTCTTTTTCACTGAACGCAGGCTATCGTCATCTGCACGGGGCAGACTAAATGCATCGCGGAAGATAAAGCTTCTAGGATCCAATACATCCTCAGCCGCAAAGATATAGCCATCAGCTGTCGCAAATCGCCCTTGGGCACGGGCTGCACCCACCTCCTCTGCTGTATGGACAATCTGCCAATTTTTCAAACCAGCCCTCTTATCTGGTGCTGTCGCATTGAGAATCGGTGCCAACTGGTCCGCGGCTTCATCCTGACTATGACCGCTGCTGGTCCAAGCTGCAGGACGAACTTCAGGATGACGCATGAGGTACTTGATGGTCGCAATCTGTTCCTTGTTCAACCAGGTATATGGTAGGACATGGATGTGGTCAATATGAGGAATGACAAAGACTTCCCCGGTATCATAGGTGGCATTTCCACCACGCATTGGAAGCTTATGGATTGGCACAAGCGGAGCTGGTGTCAGATCCCCTTCTTTAGCAGGGCTGACATCAAATAGATAGGACGGATCCTTCTCCATCAGACGCAACTCTGCAAATGAAATCTTCATCAAATCCAATTCCTGACGAGCGAAGAAATAAGACTTGCCATCCACTTCCATCCAATACCCCACCTGTCCTTGATGACTAGCTTTACGTAAGACTGCCTGACTGTCAAATTCAGGGCGATTTTCAGGTTTTCCTTGTCCTTCTATCGCTGGAGGAGTTACTGGTTTTGATGGAGCTGTTGTCGAATGACCACCTGCATTGTCCTTGGATTTTTCAGCCAACCATGCTGCAACTTCCTTCAATTCAAATTCTTCTAATTCACCAAAGCCAACATAATGGAAGTGATCTCCGTGACTTGCAATCAAGCCATGTTCATCAACAGAGATAATTGATACCTTAGTAAACTGATATCCATCACTGGTAAAGTAAGTCTTACCATCCAATCCCTTACCATAAACAGCTATCGGACGCCCCTGCCACATACGAGTTTGTTGTTTGGCAGACTCTATCAGCTTGGTTGGACTAGTTGGCAAGGTTGGACTTGGTATTGGATTGGGTGTTGGATTGGAATGAACCTGATGACTAGTAGCTTGGTGTCTGGTACCACCATTTGCTTGTTCGATGCTTGCACCACTTGTGCCAATCATTCGGGCAATCTTTTCCTCCAAGGCAGACATCTGACTGTAAGGAATAAAGTGGAAATGATCTCCGTGGGGCACAATTACACCGGTGGCTGTTTTTTTACTAATCGTTCTTGGATCAAAGACCAAACCATCTGCTTCCACATGACGTTGGGATAAAGGTGTCGCATCCAGTTGAGCCAACAAGCTAGTCAAATCTTGTCCCTGTACTGAAACAGGGGTTTCCTGCCGAACTTTCTGGGTGTAATTTCCATAATGATTTCCTGTGGTTGACTGATTGCTACCCTTTTTATCCCAAAAATCCTGAGCCGCTTTTAACTCTGTAGCTGAAAGATCTTTTTTCGGGATGAAATGGAAATGGTCCCCATGAGGAACAATAAAGCCATCACCGGTATCTTCAATGACGTCTGTCGGATTAAAGACATAACCATCGTCAGTCTTATAGGGTCCGTCTGAATGACTAGAACCTGTCGCCTGCTGCTTACTATCAGCTGATGTAATTCCTTTTTGTCGTTCAACTTCTTCCTTGCTCCGAATATTTTTCTGCTGTTTGACATCTTTCAAGTAAAGGTAATATTTCCCATCTACCTTGATAACGTAGCCATCTTGAACCTCATTGATAATGTGACTATCTTGAAGGACATAATTCGGATCTTTCATGACCAATTCTTCACTAAAGATGGCATCGAATGGCACCTTGCCATTGTAATAATGGAAATGATCTCCGTGAGAGGTCACATAGCCTTGGTCTGTAATTTTGACAACAATCTGCTCAGCATCAATATTTTCCTTGGCCGAAACCTGTTCCGGAGTTAATTGCTCCGCGACCAGCGACTGTTCCTTTTGACTATCTTCAATATAGGACACTCGATTTTTTTGTTCTTCTGTCGCCTGATAACGACCCAACTGGTAGCTACACAAACTCATTCCCAAAACAAGGGTCGCTACCGAACCAACAAGAGCTTTCTTCTTCATTTTATCTCCTTTATCAATGATTATTTCAATTCTTGAGCAAGAGTTTCTAAAACCTGCTCTAAGTTTTCTAAATAGGTTAAGTTATTTTCTGGATCGGCCTCAAGAGTATCCAAGACCTTCAAGTCCACACCTGTCGAAGTTGCCAGAGCCTTAGCCAATTTATCCGACGTTCCCTTTTCGGTAAAAATCGTTTCTACCTTGTAAGTGTCGACAAACTCTTTAATCTCTGCCAACTGCCTTGGGCTAGGCTCTTCCTCAGACACCCCTGCTATCCCCAACTGCTTCAATCCAAACCTCTGGGCAGTGTAGGAAAAGGCTGTGTGCTGGGTCACGAAGGTTTTTGAACTGGCCTTCGCAAAGATCGGAATATATTTGTCCGCCAACTTTTGAGCATCCCTCTCCAAAGCCTTAGCATTTTCCCGATAATAATCCGCATTCTCTGGATCTCTCTCTGCCAAAAGCTCACCTATTTCAAGGGCTTCCTGTCCAACCAAAACCGGATCCAACCAGGTATGAGGATCATATAAACTCGCCTCATCAATCCCCTGACCTACTTCCATATCTTCTAAACCAGGCACTTTTGATAAAGGCAGGCTTGTAGATGCCTCTAAGACCTGGACAGCCGAACCCTGTAAATTTGGGTCCAATCGCCCTGCCCAAGACTCCAAAATCCGCGAATGATAAATAAAGACATCTGCATCATAAATGGCCCGTATGTCCGCTGCTGATGGTTCGTAAGAATGGATTCCCGAACGCGAACCAATCATCCGAACATCATTCTTATCTCCCGACACTTCCTTAACCAGTGAATAGATAGGGTAAAATGATGTCACAATCCGCATCCCTGACTGAACCTGACTAGCCTCTTTCTGAACCGAACAAGCCATCAAGCACAAACCAGCTAGAACAGAAAGACAGGCTCCAAGTATTTTCTTCAGCATATTTCCTCCTTTTTGCAAAAACATTAACCAGTTAAGTTTATATCACAAAATAATTAACCAGTCAAGTATTTTTTTAAAAAATATATACTAATTTATCAAAAAACAAAAACATACTAAGATTAGTAGTGAGGAAATCTCCGACGGGAGAAAGTACTCACTACTTTTTCTTTATGATAAAGTAGAGGTGTCTTGTTAAGTCGTAGGGCTTTTTGA
>NZ_POPB01000343.1 GCF_002964045.1 Streptococcus suis | reverse complement strand
ATTTTCTTTGTGTAGCATAGGAGAACCTCATAAGTCCTTTTTCTTATATTATACTCCTAAATACGAAGAAAAGCCCTTAGAAAATCAATTCTAAGGACTTTGTCTTCAGTCTGACACTCTTGCACTAGATGCAGGAGTGTTTCTTTATATCAAGATTATTTCTTATCGTCTTCATCCATGCTGAGAACGCTGAGGAAGGCTTCTTGTGGTACTTCGACAGAGCCGATGGCTTTCATGCGTTTTTTACCGGCTTTTTGTTTTTCTAGGAGTTTGCGTTTACGGGAAACGTCACCACCATAACACTTGGCCAAAACGTTTTTGCGAAGGGCCTTAATATCGCTACGAGCAACGATTTTCTGACCGATCGCTGCCTGGATAGGCACTTCAAACTGCTGACGAGGGATGATTTTCTTGAGCTTGTCAACGATGATTTTCCCACGTTCGTAGGCAAATTCCTTGTGGACGATAAAGCTGAGTGCATCGACCTTGTCGCCATTAAGGAGAATATCCATTTTCACCAACTTGGATGAACGGTATTCCGAAATCTCATAGTCAAAGCTAGCATAACCACGAGTGGACGATTTAAGCTTGTCAAAGAAGTCAAAGACAATCTCCGCAAGTGGAATTTGGTAGATGACATTGACACGATTATCATCGATATAATCCATAGTTACAAAGTCACCACGTTTGCGTTGGGCCAATTCCATGACCGCACCGACGTATTCCTGCGGTACCATGATTTGTGCCTTAACGTAAGGCTCTTCAATCGTGGCAATCTTGGTTGGGTCTGGGAATTCTGAAGGGTTGGCTACATCAATCGTTTCACCGTCCGTCATGTTGACATGGTAGACTACCGACGGGGCTGTCATAATGAGATCAATGTTAAACTCACGCTCAATCCGTTCTTGAATAACATCCATGTGCAGGAGACCCAAGAAACCACAACGGAAACCAAATCCGAGTGCTTGTGACGTTTCTGGCTCAAACTGCAAGCTGGCATCGTTGAGTTGAAGTTTTTCCAAGGCTTCACGGAGGTCATTGTACTTGTTGGAATCGATTGGGTAGATACCTGCAAAGACCATTGGATTCATCTGCTTGTAGCCCGCTAGTGGCTCGCTGGCAGGATTTTCTGCCAAGGTCACTGTATCACCGACACGGGTGTCGGCAACCGTCTTGATAGAGGCTGCAATGTAACCTACATCACCAGTCGCCAAGTAATCACGACCGATTGCTTTTGGTGTGAAGATACCAACTTCCGTCACATCAAAGGTCTTGCCATTGCTCATCATCTGAATAGTATCGCCAGGTTTTACCACACCGTTGACAATACGAACTTGCAGGATAACGCCTCGATACGGATCGTAAACCGAGTCAAAAATCAAGGCTTGAAGCGGTGCAGCTACATCACCAGTCGGTGCTGGAACCTTCTCGACAATCTGCTCCAAGATTTCCTCGATACCAATACCAGCCTTGGCTGATGTTGGCACTGCTTCAGAAGCATCCAAACCAATCACATCTTCGATTTCCTGACGAACACGTTCTGGGTCTGCTGCTGGCAGGTCAATCTTGTTAATGATTGGCAAGATTTCCAAATCATTGTCCAAGGCTAGATAAACGTTGGCCAAGGTCTGTGCTTCAATCCCTTGAGCAGCATCCACCACTAAAATCGCTCCTTCACAGGCAGCCAACGAACGCGATACCTCATAGGTAAAATCCACGTGTCCTGGTGTGTCAATCAAGTGGAAAATGTATGTCTCTCCATCTTTAGCTGTATAGTTGAGTTCGATTGCGTTGAGTTTAATTGTGATGCCACGCTCGCGTTCCAAGTCCATACTATCCAGCAACTGGGCTTGCATTTCACGGCTGGAAACTGTTTCTGTCTTCTCAAGAATACGGTCAGCCAAGGTTGATTTACCATGGTCGATGTGGGCAATAATGGAGAAATTACGAATTTTCTCCTGTCGTTTTTTCAAATCTTCTAAATTCATGTTTCTTCCTCTACAAGAGTATTACTCTTTATTATATCAGAAATACCAAGAACTTGCCATAAGAAAAACACCTAGAAAACTAGGTGTCTGCTCTGCTATTTCCCCAACCACAGGGCGATTTCGCGTTGGGCTGCTTCCAGACTGTCTGAACCATGAACAACATTGGCCACAATACCATCAACTGGAGCTGTTGCAAAATCTCCACGAATGGTTCCTGGTAAGGCATTGGCTGGATTAGTCGCCCCCATCATATCACGCCAGGACTTGACAACCTCTGGTCCTTCCAAAATTCCAGCGATGACAGGACCACTTGTCATGTATTGCACCAAAAGCGGGAAGAAAGGCTTATCTGTTAAATGCTCATAATGTTGCGCGACTAAGTCCTCTGTCGCCGTCAGCATTTTCAAATCACGAATAACAAAACCACGACGCTCTATTCTGCTGAGAACTTGTCCAACAAATCCACGCTGAACAGCATCTGGCTTAATGATAAAGAAGGTTTGTTCCATTATCACTCCTAAATCTCACTTAAAATGGCATCCCAAGCCTGATCATAGCCGTGCCGAGTTTCAGATGAAAAGACGACAAACTGGTCATTCTTATCAAAATCCAATTTCTTTTTGATAATGGACTCATGCTTGTTCCATTTGCCACGAGGAATTTTATCAGCTTTGGTAGCAACGATGATGACTGGGATTTCATAGTACTTTAAAAACTCATACATCTGAACATCGTCTGCTGATGGTTCATGACGCATATCCACCAGACTGACAACCACGCGCAGATTTTCACGACTTGTCAAATATTCCTCAATCATCTTGCCCCATTTTGCTCGTTCAGCCTTGGAAACCTTGGCATAGCCATAACCGGGCACATCGACAAAACGAATCTTATCATCAATATTGTAAAAGTTTAACTGCTGGGTCTTTCCAGGTTTTCCCGAAGTACGAGCTAGATTTTTTCTTCCGAGTAAGGTATTGATGAAGGAAGATTTTCCGACATTTGATCGACCAGCCAGGGCGATTTCTGGGATATCGTCATCAGGGTACTGGGCCTTTGAAACTGCACTCAGAAGAATTTCAGCATTGTGTGTATTGATTTCCATTCTTTACCTCTCATAAATAAGGGGGAGAAAGCTAATTGCTTATCACCCCTAATGATCATTTTTAGGCAGTTTCTAGCAATGGTTTTTCCTTGCCATCTACTGCTGCTTTTGTAACACGAACACGTTTGACGTCATCTTGACTTGGAACTTCAAACATAACATCCAACATCGTTTCTTCGATAATGGAACGAAGACCACGTGCACCTGTTTTTCGCTCGATTGCTTTTTCAGCAATGGCAAGTAAGGCATCCTCGTCAAAATCCAATTCTACATCATCATAAGACAAGAGGGTCTGGTATTGTTTAACCAACGCATTCTTAGGCTCTGTTAAAATACGGACCAAGTCTTCGGTTGTTAATTGATCCAAGGCTGCAAATACCGGCAAGCGACCAATCAACTCAGGAATAATACCAAATTTTTGAATGTCGTCTGCAATGATATGTTGCATGTATGATTCTTTTTCATCAATGGCACGATTGTTTTGACCGAAACCGATGATTTTTTCACCAAGACGTTGTTTAACGATTTCTTCAATCCCATCAAAAGCACCACCTACGATGAATAAAATGTTTTTGGTATCCACATGAATCATTTCTTGGTTTGGATGTTTGCGTCCGCCTTGCGGTGGAACACTGGCAACTGTTCCTTCAATGATTTTCAAGAGAGCCTGTTGGACACCTTCACCCGAAACATCGCGGGTAATGGACACATTTTCACCTTTTTTGGCAATCTTATCAATTTCATCCACATAGATAATTCCTCGTTCTGCCCGGTCAATGTTAAAATCTGCAGCCTGCAAAAGCTTGAGGAGAATATTTTCTACGTCCTCACCGACATAACCCGCCTCAGTAAGAGCAGTCGCATCAGCAATAGCAAATGGGACATTCAAACTTTTAGCCAAGGTTTGAGCCAAGAAGGTTTTTCCTGAACCAGTCGGGCCAATCATGAGGATATTTGATTTTTGTAAATCAACATCGTTCTCATCACGACTATCCTGGAAATTGATACGTTTGTAGTGATTGTAAACAGCTACAGCCAAAGCACGTTTAGCACGGTCTTGTCCAATGACATAATTGTTTAAAATATTGAGTAATTCCTGTGGCTTAGGTGTGTCAGCCAAGTCTGTCAACACTTCTTCAGCCAATTCTTCACGAATGATTTCTTGGGCCAATTCTACACATTCATTACAAATGAAAACATTATTTCCTGCTATAATTTTTTTAACTTCTTCTTGATTTTTTCCACAAAATGAACAATAAATCAACTCATGGGTATGCTTAACAGCCATATATTTCCTCTTTCATATCTCTTATCTAAATAAAAAGCCATAAATAGCATGAATGCTATTAACCAGATTGGTAAAAGCATTCAATAAAAATAAAATGGCTAGACCAAAACGTTTCTTTCTAAAGGCTTGAATAGCACAAAGGACGCATATTCCGCAGAGAAACGCTGTAAATAAACCGAATAAACTTCTCTCCATGCCTAACCATCTCTTCTTTCATAGGTTTTTATTGTAAAATCATACGGGTTTTTCTCGTCTTTTGGACGTAAATTGGCGCTTTGTAGCTGAAATTTCTCCATAGGAAATGCTTTCGGAAAATACACATCGCCATTAAATTGACCGTGAATATCTGTCACTATTAAAGCTTCAATGTAAGGTGCAAAAGCAGTAAAAATTTGTCCCCCACCAAGCACAAATAGTGTCTGCTCCTGTTTGTTATACCAATCTAGGACAGCTTCCACACTGTGTAAAATGGTAACATGTTCATTCTCTAGTTGATAGGTTTTATCTGTAGTCAAAACGATGGTGTGACGATTGGGAAGAGCACGTTTACCCATGCCGTCGAAGGTTATACGTCCCATCACCATCGTGTGACCTGTTGTCGTTTCTTTAAAATGAGCCCAGTCAGCAGGCAAATACCAGGGCAATTTATCGCCTTTTCCAATCAATCCATTTTCATCTTGGGCCCAAATTGCAACTATCTTCTTTGTCATTTTCTCTCACTTTCCGTCCTATCATTCTATCAAAAAAACATGAAAAATGCACTTACCAAGTAGGTCTAGTGCAAATTTTTATCATGTTGAAACTATCACCGACTCCTCAGATATAGGGAAGATTCCGAGATTTGTAGAATGTGAATCTAGTGGGACTGGAAAGCCCCCTCATCTTAAATCGCCAAGTCAAACTTAAGTTGCGGTTTAACTGGATTGTAGTCCACCAACTCAAAATCTTCTGCTTTAATATCAAAAAAGTTTGTTCCGTCTGGGACGTTCAAGACCAAACGAGGCTCTACTTCAGATGGTGTACGACGAAGTAATTCTTCAGCCTGTTCAAACTGATTGTCATAGATGTGAAGATTGTTGATGAAATAGAAAAACTTCCCTACCTTCCAACCAAAATGCTTGGCAATCATCATTTGTAATGCAACATACTGCATAGCGTTGATATGATGGGCTACCAACATATCATTTGACCGTTGAGTGAGGGTCGCATCGAGATAAATCTCCCCATCCACTCGACGAACATCAAACATAGTTTGAAAGGCACATGGCAAGAGACCTGCAGATTGGTCAAAAGCTTCATAGTCCCACAAAGAAATCACATTGCGGCGATTCCATGGATTTTCCTCCAATTGCTTGAGGATTTTTGAAATGATGTCATGCTTTTTAACAATAGCACCGTAACGTTCACCGATTGTACCTGTTCCATCTACTTCCCAATCATTCCAATACTGGACACCGTATTTTTCCTGTAAAACCGACAAATCATTGGTCTGGTCTTGGTAAATCCAGAGAATTTCTTTAATGGCTGACTTGATTGGAATTGGTCTTAATGTAGTAATAGGGAACTCGCCCTTGGCCAAGTCATACTCTGCAAAGGCACCTGTAATGTACTTGGAATTGGCTACATTTCCATCCTTGTAACGAGGGCGAGCATTTTCCGAAAAAACGCCCTCTTCCATAATCTTACGAATGTTTTCTTTAAAAATTCTATCTGCTTTTGTCATGGTTTTAGTATAGCAAATTCTACGTAAAAACTCCAGTTTTGAACAGGAGTTGTCATTTATAGAGCAAGGGGTAGAGGTTGAGCTGGAACAAACCAGCGAGGGCAGTTACTAGACTGAACAAAATAAAATACAAGGCAACCAAGAGAACACTCAACAATATATGACGAACATTTTTAGTGTAAATAGCCGTTGGTAAACTAGCGAGACCGAAAAAGGGAATGATGAAAAATGTTAGTTTGAAATTCACATTTACAATATCAAACCATTGGCCTATTGGTAAAAATAGCATGACGATGAGAAAAGTTGCAAGGCTGTACAAGACTAGATTTAACCGTTTTAATAGTGTCAGATTCATGAGAAACTCCTTCTAGGGACCAAAGAAAACATAGCCCAGTCCAAATATCAAGGGGAAGGAAATAATCAATAGAATACTGGTAATGCCCGTCCAAAGTTTTTTATAGTAAATCGACAAGATGAGAATCAATGCCCCTAGCAAAGGCAAAATCATCATGGTCGCCACGTTTCCCCAACTAGACGGGAAGAACCAGTCTCGAATCCAGTAATCAAGGAAAAAAGCAGATAGCAAAATCAACAGACCAAGTATAGTCAGATAATTCGTTACTTTTGACATATTTACATTTTTCATGGACCAACACTCCTTTCTTCACTATTATTGTACGCCTAAATACTACATTTTTCAATATATGTATATAAAGAAATTGTGACAGCGGATTAAAAAAAGCAGAGTTCCCTCTGCTTTAGATATTATTTCAAAACGAGTGATGCAGCACCTAAGACACCTGCATCATTACCACGTGTTGCCAAAACAATTTGTGTACTTTCCTTGATTTGTGGGAAGCTGTTTTCAGCAAAGACCTTACGAACACCATCCAACAAGAAATCCCCTGCTGCTGACACACCGCCACCCAGAACGATGTAGGCAGGATTGAGGACTGCAGCAATGTTTGCACAAGCAACACCTAGGTATTCTGAGAAGTGACGGTAGACAATCAAAGCCAAATCATCGCCTTCTTTTGCCAAATCAAAGACATCCTTAGCCGTTACATCTTGTCCATCATCAATCATTTGTTTCAGTTTTGCATCGCCAGCGTATTGATCAGCATAGCGACGGCTGAGGTTGACAATACCTGTCGCAGAAGCAACGGTTTCTAGACAACCTTTCTTACCACAAGTACAAGCAAATGGCTCATCAAAGTCAACTGTGATATGGCCCAATTCACCACCAGCACCTTTGACACCACGAATCAGGTTTCCGGCAGCGATGACACCGCCACCGACACCTGTACCAAGCGTCATAAAGACAACGTTTGGATTATTGTTTCCAGCACCAACCCATTGCTCACCAAGGGCCGCTACGTTTGCATCGTTGTCGATAAAGAATGGCAAACCAAGGGCAGATTCAAACTGCTCTTTAACCAATTGCAAGGTTTTCCAGTTGAGGTTATAGGCACCGATAACAGTACCAGCTTCGCTATCAACCACACCAGGCGAACCCATACCAACACCCAAGAAATCATCCTTTGTCAAACCATGAGTTTCAAAGCGATGTTTGATGCTGTCAATGATATCAGGAACAATGTGACTTCCTTCATCCAAAATATTTGTCTTGATAGACCATTTTTCTTGAATCTCACCATCAGTCGTCAGAATTGCCAACTTAACAGATGTACCACCTAAGTCAATACCAATAATTTTTTTAGACATAATCATCACCTCAAATGTATTTTCTTTATTATAACACAATGCAAAGGTTTGCGTAAAGCCTTTTCATAAATTTGTAAGTATAAAAAATGCCCTATCTAAAAAGATAGAGCAAAATTAAAAATTGAATATGTAAGATAAACCTTCCAATGGAAAAGAGCATAACTGTTGTAAAATTACTACCTTCCTTGGTCCCATTGTAGAGAAAGAGGGTGGAGATAAAGGTAAAGCCCATAGCAAATCCAACCATCTGAACAGCATGATAAGACTGACTGTAAAAATAAAGCGTGACAGCCAGCAAGAGCATGGATAAAACCGTAAATATCAAGCGTAAAGCATTCATCTTTTTGGTCTTAAAATAGCTAAACAAAGCCGCTCCCAAGGTCACCAAGAGATAGATGACCATATATGACATAACAAGAACTTTCATCTAGCCCTCCAGTTCGCTCAGATACTCATACCGCTCATACTTTTCTAAGAGCAGGTCGTTTTTCTCATCCAATTCCTTCTGCAATTCGGACAATTTTGTAAAATCACTGCCACAGGTCAGCATTTCCGTCTCGATTTCCGCAATCCGCTCCTCCAAGCCAGCAATATCCTCTTCGATGGTCGCCCATTCCTGCTTCTCAAAGTAGGACATCCGCTTCTTGTTCTCTTTGCTTTTCTCGGTTTTCTCCTTTGGTTTTTCCAAGGAAATGGCAGAGCGGGAAGCCAGAAAGGCTTTCTCATCCAGATAGTCTGTGTAGTTGCCAAAGAAGGTCTGAATGCCGTCGTCTTCAAAGGCCAAGATTTTGTTAGCCACCTTGTCCAAGAAATAACGGTCGTGACTGACGGTAATGACCGGACCAGCAAAGCCCTGTAAGAAATGTTCCAAGACTGTCAATGTCGCTATGTCCAAGTCGTTGGTCGGCTCGTCCAGCAAGAGAACATTGGGTCGTTGCAAGAGAATTTTCAGCAGGTAAAGCCGCTTCTTCTCCCCACCAGACAATTTTTCAATCAGGGTACCATGGGTGTTACGTGGAAAGAGGAATTGCTCCAGGAGTTCTGCGATAGAAACCATACCAGATGTCGTCTTAGCTTCTTCTGCCACTTCCTGCAAGAAATTGATGACCCGCTTGCTTTCGTCCAAGCCCTTGATGGTCTGAGAAAAATAACCGATGCGGATGGTTTCGCCAATATCTACCTTACCGCTGTCTGTCTGCAAATCACCTGCGATTAGATTGAGTAAGGTAGATTTTCCTTTACCATTATCACCGACAATTCCTATGCGGTCCTTGTTTTGAATGAGCAGGTTAAAGTCTTTTAAAATGGGCTTGTCAGGATAGGAAAAGCTGACATTTTCAAAGTTAATGACTTTTTTACCGATACGAGAGGTTTCAAAATTGATTTCCAATTCGCTATCGTCTATCTTGTTGGCTAAATCGCCTTTGAGGTCATGGAAACGATTGATACGAGCCTGTTGCTTGGTAGCACGAGCTTGAGGTTGTCTGCGCATCCAAGCCAGCTCTTGTTTGTAGAGCTGCTCTTTCTTATGGCGAAGGGCGGCATCTCGCTCGTCCTGCTCTGCCTTCAAGCGAACATAGTCTTGGTAATTGCCCTGATATTCGGTCAAGCTAGCACGGTCTAGTTCGAAAATCCGTGTTGCCACATTGTCCAAGAAATAGCGATCGTGGGTAATAAAGAGAACAGACTTTTTAGTATTTTTCAAGAAAGTCGTCAACCACTCAATGGTATCAATGTCCAAGTGGTTGGTCGGTTCATCTAGCAAGAGCAAGTCAGCATTTCCAAGGAGGACTTGGGCCAATTGCACTCTTCTACGTAGACCACCTGATAACTCAGCAACAGTTTCGTTGAGGTCTGTTAGACCGAGTTTCGACAAGACAGTCTTGACCTGGCTTTCAATCTCCCAAGCGTTGTGAGCATCCATCTCAGCCATCACCTTTTCCAGCCTTGCTTGACTGCTTTCATCATAGTTTGACAAGAGCCGTTCATATTCACGGATTAACTGGGTTTCCCGTAAATCCGAAGACAGAACAGTATCTAAGACAGTTTGGCTTTCATCAAATTCAGGCTCTTGGGTTAGGTAAGAAATTTTATAGGCATTCTTAGTCTGGAAAGGCGACACATCGCCATCAAAACCGATGCGACCTGACAGAACATCCAGCAAAGTCGTCTTTCCTGTACCATTGACCCCAATAATCCCGATACGGTCGCCCTGATGGATGATGAAAGACAGATCAGCAAAGACCGTTTTATCACCAACAGACTTGGTCAGGTGTTCAACGATAAAATCACTCATTCTCTAAGATTCCTTTCACAAATGTCATAATGGCTTGCTCTTCGTTTTCCAGCTGTCCTTCCACGATTTGGAATTCAACCTCTTTGAGCAGTTCTCCTAATACTGGACCTGGTTTGAGGTCAAATGCCTTCATCAGATGTCCCCCATTGACAACAATTTCATGCTTGTCATGGATAGTCAAGGCTTGGTCAATCTTGTCAATTGCTGCAAAATCTGTAACAAGACCTTGTGCTTGACGGAGTTCCTCTACTAAGTACATGAATTCTTTGCCATACTTGAAACAGATTTGCTTGGTAACAGGTCCTGCTTGGCGAAGCTGGTAAATCTCTACCAACTTGACCACGCTGCGTTGGAAATCATTGCTGGTTTTCCATTTTTTCAGGAAGGATTTGATATTCTCGATACCTAAACAGACAAAGAGCATGGCCCAAGCTTGTTCAGAAGTCGAAAAGCGAAATTCTGCTGTCAAACTTGTTAGCATGGCCTCTAATTCATCACTTTTTCCAGCTAAATCAGGCAAGAAATTGTAAGCCTTGGAATCAATCATAGCGCGCAAGCCTTTTCGCCAAAAATCCGCTATCAAGAGTTTATCAAACTCGATAAAGCTACGTTCCACCGAGATTTTTTCCAAGAGCGGTGCAGTTTGAACCATGGCTTCAAAGGTAGTCGGCTCAATCTCAAAGTCCAAGGTCGCCGCAAAGCGAAATCCACGCATGATACGGAGAGCATCTTCGTTAAAACGCTCAGCCGGGATGCCTACAGCCCGTAGGGTACGGTTTTCTAAGTCAGTCATCCCATCAAAGAGATCAACAATCTGTGCTTCTTCATCCAAGGCGAAGGCGTTGACAGTGAAGTCGCGACGTTTGAGATCCTCTTCTAAGGAACGCACAAAGGAAACCTGGCTAGGCCTGCGGAAGTCGACATACTCCTCCTCTGTCCGAAAAGTCGTGATTTCATACTCTTTGCCACCTTCCAAGACTAGGACAGTTCCATGCTCAATCCCCACATCAATAGTCCGAGGAAAGATTTGCTTGGTTTCTTGCGGATAGCTAGAAGTCGCAATATCGACATCATGAATAGTCCTACAGAGAATGGCATCACGAACGGAACCGCCAACGAAATAAGCCTCGTAACCAGCTGCTTTAATTTTCTCTAAAATCGGCAAAGCCTCCTGAAACTCAGAAGGCAGATTGTTTAATTTCATAATAAGTGTTCCAAACCATAAACGAGTTGTGAGCGTTTGACTACCTCTTTAATGCCGAGATTGACACCGCCCATAAAGGAAATACGATCGTAAGAGTCATGACGAATGGTCAAGCCTTCTCCCTGTGCCCCAAAAATCACTTCCTGATGGGCAACAAGGCCTGGCAAGCGTACTGAGTGGATACGGAAGCCATCAAATTCTGCCCCACGAGCGCCAGCAATCAGTTCTTCTTCATCTGCTGCACCTTGAGCCTGCGACTGACGGACTTGTGAAATGAGTTCGGCCGTTTTGACAGCCGTACCACTCGGTGCATCCTTCTTCTTATCATGGTGCAATTCGATGATTTCAAGATTTGGGAAATACTTGGCTGCTTGAGCTGCAAATTGCATAAGCAAGATGGCTCCAATCGCAAAATTAGGGGCAATCAAACCTCCCAAGCCCTTCTCAGCAGACAAGGCGATTAATTCTTCAATTTCTTCTGGGGTAAAGCCCGTTGTTCCAACCACAGGTGCGAAACCATTTTCCAAGGCAAAACGGGTGTTTTCATAGGCAAATTTTGGCGTTGTAAAATCCACCCAGACATCAGCTTCTAGGCTGGCAACTTCTTCTTTGGTCTTGAAAACAGGAACACCATCTACTTCTGTTTCTGTCGCAAATGGGTCTACCAAGGCAGCCAGACTAAGTTCTGCGTCATCCTTGACCATCTCAACAGCCGTTGAACCCATTTTTCCTTTGAATCCTGCGATAATTACCTTAATTGTCATGCAAACTCCTATTCAATGATGGGAGAAATACCAAAGGCCACTGCCCCTTCTCCCAAGTGCGTACCGATGACCGAACCAAATGACACGATTGGTAAATCGCTACCGACACCTGCTTCTTCCAATTGCTGTTTAAAGTTATCAGCTTTTTCAGGAGCGTTGGCATGTATGATAGCAATCTGATACTGTCCTTCGGTCGTTTGTTCTTGGAGGATTTCCAAGAGTCGCTTAATGGCCTTCTTCTCCGTCCGAACTTTTTCATACACTTCAATCTTACCCTCGCCTGTAAAATACAGAATCGGTTTGATGCTCAAAAGATTGCCAAGCAAGGCCGCACCATTGGACAAGCGACCACCTTTTACCAAATGATTGAGGTCATCAACCATGATGAAGGCTGTAGTCTTCCCAATTTCTTGGTCCAATTTCACAGTAATTTCTTCAAAACTAAGTCCTGCATCAGCCCATTTGAGAACATTTTCGACCATCATGCCTAAAGGAGCCGATGTGATTTTGGTATCTGGAAAGGCAACGGTTAATCCTTCAAATTCATCAGCCAAATATTGAATATTTTGATAAAAACCTGAAATACCTGATGACAAGAATAAGCCAAGAGCGTGTGTATAGCCTTTCTCTGTTAATTTAGCCAGAATTTCTTCTAGTTCCATCAAACTCGGTTGACTTGTTTTAGGTAATTCTTTCGATGAAGCCATTTTTTGATAAAACTCTTCAACCGTCAAATTTTGCCCTTCGATATAATTTTCCCCATCGATGCTGACTGGAATACTTAGGACAAACAGGTCATCCCGCTCAATACTTTGAACATTCAAAACAGCTGATGAGTCAGTAATAACTGCTAATTTCATATTAAAACTCCAAATTTACCCCTGGTGCATCAAAAGCGATTTCAGTTACTTCATAAGTCATACGTTTCAAAATGCTCAACAATGGATCAACTAATTCGCGTTTTTCTTCATCAGTAAATTCAGTCGGTTCTTGAACATAGCGATCTTGTAGATGGACTCTTTGACTCATAGCACCAGAAATGACAAAGTGATTCAATACAATAATAAATCGCAAAATTGTAATCATTGAGGTCTTTTTTTCATCCTCATTGCGCTCTAACAATTGGAAATCAACATTTAATTTGGTCTCAGGAACACCGTTCTCCTTTTCCCAAGCATGATTTCGTGCATCAAAGTGATATTGATTAACAAATTCTTTATCGCGAATGATTTCCATTTTTCTACTCCTCTAAAAACAATAGTATTCATATTATATCACAAAGCAAACTAAAAATGCTAAAAAACCTTGCCCGGAGACAAGGTTTTCATACTTATTTCGATTGACGAAGGGCACCGTAGAGGACACCTGAAACAACTGCACCGACTGCTACATATGCTAGATAAAGCAATGGGTTAGATGTCAAAGCGATAACGAAGATACCACCGTGTGGAGCCATCAATTGAATACCTGACAAACCAACCAAGGCACCTGCAAGAGCAGAACCAGCGATAAAGCTTGGGATAGCACGTGCTGGGTCAGCTGCACCAAATGGAATCGCACCTTCAGTAATGAATGAAAGACCCATTACGATGTTTGTCAAACCTGAGTTACGCTCTTCTTGTGTGAATTTGTCTTTGAAAAGAAGGGTTGCAACGAATACTGCCAACGGTGGAACCATACCGCCTGCCATAACTGCTGCCATGGCAACAGAACCACCATCTGCAACAGTTGCTGCAAGTGTACCTGTACCGAAGACATAAGCTGCTTTATTGACTGGGCCACCCATATCGACTGCCATCATACCACCGAGGACAAGTCCAAGGAGAATTGCAGAGCTACCCTCAAGACCTGCAAGGAAGTTGTTCATACCAGTGTTGATAGCTGCCATTGGGATGTTGACGAAGAACATCAAGAAACCTGTGATAGCTGTACCCAAAAGTGGCAAGAGCAAGATAGCATTCAAACCTTGAAGTGATTTTGGCATATTACGCAAAGCATTGCGAAGAACAAGCACGACACCACCAGCAAGGAAACCACCTACAAGGGCACCCAAGAAACCAGATGATACTCCAGCAAGGGCAAGGGTTTCTTCGCCACCAGCTGCGTAAGGAATTTTACCGAATGCAAGACCGCTGCTAGCAATTGAACCAGCTACGAAACCTGCAACCAAACCTGGTTTTTCAGCGATTGAGTAAGCAATGTAACCTGCAAGAAGTGGCAACATAAAGCCGAAGGCTGCTCCACCAATTTTCATGAACATTGCTGAGATTTCATGGTATGAACCAAGACTACCAAGACTGTCTTGCGGCACACCTAGAGCTCCATCGAATAGGAAGGCAAGGGCAATCAAGATACCGCCACCGATAACGAATGGCAACATTTGAGAAACACCACTCATCAAGTGTTTATAGAATGCTTTACCAAGACTGAGTTTTTCAGAAGATTCCACTGTAGCAGCTCCTTCTGTTGCTGTATATGTAGATGCTTTTCCATCCAAAATGATGTTAATCAATTCTTCTGGTTGTTTGATACCAGCTGCAACTGGACGAGAGACCAATGGTTTACCATTGAAACGAGTCATATCAACAGCCTTATCTGCTGCGATGATAACACCTGCTGCTTTCTTGATGTCTTCAGCAGTCAGTTTGTTACCTACACCTGATGCACCGTTTGTTTCAACCTTGATATCAACACCCATTTCAGCAGCTTGTTTCTTAAGTGCTTCTTCTGCCATGTAAGTATGAGCAATACCTGTTGTACATGCTGTAACTGCAACGATAAATGGACGATCACCGCTTGGAGCTACAACCACTTCTTCAACTGCCTTATCTGCGGCTTCAGCTGTATCGAAGACTGCAATCACTTCTTCAGGATTTGTTGCTGCACGAAGTCTATCAGCAAATCCAGGCTTCATCAAGTATTTAGACAATTCCGCAAGGGCAGCCAAGTGAGTATCGTTAGCACCTTCTGGAGCTGCAATCATGAAGAACAAGTCTGTTGGTTGACCGTCAAGACTTGCGTAGTCAACACCCTTGTTTGATTTTGCAAAGAGAACAGTCGCTTCTTTTACAGCAGCATTCTTAGCGTGTGGCATTGCGATACCGTCGCCAAGTCCTGTTGTCGTTTGTGCTTCACGGTTCATAATACCTGTTTTGAATACCTCAAAATCATTCACATAACCTTTATCAACCAAGCTAGTTATCATTTCATCGATAACTGCTTCCTTGCTTGTCGCTTGCAAATCAAGCAACATGACATCTTTTCTCAAAACGTCTTGAATTTTCATAGTGTTTCTACCTCAACTTTTTCATAAGTTTCCTTAATAAATTCGATACTTGCCAAATCGTCTGAAAAGGCTGTTGCCGTACCGCAAGCAACTCCCCATTTTAGGGCTTCGATCGGATCTTGTGAGCGAACGTATTCGCCAGTAAATCCTGCCACCATGGAATCTCCAGCTCCGACAGAATTTTTCACTGTTCCCTTGATTGGTTTGGCAAAGTAAGTAGCTGCTGGAGTGACCAACAAGGCTCCGTCACCTGCCATAGAAATGATAACATTCTGAGCTCCCATATCTAAGATTTTCTTAGCATAGGTCTCGATATCTGCAATGCAATTCAACTCAACATTGAAGATTGCTTCAAGTTCATGATTGTTTGGCTTAACCAAGAGTGGTTGGTGAGCAAGTGAATCCAGAAGTGTTTGACCTTCAAAGTCACAGACAACTTGCGCTCCTGCTTTTTTCGCCACCGGAATCAGTCTGTTATAGACTTCATTACCAAGACTAGCTGGTGCAGACCCTGCAAAAACAACTGTGTCTTCCTTGGTCAAACCTGCTAAAACCATTTCTAATTCAGCCAATTGTGTATCTGTCACAATCGGTCCCAATCCGTTGATTTCTGTCTCTTGGTCGGCCTTGATTTTCACGTTAATCCGTGTATCTTGGTTAACTTGTACAAAATCGGTATCAATGCCTTCAGCAACCAATCCATCCTTGATGAACAGGCCGGTAAATCCGCCAAGGAACCCTGTCGCTGTGTTTGGATAGCCCAAACGTTTCAAGACACGACTGACGTTGATTCCCTTACCGCCGGCATACTTATCGTCGCTCTCCATACGATTGACACTGCCCGTTTCGACATGTTCTAAACGAACGATATAGTCAATGGCTGGATTGAGCGTAACTGTATAAATCATACCTCGATTACCCTCGTTTTCTCTTTTATGATGTCCAACAAACTGCTCTCCGAAGATTGACAGATAATGTTGGCTTTTTCGATTGCTGCAACTTTGGCAAAGGAAAATCGACCGATTTTTGACGCATCTGCTAAAACAAAGCTTTCTTTAGCATTGTCAATAATTGTGCGTTTGATGGTCGCTTCTTCGATATCTGGCGTTGTAAAGTAATTTTTATCAATGCCATTCATACCCAGAAATGCCTTATCAAAGTTGAGCTGACGAATTTGTTCCAATGCTATCGCACCGACAGAGGCATCGGTTGACCGCTTGACAATACCACCAATGATGATGGTCTTTACCTTGCGTTCAACTAATTTTACCGCATGGTGGATAGAGTTGGTCACGACTGTCAGATTTTCCTGTTGAAGATAATCAATCAGTACCCCTGTGGTTGTGCCTGCATCTAAGAAAATCACATCTCCGTCCAAAATCAGTTGAGCTGCTCGTTCAGCAATCTCTCTTTTTTCTTGAACGTTTTTGACAGATTTTTCAAGAATAGATTCTTCCAGTTGCAAATTGGCGGGTGCTTCTGCACCGCCATGTACTCTTCGAAGCTTCCCTTCATTTTCTAACTCGTCCAAATCCCTACGAACAGTGGATTCAGATGTTGCTAGAATGTCAACCAATTCTTCCAATCGGACAAATTGTTGTGCTTGAATACGTTCTAGTATGACTTGCTTGCGTTCTGATTTGAGAATATTCAACACCTCCTGCAATCGTTTACAAAATAAATTATACACTAAATAATATCATTGTCAATCATTTTCTAGCAAAATCTTTCAAAAAATGTCAATTTTCTTCAAAAAAAGAACAATCTCTTATGAAATTGTCCCATTTTCTATCAATGATATGATCATCTCTTTAACCTTAGCCATCTCTTCTGGTCTTCCAATAGATAGGCGAATATAGCCTGCCAATTTACCCGTTGGATAGTATTTGAAATTCCAATCCTGTGCCAAGGCTTGCTGATAAAAATCTTCTGCCCATGGTGCCTTGAAAGTTACAAAACTCGCCTGACTAGGTAGAACTTGACAGTTATTTAACCCTTGCAAGAATAAGATCATTTCTTCTCGCAAATTCTGAATTACTCCCACTGTTTCTAAAACTTTGTCTGTATAATTCAATGCAACGGCTGCCATTTTTGCAGTCAAGTTTGACAAGCTGAATGGGGGAATGACCTTGTCCAATTCATAAATTAACTCTTCACTTCCTACCGCAAAGCAACTCGTAAACCTGCAAGTCCAAAAGCCTTTGATAAGGTCCGTAAAACTAAAACATTGTCAAATTGTTGCAGACGACTGATAAAGCTTTCGACATTTGCAAATTCAATATAAGCCTCATCGATAACCAGCAAACCTTGAAAAGATTGTGCTAACCGCTCCAAGTCTTCCATAAAATAGGCAACAGATGACGGATTATTTGGATTAGACAGCATGAGAATTTTGGCGCTCGTTTCTTGAGCACGCGCCAACAGGCTCTCCACAGGCAAAACCAAGGTTCCATCATTTTCAACCAGGTCAACGGCTTCAAACTGGCTACCATGCATGTGATTATAAGTTTCATACATGAAAAAGTCAGGATTAACAGTCAAAAAAGTATCATCTTTTTCCATAAAGGTGGACACAATCATGTGAATAAGGTGATCAGAGCCCACACCTACCGTCACTTGTTTTGGACTCACTCCCAGATAGGTTGCATATTTCTCAATCAGTTCGGAGTAAGTGTTATCACCGTAATAACTCAACTGGCTTATTTCCAAGCTCTCCAAGGTTTTTTGTTGCAAAAATGACCAGTCGATTATGCGATTTTCATTGTTACCTAGGTCAAATTTGGCAATTCTTCCTAATTTGTATGGCTTATAATCATCAAATACTTTGCGTTTCATCATTTCTCCTTCTAGCAAGAAAAACACAGTCTAATCAACTGTGTCTTCTTCTTTGATTTTTTCAAAAATAGTTAATTCTTCAGCTGTAAAATTGTAGTTTTCTAACAAGTCTGGACGACGTTGGTAGGTTTTGCGTAGACTTTCTTCCAAACGCCATTTACGAATATTTTCATGGTGACCGCTCATGAGAACATCTGGTACAACCATACCCCGATATTCATAGGGACGCGTGTATTGCGGATACTCCAATAGTCCAGATGAAAAACTATCATCCGTATGGCTGGCTTCCTTGCCAATAACCTCTGGAATCAGGCGAACAGTAGCATCAATCATGGTCATAGCTGCCAACTCCCCCCCTGTCAGAACATAGTCCCCAAGAGAAATCTCATCTGTCACCAAGGTCTTAATCCGCTCATCATATCCTTCATAATGTCCACAGATAAAAATCAACTGTTCTTCCTGAGCTAATTCTTCAGCATAGGCTTGGTTAAACGTTTTACCAGCAGGATCCAGCAAGATAACACGTGGATTGGTTTGTTCAATGCTATCCATGGTATCAAAAATTGGCTGGGCACGGAGTAGCATTCCTTGGCCACCACCGTATGGCTCATCGTCCACATGGCGAGCCTTTTCAGCTTTTTCACGAAAATTGTGGTAGTTGATTTCCAACAAGCCCTTGTCGCGTGCCTTGCCCACGATAGAATGTTCAAGTGGGGCAAACATCTCAGGGAAGAGGGTCAAAATATCAATTCTCATCGTCTAAGCCCTCGAGCAATTCCACATCGACACGATTATTTGGAATATCAATGTTCAAAACAACAGGTGGAATATATGGCAAGAGCAGGTCTTTCTTACCTTTGCGTTTCACCACCCAGACATCATTGGCACCTGGTTGCAAGATTTCCTTGATTTGTCCGATCAACTGGTCATTTTCATAGACATCCAAGCCGATAATTTCATGGTAATAAAACTCGCCGTCTTCGAGATCGGTCAAGTTTTCCTCGGCGATTTTCAAACTAAAGCCCTTGTACTTTTCAATATCGTTGATATGGTACATGCCCTTAAATTTGATAATATCAAAGTTCTTAGCCTTACGGTGACTAGCAATTTCCACTTCCATGACAAACTGGTCTTTATCATTAAACAAGGCCAATTTTGCCCCTTTTTTGAAGCGTTCTTCTGCAAAATCGGTCACAGATAAAACGCGCATTTCTCCTTGCAAGCCTTGGGTGTTAACAATTTTTCCAACGTTAAAATAGTTCATGATTTCTCCATTTGATTTTCTATCCTTTTATTTTAACACGACGAAGGTATTTTCTCAATATCGAAACAAAAAAGCAGGAAAAAATCAATCCTACTTTTTAAATATTTCTCTATTGTTTATAATAGACTTCATTCACAAATTCTTCTGCTGATGGAAGAGCTTGACTTATAAATAATCTAACTCTTGAAATATCACTCAAATCTGTTTCACCTGTATTTGGAAACTCAAATGCAACACCTGAAGGAATTACTCTAAAGACTGCACCATGCATTCCAAAATGATAGCCTCCAATTCCAATTCCATTAGCATCTATTTCTTTAAGTTCTATTTTGGCATCTACTTCATTTGTGACATTACCTAATGAATCAATGCTTAATGTTTTACCATTTGCGTTTGACCATGTTCCTGCAATACTTGAGAAGTCGCCCGCCAATAATCCCTGCAAATTAATTGTAGTCGCAGATGTATGTTCTTGCACAGGTGTACCTTTTTCAAATTTTAGCCATGAAAGTGCGCTTAAATCTACAACTGCTGCAGACGAAGGATTGGTTGCTCCTTCTGCCTGTAAGGAAAGTTGACCTACAGCAGAGTCATATCTATAGTTTTTAAAACTACCAGCGGATTCTAAAGAGTAACTTCCGTCTTCAAGTGGCCATAACGTCACTTTTTCACCAATCTCTGGACCTTGCTGACGGAACTGATCAACCAGTCTTATCAATTGTCCGTCATTTCCTACAGTATAAAGGTCAATTAGAACAAATTGAGAATTTGTTGATAGGGCAACTGCTAATTCATCTACTCCATCTTTATCAAAGTCGTTTTGTATATAATATGCTCCAGTATAAACAGTTGGATATTGTTTAAGTCCATAAAGTAGACTACTCACTTCTTCACGATTTAAGGCTGAAAGTTCCAATCCCAAACTAGCTTGATACCGGTCGATAACCTTTTGATAGCTAGAATAATCCACATCTACCATCTTCGTTTCCGACTGACTTGAAGTTGTTGATGTAGTTGAACTCGATGTAGCTTGTGAACTAGATTGGCTACTTGCAGCTGTCTCCTGCTTCACTTCACCCGACTTACAAGCAGTCAAAAGCACAACAGATAAAAGTAATATTATTTTCTTCATTCTTTTATAGTCTCCTAAAATTTAGTGGTTCGTCTACCTACTTAGAGAATCCACATCATCTATTTTATAATAATAAACATATTTGTCAAGGTATCTGATTGGTACACAAACCAATAATTTACTAACATATTTTTTCAACTGGTGTACTTCCAGCGAGAATTAATATACTTATATTTTCATTTCCTGCTATTGAATGTGCATATTTACTTGCAGCTTCTTGGCTTAAAAATACATGGGCTTGATTATAGTCATAAACTATGTTGTAGATATCATTAAAACTATCAATAGTACCAACATAACTCTGTTTCTCGTTTATCAAGTCATAAAGTGTTATTCTATATTTTAATTGCTCTTCTGCCCATCTCTTCTCCTCATGTGATTTTTTCATTTTAGGGAAAACAAAAAATCTAAAATATATGGCACTACCAAGTAATAAATAAAATAATATTTCAGTCAATTTAGCATCTCCTACAATTTTTTGAAACTTTCATATTGTTCCTGAATTGCTTCTTTATATTTTTTTATTGTCCTAGTATGGGTAAATACTGATGAGTAAACCTGATAATAAACTAAGTAATAACGTGAAACAAATAGAAAAAGATACACAAATGCGACTGTTTTTACATTCTCAGTGTAATCCCTAGAAATGTTATTTTCATGGATTGTATAATGTGGTTCTCGTGCTAAACTATCTGCAGCTGCATTTTTTATACCGTCTTTACTAAAAACCGAGCGACGATATTTAAATATTTTCATTTTATTGTATGGGAATTTAAAAAGTTGGTAGTCTGAGTACCAGAAGAATGTATAAACTGAGAGCATTGAGTAAACAAAAAACAATATCGTCCAAATTTTAATGCCTCCAAAAAGAAAACACATTATTCCAATAAAAAGATTCCAGTAGAACACATCACCAAATTATTATTTCAACGGTATCTTTGGTGTATCAAAATAATTTTTGAAAAATGTTGTAATTTTTTCCATAAAATGTCTCCAAAATTAGTAATAGATAGATTAGCATTTCCTTGTAAAGCTCCTCCTTGAGCGCATATTTTCACACAGTGCTATCTATCTCTTATATTGTCCTCTCATGCATATTTTTTCAAAGCAAATGTTAAAAAATTAGAATTTTAAAAAGCCGGATTGCTCCGACTTCTTCTAGTCTATTAACTCAGACAGGGACTTTTTGGTTCTGACTATTCGCTCATAAGGAAATTCCAGATAGGTTTTGCCATTTTTCTCATAGAGATAAGCAATCTTCTTATGAGGCTGAAAGGTCAGTTGATAATAATTTTCTACACCGACTGGCTGGTCTTGATTGCTGGTATTGTCGAAGAAATAGGGATGAATTTGGACAAGGTCTGACAGAAAATCTTCTACTTCGCTACCTTCTATAGATTGTAACTCTTCCCCATCCTGATTACTGATTAAAATCTGGTCAGAATGAGGAAGTCTAATTTCTGTTTTCCTCATGTGAAGATAACCAAACAACAAGCAGATACAAGATAGTATTAACCAGATTAACCACTTCTTTTCCATGATGACAAGACCTTACCTTTTTGAGTAAATTCTATCAAGCACAGAAAAATATGTCAAGAGAAAAATCAAACATTTAGTGAAGACGAGCTATTTTGATCAAGCGCAAATTAAGAGCTATTCCGCAGACAAAAATCCCTGAAATAAGACCAATCCAATAGGCTTCTGGACCCATTTGGAAAAATCTTTCAAGCAAGAAAGCGACTGGGAATGTCATGGACCAATAGGCAACCAAACCAAGTACAAAGGGAACAGTCGTATCCTTGTAACCACGTAATATCCCCTGAATAGGTGCGGTAAAGGCATCTGCTAACTGAAACATGAGGGCAAAACTAAGAAAATGCGAGGTCAGACGGATAAATTCTACATCATTACCATAAAGGTAGGCAACTTTGGACCGGAAAAAATATAGGAATGTGAGTGTTAAGCCTGCAAAACCAAGTGCAACCAGGCGTCCTAGACGGCTATAGGCTTTCACATCCTGTGGTCGTTTAGCCCCTACTTCATATGCAATGACAATAGCTAGGGCTGAAGAAACTGAGGCAGGAAAGGCATATAATAATGTCGCAAAGTTCATAGCTGACTGGTGTGCTGCTATAATCTGGGCTGAAAATTTTGCCATGTAGAGCCCTACTACTGCAAAAATTGCTACTTCTGCAAAGACTTGTAAACCGATGGGAAGCCCGATTTTCAGTCCTTCTTTCAGTAAAGTCCAATCAATCGGACTCCACCGCCAAATCTGATAAGATGCAATGGTCTTATTTTTGCACATGACAATGACGATTACTAGCAGTACCGCCCAGTAAGCTAAAGCAGTACCCAATCCAGCTCCAGCTCCGCCTAGGGCCGGGAGGCCCATTTTCCCATAAATTAAGAGATAGTTAAATAGACTGTTAAATGGGACAAGGAGCAACATGAGGTACATGGATAGTCGGGTTAAGCCCAAGGCGTCGAAAAAAGAGCGACAGACACTAAAGAGTAAGAGAGGCAGGATGCCAATGGAAATAAAATAGAGGTACTGCCTACCAACTTGAAAAACAGATTCATCAAGTCCAAACTGAGCCAAGGCGGGCACAGCGATAAATAGGACCGAGCACAGGAGTAAAATGGTTAATCCGATGGCTAGATAGACAAACTGATGAAACTCCTGGCGAATCTTTGTCTTCTCACCTTGTCCTAGATATTGAGCAATGATTGGGACCAATGCAGATACAATCCCAGTTAGAAATGAAAAAAGCGGATTCCAAAGACTTGTTGCCATGGACACACCTGCCAAATCCATAGTACTAAACTGACCAGTCATCATGGTATCGATAAAGGATGCGGAGTAATTAGCGAACTGATAAATTAATATAGGTAAAAAAATCTTAATAAAAAGCCAGAGCTTTTCTTTGTTATTTCTTGTTTGGTACATACTTATTCTCTTTCAATTTTATATAAATATTGTAACAAGAAAAGGACCTGCATTGCAAGTCCTCTCTGACTAGATTGAGTCACCATTCCAGATAGAGTTTTTCACGATAACATAATCCACGTGTTTCAAGCTGGTAATATCACGACCACCTGCATAGGAAATAGAGGATTGCAAGTCCTGTTCCATTTCAATCAGAGTATCTTTCAAATGTCCCTTGGCTGGCAAGAGAATTTTCTTTCCTTCAACGTTTTTGTAAGCACCTTTTTGGTATTCAGATGCGGAACCGTAGTATTCCTTGAACTGTTTGCCATCCACTTCTACCGTTTTACCCGGGCTTTCAATGTGACCGGCAAAGAGGGATCCTATCATGACCATACTTGCACCAAAACGGATGGATTTGGCAATATCTCCGTGGGTACGAATACCACCATCCGCAATAATTGGCTTACGAGCAGCTTTTGAACACCAACGAAGGGCAGCCAGCTGCCAACCGCCAGTTCCAAAACCAGTTTTGACCTTGGTGATGCAGACCTTACCTGGCCCGATACCAACTTTTGTCGCATCCGCACCAGCATTTTCCAATTCACGAACAGCTTCAGGTGTGCCGACATTGCCAGCAATGACAAATGTCTCAGGCAATTCTTTTTTGATATGCTTGATCATCTTAATGACACTATCAGCATGACCATGCGCAATATCAATGGTAATAAACTCAGGCGCGTCAGCTTTTAAACTAGAAACAAAGTCGTACTCATAGTCTTTTACACCAACCGAAATGGAAGCAATCAAACCTTGGTCATGCATGCGCTTAATGAAGGGAATTCGTCCCTCTTCGTCGAAACGGTGCATGATGTAAAAATAATCATCTTTTGCCAACATCTCTGCCACATCCTCATCCAAAATCGTCTGCATGTTGGCAGGGACTACCGGCATTTTAAAGCTGTATTTTCCAAGAGTGACAGATGTATCTGCCTCCGAACGGCTATTGATGATACATTTATTAGGAATCAATTGGATATCTTCGTAGTCAAAAACAGGTGTTTCGTTAAACATAGGCTTCTCCTCTGTTCGTTTTTAAATGATTTTTGTATTAGGAAACGGCATTTTGTTCGTTTTTCCTAAACCGACATCTATGATTATAGTCTATTGTTTGTGTTTTGTCAATATCCATGTTCAAAACGTTAATTTTGTTCGTTTTTACTAACATTATTATTATTAAACAAATAAAATGTACGTCTTATTTAAAAGTGATGAACAATTTAATGGTTATTTTTAAAATAATGTACATATTTCACAAATGAGTTTATGAAAAGGTAGAAATAAAAAGGGGAAAATTACATTCTTGAAAATAAAAATTAGGAAACTAATGACGAATTGCCAAATGATACACTATCATATTTTAGACTCTCTAGTTCATCTCTAAAAGAACTAGCTAAACTAAACTTATTAAAACCAGATTCACTCCTAGCACTGTTCATCACTCTCAAAACAAGGGGTTCAACAATAGTTCCATCTCTAATCCCCATATCCCAGAGTTCTTGCAGGACTGTTTTTTTATATCTTCTTTCATACTCAGACATCCCCTGCTTAGCCCAAAATAGTTCACCACTCTCATTTTCAAGCCAATTCCAAACCAGATCAGGATTTTCTACTAAAGGTTTCTCAAATTGGCAAGATTGACAAAGAACCATTTTATTAGACAAAGAATAAGACAAGGGCCAGATTCTATTAACAATTTGACAAGCAGATACAGCAAAAGAAGTTTTACATCTCCAGCAAGAACCACTCAAATTGTCTTCTACTTCACGAATTCCCTTTTCAATTAAAGTACTTGCCCAATATTCTTCAACCTCTTTAACTCCTGATTTTTTAGCTACTAATCCAAACATTTTTATAATCTCCTTAATAATCATTCAAATTTGAAGTGTCAATAGAATGCCACATTTATAATAGGCTCTTAAAAATAGTCCAAATTAATTTATGTTTTTCATTCGACTTGTTCTTTATGATTATATACTACCACCATTTTTTAAATTTGTCAAACATGTTAAACAGAAGCTTGTAAAATAATTTTCTTCATGGTATAATGTGTTAAACGAATCGGAGGCAAACATGATTCTAGGTGATATTATCAAAGATTTTAGACAAAAAAATAAACTCACAATGGATAGTTTTGCAAGCTTATCTGGACTGACTAAAGGCTACATTTCCATGTTGGAAAAAAATCAACACCCAAAAACAAAAAAAGCCCTACTTCCTACTTTGGAAACTCTTGAGAAAGTAGCTAGAGGAATGGATATCGATGTTAGCGAGCTTGTTTCACTATTAGATTCCAATCAAGAAATAGCTTTGACAGTCACTCCTCAACAATTCCAACTTTTTCAAATGCCTCTCCATCCTCAAGTCCAGTTTTTGGACAGAGAATTGCGAGATGAGTTTCATAGTAAATGGATTGCATTTGGACAAGATCAACTTAATAGTATGTCGGCAAAACAACAATCTTCCAATCTTATTTCCTTAGATGATTTCAGAGACCGGGTTGAATTAGCCGTTCCTGGAAAGGTTTCTGCCGGAACTGGTTACTGGCAAGATGCTGACTTCAATCGTTTCGTATCTTTCTACACTGACGATTTACCAACAAGTACTCAGTATGATACTATTGCACAAGTCGTTGGAGACTCAATGTCCCCATTAATTCTTGACAGGGACTACTTGTTCATAAAACTGACTTCTTCTATTCCCATGAATTCTATAGGAGTTTTTTCTGTAAATGGTGAGAATTTTGTTAAAAAATTCAAAGGCGACTATCTTCAGTCCTTAAATCCAGACTATGATGATATTTATTTTACAGAAGACGATGAAATTCGAACAATTGGTCAGGTAGTCGAGATTATTAGCAATAATTAAAAGGAGACATTTGTCTCCTTTTTAAAATCAGAAAAGCCCATTATCAGCAAATTGACAATAATTAAATGATTAAATAATTATTCTGCTACCCTTATGTCATTGTTTGTCCTCTTACTATTTGTCTAAAGTGTGGAGATTGCTTATATACGATGAAAATCGCTAGAGGTTTTTGTGATTTTCTTAGGTGTGGTTCAAATATTTGAACACCAAGTTGTTACGACACGAATAATCTTAGCCTACTTTTGAGTGAACTGGGTAGCAAGGCTAATTGTAAGTTATGCTATGCATTTGGCAACAGATATCACAAATTGATATGAAACAGGGATAATGGACTTTTCCCCTAATAGCAACCTTGCCTTACGGAGCAAAATCACTAGTAGTATGTACTGCTCAAAGAACGCTAAATACTCCTTTCAATTGATCGGATGGCGTTCCACATCACTCTTCATCTCTTTTCAGTTACATTATACCACTATTATAAAACGCTTTCAAATAATTATGTGCTCCAATCACAATTTTTTTGCTTTAATATAGGCTTCCCACATTTTTTGTTGTGGTTTTGCAAATGGATATTTAGGAAAATCTTCTACAGAGACCCATTTTACTTCTTTTGAAACTGAAAACTTGGTCGTATCTGCCATGCCTTCAACCAAGTCAATCTGCCATTTACGGTGGCTAAAGATGTGTTGTACGGGAGCAAATTCTTCATCTTGCCAATCAACAGTCATGCCGTAATCTTCTGTAAAGCTCTGCCGAGTATCTGGCTGAACAGGTTCTTCTGCTACTTCAAAGAGTGAAACTTGTTTGTCAACAACAACCCCTTTTTCCAAAAGCGGAAAAGACCAAAAACCTGATAAGAGCCCTGCTTCATTATTTTTTTCCAATAAAAATTGATTATCTTTATTGCGGATAATAAAGCCCTGATAGGCCACGGGAATCGGCTTTTTCTTTGGTGCTTTGATAGGGTACTTATCCATGGTTCCGTTTAAATAGGCAGCACTAAAGTCTTTGACAGGGCTATCTTGAGGACGAGGATTGACTGGTGATTCAATATCCGACCCCAAATCCATCAAGGCTTGGTTGAAATCTCCAGGTCTGTCAGGGTCTATCAAGATTTCCATCATTGCTTGAAAAATCTTGCGGTTGCTGGGAATACCAATATCGTAATTAACCTCAAATAATCGACTAAGAACCCGCATGACATTGCCGTCTACTGCTGGCTCTGGCAAATCAAAAGCAATGCTTGAAATTGCACCCGCGGTATAAGGACCGATACCTTTTAAACTAGAAATTTCTGCATGCTTGGTTGGAAATTGTCCATTAAAATCTTCGACCATTTGCTGAGCAGCCTTTTGCATATTTCGAACACGTGAATAATAGCCCAGTCCCTCCCAGAGTTTGAGAATAGCCTCCTCGGGTGCCTGTGCTAAATCTCTAATCGTAGGCAAGTGATGCAAAAAACGTTCATAGAAAGGAATGACCGTGTCTACTCTTGTCTGTTGGAGCATGATTTCTGACACCCAAATGGCATAGGGATCCCTTGTTCTTCTCCAAGGTAAGTCGCGTTTATTGGTATCATACCAGTCTAAAAGAGATTTTCGGAAAGAGATGATTTTTTCTTCTGGCCACATTTGGATTCCATATTCTTTCAAATCTAACATACATCTAGTATAACACAAAGAAAGAGAGCTAGCTTTCACCAACTCCCTTAAACTATTTATTCCGCTTTGCCTGTTACAAACATGGTAAAATTAGCTGAAGCGATTGATTTTCCATCTTGATTTTCTATCTTTACTTCTACTACTTTTGTCCGACTTCCATCGTGTGTACAATGTCCAATTACCGATAAGTTATCTCCAGGTTTTGCTGCTTTCATATAATGAATATTGGATTGCAAGGTTACTGCATATGAGCCCTGGGCCACAATCGTTAATCCTGCAACTGAATCAGTAAGTGTAAATAGATAACCTCCGTGTGCCATACCATAGGGATTAAGCGATTTTTCAGTAACCCTAGTTTTTAATAAAACTTGATGTTCATTGATGATTTCAGCACTGTAATCGTCCAAGACAGTGATTGGCTTTAATTTTAATTTATCTAACACGTTCATCCTCCTCTGTCTGCTGACTGGTTTGCATTTGATAATAAACACCTTGTTCAGCCATCAATTCTTCATGATTCCCTTGCTCAACAATTTTTCCGTCTACCATGACCAAAATCAAGTCGGCCGATTGAATGGTTGATAGGCGATGGGCAATGATAAAGCTAGTCCGTCCCTCCATTAGTTTAGCAAACGCCTCCTGAACCAACATCTCTGTCCGTGTATCAATAGAGGAAGTTGCCTCGTCTAGAATCAGTATTTTAGGTATTTTGACAAAAACACGCGCAATAGATAAGAGTTGACGTTGCCCTTGGGATAAGGAGGCACCTCCATCTGCTAAAACCGTATCATACCCCTGTGGAAGCTGACGAATAAAGAAGTCTGCATTGGCTGCCTTAGCTGCCTCAATGACTAATTCCCGCGTGGCATTTGGATAGCCATAGGCAATATTATCATGAATGGTGCCAGACTTGATCCAGGTTTCCTGTAAGACCATCCCAATCTGTCTACGAAGATCTTCACGACTATACTGGCTAATCGGAACCCCATCTAAAACAATTTGACCAGCCGTTACATCGTAGAAACGCATGAGAAGGTTTATCATGGTAGATTTTCCTGCTCCTGTTGGCCCAACAATGGCTACCTTTTGACCAGATTTGACATCAATGTTTAACTGTTCTATCAGAGTACGGTCAGAGCTATAGGAGAAAGAGACATTTTCAAAGGAAATAGCTCCCTTCAGCTCCTCGGAATCAATTTTCCGCTCAGCAAAATCGTCAATGCTATCTTGAGCCAAAACAACAAAGAGCCTGTCTGCACACGCTAAGGCGCTCTGCAATTCCGATAGGACCGAGGAAATATCATTAAACGGCTTGCTGTACTGACTGGCATAATTGAGGAAGGTTGTCAGCGATCCCACTGTAAAATTCACTGCCATAATTCTCAGCGCACCAAGTCCAGCTAGTAAGGCATAAATAAGGGCATTGACAAAGCGAGTGCTAGGATTGACCGTTGAAGAGGCAAAGATAGCCTGTTGGGAGTAAGTCGCATACTGGTCATTGACGACCTGAAAATGCTTCGTAAATTGCTCTTGAGCATTGAAAGATTGAACCAGTGTCAATTGACTAATTGATTCCTCAAGCAACTGGGACTGCTGGCCACGCGCCTGAGTTTGCTTTCTATAATAACCATAGGATTTCTTAGCAATATAGCGTGCCACAAGCAGAGAAAGAGGGGTCAGAGCCACAACGACCAACATCATGGTCATGTCCAGTCTGGCCATAGTAAAAATGGTTAGGAAAATGGTCAAGATACCAATGAAAAATTGATTGAAAATCATCAAGAGACCATTTGTTAATTGCTCACTATCACTTGAAAATCGCGCTACTAAATCGCCGACTGATTGACGGTCTAAATAAGCTAGGGGCATATGGTGCAGCTTCACATAGACCTGTTCCCGCAAATCAGCCACCATTCCATAAACCAAGCGATTGGTTACGAGCGGGAGATACCATTGCACCAGCGTATTAAGCAAGATAACCATAACCATTTTGCCTAGAATACCAAGCAAGACCTGACTGTCTGCTATCAAAACTGCATCGACTGCCTGACCTATCAAGATCGGTAGATAAACTGTCAGAAGCACTTGCGCTAAACTTCCCACCATCATCAAGGACATTCTGAGAGGCTGTTTGAAAACCAGTTTGACCAGTGCCTTAAAACTAGATTGCTTCATGGCTGCCCTCCTCCCTATGTTGTGATTGATCGATTTCTTGGTAAATAGCAGAGCTTCTCAGCAAGTCCTCATGGCGACCAAGTCCAACTTGACGCCCTTGATCCAAGACTAAAATCTGATCAGCTACCCGTAAACTATTAGTCCTCTGCGACACCATTATTAAGGTTTGCTCTGGCAATTCACGACGAATTGAAGCCAATAAACGACTTTCTGTTAGGTAATCCAAGGCAGAGGTCGCATCATCTAAAATCAAAATCGGTGCTTTCTGCAAAATAGCGCGTGCAATGGTCAAGCGTTGACGTTGCCCACCAGAAAAATTCTTCCCAAAGGCTTCTACAGGGCTATCCAAGCCCCCCTTATCTTCAATGAAGGATTTAGCCTGGGCAATTTCTAGCGCCGCCCACAAATCATTGTCTGATACACTTTCTAAGCCCAAAGATAGATTAGAACGAATAGTTCCAGCAAAAAGCTGAGCCTGTTGCGGAACTATGGCAATTTGCTGCCGCCACTCTTTTAAATTCTTAGGACTTTGTCCATCAATATAGATAGAGAGTTGGTTGCTTGGTAAAGAATAGAGTGCCTGCAATAAATCTACTAGACTAGACTTCCCTGATCCAGTTCCTCCAATAATTCCCATGAATTGCCCCTTGCGCAGTTCAAAATCAATACCCGACAATGATTCTTCAGCTGAGTTAGGGTAAGCAAATGTAAGGTCATGAACTGAGAAAACCAAGTCTTTATCCCTACTTTTAACCACAGGCAAATCAGCTTCCACATTCTCAGATTCTTGATCGAAAACCTCTTGAATGCGTTGGGCCGAGATGTAGGTCTGGTTAAGTGTAGACACGACCATAATCATCTTAACTAGCTCAACCAAAATTTGAAGAAGGTAGTTGATGAGAGCGACCAACATTCCCTGTTCTAACAAATTGTGCGAAATAGCTATATTTCCCTGCCAGATAAGAATGAGCAGGGTACCATTTACAACCAGAAAGGTTAATGGCGATAAAAGACTAGACCAAAAACCAGCCTCTAACTGTTGCTTCTTATATCGTTGATTTATGCCTTGAAATGTCTTGATTTCCCGCTCTCTCTGCCCAAAAGCACGAATCACTCTCCAACCAGTTACCGTTTCTCTTACCTGCCCCACCAAACCATCTAATTCCTTTCGAATAGTTTGGTAAATACGGCTGGTCATGACTGAAATCCCTGCCACAATAACAAGTAAAAGGACAATCATACCTAGAAAATAAACAGATAAAGTCGGACTAATATAGAAGGACATGATCAGAGAACCAAATACTACAATGGGAGCCCGTAAGAACAAGCGCAAAAAAGTATTGATTCCCGTTTGAATCTGTAATGTATCACTTGACAGTCGATTCAGTAAACTAGAGGAGGAAAGAATATCTCGACTAGATTTTGGAAGCGATAGGACTTTCTTATACAAATCATTGGTAAGTTCCTTAGTTACGCCAACTGCTGCTTTAGCAGAAAAATATTGCGCTGTCAGCGAGACAATAATTCCAACAAGAGCAAGACCGACTAACAATAAAAGCATAGCAACCAGGTCTCCCCGGTTGCCATTTGGAATAATTGTATCAACGATATAGGCAATAATCAATGGAACAAGAAGCTCAAAGCTAGCCTCTAATAACTTGAAAATTGGACCTAATATTGATTCTTTCTTATAAGATTTAAAATATCGAAATAGAGATTTCATGATATAAATTAGTCTGCTAAGGATTGAGCTGCGGTGATAATACCTAATTTGTAGACATCTTCAGAACTACATCCACGTGACAGGTCATTAACCGGTTTGTTCAAACCTTGCAAGACTGGACCAACTGCTTCGTAGCCACCAAGACGCTCAACAACTTTATAAGTGATGTTACCTGCTTCAATAGCCGGGAAGATAAAGACATTGGCTTGACCTGCTACTGGGCTACCTGGTGCTTTCAAACGAGCTGTATCAGGTACTAAAGCCGCATCCATTTGCAATTCACCATCTATCAAAAGATCTGGACGGAGTTCTTGGGCAAGTCGAGTAGCCTCAACAACCTTGTCTACACGCGGTCCAGAACCAGATCCCTTAGTTGAATAGGAAATCATTGCTACCTTTGGATCGATACCAAAAGTTTTTGCAGTTTCTGCAGATTGGATAGCAATCTCAGCCAAGGTTTCAGCATCTGGCTCAATATTAATGGCACAGTCACCAAAGACAAATTTATGTTGGTCTTTAACCATCAAGAAGACACCTGAAGTGCGTTTAACACCAGGCTTGGTTTTAATGATTTGAAGGGCAGGACGTACCGTATCAGCTGTAGAGTGGATAGCTCCTGATACCATTCCTTCTGCCAAGCCCATTTGCACCAACATAACACCAAAATAATTGACATCACGCAAGATTTCATCCGCTTGTCCCTCATCAACTTTACCTTTACGAAGGGTAACAAATTCATGCTTCATAGCATCAAAGTTTGCGTAATTATTTGGGTCAATTACAGTAATCCCTGGGTTTGAAAATCCAAAGTCAGTCAACAAATTGTGAACATCCTCTGGTACACCAAGAATGATTGGCTCCACCAAACCTTCAAATTTCAAACGAGCCGCTGCACGTACAACGCGCTCATCTGTACCTTCTGGGAAAACAATTCGCAGCTTTTTACCTACGATTTTTTGCTTCATTTCACCAAATAAATTCCGAATTTCCATGAAAATTCTCCTTTAAAATATTATTTATTAGTTAACAAATTGATAACAGCCTGAAAATCGTCTGGAAGCTTTGCTTCCAAGTCAATCCTTTTGGCTGAGAAAGGATTGTCAAAGGCCAAGTTATGACAATGCAAGGCTTGACGTTCTATTCCACAATCCAAGCTTCCACCATACATATCGTCCCCCAAAAGCGGGAAACCAATATGCGAAAAATGAACACGAATCTGGTGCGTTCTGCCAGTGTGCAACTGAATATCCACTAGATGAATATCATCCCAAGACTCCACTACACGATAGGAGGTATGGGCATATTTTCCAGTCTTGGTCACACATCGAGTAATAATACTATCTTCTGGACGACCAATCGGTGCAATAATATCCCCCTCTTCTTCCAAAACACCATCCCCCTTAACTAGAGCATAATAGCGTTTGTGAATGAGTTTTTCCTGCAACTGCTTATCAAGTCGAGCATGAGCATAGCCATGTTTGGCGAATAGCATGATACCCGAAGTATCCCTATCCAAACGCGTTACGATATGGACCTGCTTATTTTCGTAGTTTTGCTCTACAAGGTAACCTTTCACAAAATTAGCAATAGTGGAGGAATGCAGAGCTGACGGAATAGAAGCATATCCAACCGGCTTATTGATCGCTAGAAAATGGTCATCTTCATAGACGATATCCAGCGGATAAGAAATCGGTTTCAAACTTCCCGTTAAATCCTCCTCAGCTGGTATGTCAATTGTAACCCTATCTCCAATATCTAGCAAGTAAGTTGCATTGCGTTCAATATCATTGACCCAAATATTGCCGCCTGTGTACTTGATTTTGGCCAACAAACCTTTTGAAACACCATGTTTTTTCAAAAAAGTTTTAATTTTAGTATGCTGGTCCGCAATAAATTCAAACCGCATTATTCCACCTCTCCAATAAAGGCATCCTTCACACGATTCCAAAAACTAGTATGGCTTGGGGTGGCAACAAAGTGAATCTTATACTGATCAATCTGGTACTCAATTTTTTCAATGTTGTCATAGACATAGGTCTTATTATCAACAGCAATTGAATAGCGATCACTGTGCTTGGGTTCAATAACAATCTTGTCTTTTTTGGGAACAACAATTGAAGACCCTAGTGTGCGATAAACGCGATTATTCAAACTAGCCACTTCTGCTATTTGCAAGGCTTCAATGGTCGGATGCAAGACCGCGCCGCCTAAAGACTTGTTGTAAGCTGTTGAACCAGTTGGGGTCGAGACAGAAATTCCGTCACCTCGAAAACGTTCGAAGGGAACATTATTGATGATAATATCTGCCACCATCGTTTTAGATAAACGCTTGATTGTCGCTTCATTTAAGGCACGCGCCTCTACAACACGACCATCTGCCATTTTGACTTTGACATTTAAAATTGGATAGGAAACCCTTGCACCATTGTCAAGCTTGAGATTTTCAATCAATTTGTCCACCTCAAAGTCACGATAATCTGTATAAAATCCCAAATGTCCTGTGTGAATTCCAACAAAACGCACACGATCAATCAACTTTTCATACTTATGAAAGGCTGACAACAGCATACCATCACCCCCAATGGAAATGACGATATCTGGATTTTTGGGTGTCAAAATAAAATTGGCTTGTTTTAATTTCGTCCATAATTCTTTGGACACTGCTTCACTCTGAGGATTTCGGCTAGCGAGCAGAGCGATTTTTAATCTACCTGTATTCTTCATCTGTATCATCACTATTTCCAACACCGTCATTCAACTTACGGTGAGCAGGGTCAAACAAGGCCTGCGCCTCTTGAATGTCGTTGCGGATTTTTCGCATCTCCTCGTCTAATTCATAGGCAATTTTTGCGGTTATTTCTAAACGTTTCTTGATTTCTTCTGGAAAATTCCCCTTATACTTATAATTCAGCGAATGTTCAATCGTCGCCCAAAAATTCATGGAAAGGGTACGGATTTGAATTTCTGCTAAAACCGTTACATTGCCATTAATTGTGTCCACCGGATACTCAATCACCACATGATAGGAACGATAACCCGAAGCTTTCATATGATTGATATAATCCCGCTCATGAATAATTTGCATATCCTTGCGTTTTCGTAAAATAGCTAGCACTTCTTCAATATCGTCCACAAATTGAACCATAATCCGAAGTCCAGCAATATCCTGCATATCTTGAGCAAGATTTTCCAACTTGATATGCCGCAGGGCCATCTTCTCTTTGATAGATTCAATCGGTTTTACCCGACCTGTCACAAACTCAATCGGAGAATGACGATTAGCCTTGCGGTACTGTTTGCGAATCCCACGCAGTTTGATTTTTAGTTCCCCAACAGTTTGGATGTAGGGATCCAAAAACTCTTCCCAATTAAAATCCATATGGCCCCTTTCTTGTCAAAACTATAAAATTGTATTAGAATAACACAAAGACCATTCTATTATAACACATTGAAAGGGTTTACTGCATGAAAAACCACCTTGAAATTGAGTATAAAACCTTATTGACGAAATCAGAATACAAACGCCTACTTGCTGACTTTTCAGATGTAAATCCAGTCCTCCAAACCAATCACTACATCGATACTCCAAATCTTGATATGAAAAATAACCGCTTTTCGCTCCGAATCCGTACTTTTGAGGACATAGCAGAGCTGACTTTAAAAATTCCACAGGAAGTTGGAAATCAAGAATACAATCAAGTTTTGGACATCCACGCTGCTCAACAGCTATTAGAAAACTTTCAACTACCTGCTGGACAAATAGCTGACATCATCTCAACTACTAATGTACCCGTAGAAAAACTAGCAGTTTGGGGAAGCTTGACCACAAAACGATTTGAAAAAGAAACGTCAATCGGACTCATGGCCCTCGATGAAAACACATATGCCGACAAAATAGACTATGAATTAGAACTAGAAGTCACAAATGCAGAAGAAGGAAAAATACTGTTTGATGAATTTCTACGTAAAAAAGCCATTCAATTCAAATATGCCAGTAGTAAAGTGGCACGGACAGCAGCCAGCAAAAAATCAGAGAATTAAGTCTGATTTTTTTGTTTGGTTACTGAAAAATTTCTAATTTTTTGATAAAATAAAGCTATCTATTGTTAATTTTACTTTTATGATGTCCATAAAAGCCTAGTGTTTAAAAGGAGCTACTTAAAAATGAGTCAACCACTTGGTGAAAACAACATTAAAATTTTCTCACTTAATAGCAACCGTGATATTGCTGAAAAAATTGCTGCCTCAGCTGGTCTACCACTCGGAAAGCTATCATCTCGTCAATTCTCAGACGGTGAAATCCAAATCAACATTGAAGAATCTGTTCGCGGCGTTGATGTTTACATCATTCAATCTACTAGCTTCCCAGTTAATAATCATTTATGGGAATTACTAATTATGATTGACGCCTGCAAACGTGCTAGTGCTAACACAATCACTGCGGTTATGCCCTACTTTGGCTATGCACGTCAAGACCGTACAGCATCTCCTCGCGAACCAATCACAGCAAAACTGGTTGCTAACATGCTCGTAAAAGCTGGTGTTGATCGTGTATTGACTCTGGACCTACATGCGTCACAAATTCAAGGATTTTTCGACATTCCAGTTGATAACCTTCTCACTGAACCGCTTTTTGCATCTTACTACATGGAAAAAGGTCTCTGTGGTGATGACGTCGTGATTGTCAGTCCAAAAAATTCTGGTATCAAACGTGCACGCAACATCGCAGAATTTTTGAATGCACCAATCGCTATTATTGACTACGCACAAGATGATTCAGAGCGTGCAGAAGGCTATATCATTGGGGATGTTGCTGGCAAAAAAGCCATCTTGGTAGATGATATCTTGAATACCGGACGTACTTTTTCTCAAGCTTCAAAAATTGTACAAGAAGGTGGCGCAACTGAAATTTACGCCGTTGCTAGCCATGGTCTATTTGCAGGAACGGCCGCTGAACTGTTGGACGCTTCTCCAATCAAGGAGATTCTTGTAACCGATTCAGTTGCAAGTAAAGAACAGGAACCACAAAACATCGCATTTATTACAGCGAGTGATTTGATTGCTAATGCCATTCATCGCATCCAAGAACATCAACCACTTAGTCCACTTTTCAAATTTACAAATCCTGATAAAAATAACTAGGAGAACCTTATTTGATTTATTTAGATAATGCAGCTACAACTGCCCTATCTCCCACTGCACTCCAACGAATGATGGAAGTTGCTCAGGATACCTTCGGAAATCCATCTAGCATTCATCAAGCTGGCCGGAAAGCTAACCAAATTTTACGACAGGCTAGACAAGACATTGCACAAGTTCTTGACGTCCATCCTGACCACATTATTTTTACAGCTGGAGGTTCAGAAGCTGATAATCTAGCAATTCAAGGCTATGCTCTGGCCCATCAAGCCAAGGGCAAACACCTGATTACGACTGCTATAGAACATCACGCAGTCCTCCATACCATGCAATATCTTGAGGAACGCTTTGGATTTGAGGTAACTTATATCCAACCTGTCAATCAAGTCATCACAGCAAAACAAATTCAAGAAGCACTGAGGCCAGACACTATTCTAGTCAGTACCATGTTTGCCAATAATGAAACAGGCCAACTACTTCCCATCCAAGAAATCGGCCAACTATTGGCTGACCATCAGGCAGTCTTCCATGTAGATGCTGTGCAGGTAGTCGGAAAAATGGATTTGAAGCCTGCTGACTATGGCATTGATTTGTTAGCTGCTTCTGCCCATAAATTCCATGGACCAAAAGGAGTCGGTTTTCTATACAGTCGCTTGCAGGGATTTGATTCGCTTATTCACGGTGGAAAACAAGAAAATAAACATCGTGCAGGAACAGAAAACCTTCCAGCTATCGCTGCGATGGCAACTGCGCTTTCTGAGCAATATTCTCAGTTTGAGCCAAACCTTGAACATATAAGCAAATTGCGAAATCATCTTTTAGAAGGCCTTTCAGGTTTAGATTTCTACCTCAATCAAGCTGGACAACAATTGCCATATGTTCTTAACATTGGATTTCCAGGTCAATTAAATGAACAACTTCTCATGCGACTAGACTTAGAAGGAATTGCGGTATCTAGTGGTTCAGCATGTACTGCTGGCGTTGTCCAAAACAGCCATGTCCTTGAAGCAATGTATGGCAAGGATTCTCACCGTTTGAAGGAATCAATCCGAATCAGTCTTTCTGATAAAAATACTTTTGATGAAATTATTACTTTCACCACTAAACTCAAACATATTTTAGGAGCATAGAAATGGCATTTCAACAATCCGTTCATTTAAAAGATTGCGCATTTACGTACCACATCAGCCCACAAGTAAAAAAATACACTCTTCGCGATAATACTTTTGAGCAAACCAAGGCTGGACACTATCAATTGACAAGGCTTCTGGAAGAAATTCCAAATTCAAATCAAGGCTTTCTTTTAAAGATTATTGTCAATAAAGAACTTACTGGCTTTAAAATCAACATTACAGATAAATCTGGTTTGCATTTGGTAAATATCTTTAAAGAAAATGGTAACAAGGTCATTCAAGAAAAATTCTATTTCTTAATGGATAGCCTAGTAGACCGCGACCTGTTTACAAAGGAAGGTTAATGATGATTGTTGTTCACTATCAAGATGCCTACAAAATAGACAGAAAACAGGAGTTTGGCAATCTGGATGCGGCCAAACTGGCCTTCTCTGGTTGCCTCACTCTTCCCGATTACTATCCTGTGACCAAACTAACACGAGATGGTCAAGAATTAGATTACAGAGGCACAATCGGCGACCTCTACCGCTACTTTCAAACACTAGACTAAGCAACATCTCATGCTTAGTCTTTTTCAATCCAATCTGTTGATTTTTTCACAAACTTAAACTAGAATAGAAGGAAGAACTGAATGAAAAATAAATAGAAGTAGGTTTCGAATACTATTTCCTACTTACTAAAAAAGGAGTCACTTGTGAAAAACGACAAAAAATCAACTATTCCACGCGCAACCGCCAAACGCCTTTCGCTCTATTATCGCATTTTCAAACGTTTCTATGCAGGCAATATCGAAAAAGCTAGTTCAAAAGAAATTGCTGAAGCAATCGGTATTGACTCAGCGACTGTTCGACGTGATTTTTCCTATTTCGGAGAATTAGGTCGGCGCGGCTTTGGTTACAATGTGAAAGAATTGATGGATTTCTTCGCAGACATTCTTAACGATAATTCTATTACAAACGTTATGCTAGTTGGTGTCGGAAATATGGGACGCGCCCTCCTCCACTACCGCTTCCATGAACGCAACAAAATGAAGATTGTCATGGCCTTCGAGGTTGATGATAATCCCGCAGTTGGCACAACAGATGAAAATATTCCAATCCATGCTATTTCTGAAATCAAGGAACGAATCCAAGAAGCTGATTCTCAGACTGCCATTTTGACTGTACCTAGCGTGAAAGCACAGGAAGTTGCAGACATTCTCGTTGAAGCAGGTGTCAAAGGTATTCTTAGTTTCTCTCCAGTTAATCTGACAGTTCCAAAAGATGTTGTGGTTCAATACGTTGATTTAACTAGTGAATTACAAACTCTTCTCTATTTCATGCGTAAGGGTGAATAAAAATAAACAGAGGGTTCCAAATATGAGCCCTCTGTAATCTATATTAGAATAATTCACTTTCTTCTCTGAATGAGTAATAATCCTTATTCCCAACAATCAAATGATCCAATAAGACTAGTCCTAGCGTTTCGCAGGACTTTTTTAAATTCTCTGTAAAGAGTAAATCGTTCTTACTTGGTTGCACAGAACCAGACGGATGATTGTGAACAATGATGATGGACGTTGCCATACATTTAACTGCATAGTGAAGGATTTCTCGCGGCTCAGCAATACTACGATTGACACTTCCGATAAAAATCGTTTTTTGATGAATGACTTGATTTTGAGTATTAAGATATAAGGCGACAAGATGTTCCTGCTTCTTATCCCCTAACTCTTGAATCATTTTTCTGCCCAGCTTTTCACTCCCCAGAATACGTTCATTTAGTAGCAATTCTGACTGATTAATTCGTTTCCCTAGCTCAATCATTGCTTTAATTTCAATCGCCTTGACACGTCCAATTCCGGTTAGATTCTGTAATTCTTCAATAGATAACTCTCGCAATGCGGCTAAAGATTCCAAACGATTTAGTAAATTGTTAGATAAGATAGAAACAGGCTCTTTTTTAGTCCCTGTTCGGATAAAAATAGCCAATAATTCTTGATTACTTAATCTCTCTGCCCCTACTTCTAACAATCGTTCACGTGGCAATAGACCTTCTTCTTTAAAATCGATTTGATACATAAATTCCTCCTCACTTATTTATTCGGAAAAGAATTCAAAAAAAGAGAGAACAAAATTTGTCCTCTCAACGAATCATTCATTTTAATAAAAGACTATAATTGAAGTTGGTTATAAGACTGTTCAAAATATTTTAGTGTTTCTGCTGGGGCTCCATCATAAGAAATTACCGACTCCAAATCACCTTTAACAATTGTTCTCATTGTAGCTGCAGCATCTTCACAGGTTACAAGTGTTATTTCGTTTTTTCCTTCAGTGTCTTCAATTACATAAACACTATCAGGCGTAACGGTCTGAACGCTTTTAATAGTATAAATATAAATATTTTCTTTATCAGTCAAATATATTTTCATACCTTCTTTAGTATTTTCTAAAGGTGAAAAGAGAGTCTCACTTGCTCCAGCGATTCCGAATACATGGTGACTAGCGAGAGAATAATTTCCTTGACCCATGACCTGAGTTTCTTTCATCGTTCCAGCACCATACATGAGTGCTACGTTTGATAAACCTTTAAAAATTGGTAGATTTATATTGACATCAGGAATTGCAATTCCTCCAATTACTGGTAGTTGTTGCGACTCCCACTGTGCTTTCATGACAGCTTCAGTTGAGATCGACTGAACTTGTTCAAAGTCAAAAGTCGTATCGGCTGTTTGATTTACCTCAATTTCCTCTTTGGAAACATTTACAACTTGATACTTATTACTATTCCAAGCAATCATCATATTTCTTATTGAAGTATTAAAAATCAATGCTAAAGAAATCAATACTAATACAATAGTTAATAGATTCCACCAAATTGAACCTTTACGCTTTTTCTTTTTATTTTCGAATTGTGACAATTAATTATTCCTCTTCTTCTTTATTTTCGGCTGCATCGACCAAGGCAAAGGTCATGATTTTCGCTTCATCATTTAGACGCATAACTTTTACACCCATGGTTGAACGACCTGTTTGTGAAATATTTGCAACACTTGTACGAATAATCACACCAGTATCAGTAATCACCATAATGTCTTCATCACCAGATACAGTTGTCAAACCTGCCAGAGAACCGTTTTTCTCAGCAACTTTAAGGGTCTTAATCCCCTTACCACCACGACCTTTTGTTGGGTACTCGCTGGCTGGGGTACGCTTACCAAAACCTTTTTCTGTCAAGACAAGGACTTCCTGATCATCTGAAACCATTGTCGCCCCTACTAGTTGGTCTCCTTCACGTAGTTTAATACCACGTACACCAGTTGCAATACGGCTCATATTTCGAACGTCTTCCTCTGCAAAACGCACAGAGTAGCCAAATTTGGTTCCCATGATAACATCTGCCTGACCATTTGTCAAGAAAACGTTAATCAGCTCATCATCTTCTTTCAAGTTCAAGGCCTTAAGACCACTTTGACGGATGTTGGCAAATTCTGAAACACTTGTCCGCTTGACCACACCTTGACGGGTTGCAAAGAAGAGATAGCTATCTGCTTCTTGATCCTTGGTTACGTTAATAATAGTCTGAATAGACTCATTTTCTTCTAACTTGAGGAGGTTAACCACTGGTAGCCCCTTGGCAGTACGGCCATATTCTGGGATTTCATACCCTTTCAAGCGATAAACACGACCTTTGTTGGTAAAGAACAAAAGGCGGTCATGAGTGCTGGTCGACACCAACTCACGCACAAAGTCATCGTCCTTGACGCCAGTTCCTTGAACCCCACGTCCTCCGCGTTTTTGAGCCTGAAATTCATCCTGAGCCAAACGCTTGATGTAGCCTTGGTTTGACAGGGTAATCAAGATATCTGTTTCCTCAATCAAGTCCTCATCCTCAAGAGAAAGAACTTCTCCGACCATCAATTCTGTACGACGTGGGTCAGCGTATTTGCGTTTAACTTCATCTAATTCTTCCTTGATAATCGTGACAACACGCTCTGGTTTGGCCAAAATATCAGCCAAATCAGCAATCAGAGCAATCAGCTCATCATATTCAGACTGAATCTTGTCACGTTCCAAGCCTGTCAACCGACGCAGACGCATATCAAGAATAGCCTGGCTCTGGCGTTCAGAAAGCTCAAATTTCTCCATCAACTCAGCCTGGGCAATAGCATCTGTTTCTGAGTTTCGGATAATGCGAATGACCTCATCAATGTGGTCAAGGGCAATCAGCAAGCCTTCTAAAATATGAGCACGCGCTTCTGCTTTTTCCTTATCAAATTGCGTACGACGAGTGACGACTTCCTTCTGGTGTACAATATAGGATTCTAAAATCTGACGGACAGATAAAATTTTCGGCACACCATTTTGGATGGCCAACATATTGAAACTAAAGTTGGTCTGAAGCTGGGTTTGCTTGAATAAATTATTCAAAATAACGTTAGCAGAGGCATCCCTGCGAACTTCGATAACAAATCGTACACCTTCGCGGTTGGATTCATCCCGAACAGCCGTAATCCCGTCGATGCGCTTTTCTTGCACCAATTTAACAATGTGCTCTTGTACTTTGGACTTGTTGACCATGTATGGAAACTCAGTTACGACAATTCTCTCACGGCCATTGCCATATTCTTCAATCTCTGTACGAGAACGTAGGGTAATAGAGCCTTTCCCTGTCTCATAGGCCCGGTGAATACCTGATTTACCCATAACCAGGGCTCCCGTTGGAAAGTCAGGCCCCGGTAAAACCTCCATAATTTCACGAGTGGTGACTTCTGGATTGTCCATAACCAGCTTGACCGCATCAATGGTTTCACCCAGATTATGCGGCGGAATATTGGTTGCCATACCAACGGCGATACCTGTCGTCCCGTTGACCAAAAGGTTGGGGAATCGTGCTGGCAATACCTCTGGCTCACGCTCGCTGGAATCATAGTTGTCCGCGAAATTAACGGTATTTTTGTTAATATCACGCAACATTTCTAACGCAATCTTGCTCATCCGAGCTTCAGTGTAACGCTGGGCAGCGGCACCGTCCCCGTCCATGGAACCAAAGTTCCCGTGACCATCAACTAACATGTGGCGATAAGACCACCACTGGGCCATACGGACCATGGCCTCATAGATGGCAAAATCCCCATGCGGATGGTATTTACCCATAACATCACCCGTGATACGGGCAGATTTCTTATGGGGCTTGTCGGGAGTGATTCCCAATTCGTTCATTCCATACAAAATACGGCGATGAACCGGCTTAAGACCGTCACGCACATCTGGCAGTGCACGAGAAACAATGACACTCATCGCATAGTCAATGAATGAGCTTTTCATTTCGTTGGTCAGATTCACCGTCACTAAGTTTTTATCTTGCATTCTATGCCTCTTTCAACAGTCATTGTGTTTCAATTATACCATATTTAGGGATAAAATTCTTTGTTGGAAACTAGCATGTAAACATTTTCAAAGTCCCTTTCACAAGTGACAAAACCTTTAAAAAGTGCTAGAATGGAATATAGTCGGGATGAGGTCATCCCCAAATAAAACTAAGGAGATGTTTAGAATGACTGCAACTAAACAACACAAAAAAGTTATCCTTGTCGGTGATGGTGCCGTAGGTTCAGCTTATGCGTACGCACTTGTAAACCAAGGTATTGGTCAAGAATTGGGTATTATCGATATCAATAAAGATCGTACACAAGGTGATGCTGAAGACTTGAGCCATGCATTGGCCTTCACTTTCCCTAAAAAAATCTACTCTGCTGAGTATTCTGATGCTCATGATGCAGACTTGGTTGTTTTGACAGCTGGTTTGCCACAAAAACCAGGTGAAACTCGCCTTGAATTAGTAGAGAAAAACCTTCGTATTAACCAACAAATCGTTACTGAAATCGTTAAATCTGGTTTCAACGGTATCTTCCTTGTTGCTGCTAACCCAGTTGACGTATTGACTTACTCAACTTGGAAATTTTCTGGTTTCCCTAAAGAGCGCGTTATCGGTTCTGGTACTTCTCTTGACTCAGCTCGTTTCCGTCAAGCATTGGCTGAGAAAATTGGTATCGACGCACGTTCAGTACACGCCTACATCATGGGTGAGCACGGTGATTCTGAATTCGCAGTTTGGTCACACGCTAACGTTGCTGGTGTGAAATTGTACGACTGGTTGCAAGATAACCGCGATATCGATGAGCAAGGTCTTGTTGACTTGTTTGTATCTGTTCGTGACGCGGCTTACTCAATCATCAACAAAAAGGGTGCTACTTACTACGGTATCGGTGTTGCTCTTGCTCGTATTACTAAAGCAATCTTTGATGATGAAAATGCTGTTCTTCCATTGTCTGTATATCAAGCAGGTCAATACGAAGGTGTTGAAGATGTCTTCGTCGGTCAACCAGCTATCATCGGTGCACACGGTATCGTTCGTCCAGTAAACATCCCATTGAATGATGCTGAATTGCAAAAAATGCAAGCTTCTGCTAAACAATTGAAAGACATCATTGACGATGCTTTTGCTAATCCAGAAATTGCAGCTGGTGTCAAAAACTAATGAATACTTAAAAAGGTGAGCTAAGGCCCACCTTTTTCTTATTTCCGAATATCATATCGCAACATCGCAATGCCATCCGTCACTGTTGATTCTACCAAAGTCAACATTTGCTCTTCTTCTAATTGATCAAAGAGTGAAATTCCATCTCCAAGGATCGTCGGTATAATTCCAATAATGAAATGATCAATAAGTTTGGCTTTCAAACAGGTCTGAACTAGTCCCGCACCACCAAAAAGCCAGATATCACTTCCATCATCTGCTTTCAAACGCTCAATTTCTGAAACAATATTGTCTACAAAACGAACATTATCATAATCCGTCTGTTCAGAATGACTTGCAATGATAAATGTCTTCTCTTGATATCCATCAATCATTTCTAGTGGACAATCCTCTAAGGATTTTCGCCCCATAATGACTGTATCACAACCCTCGAAAAAAGCAGGATTATCAAACTGTAACTGAGTATCATAACTGGAAGTACCATGACCTTCTATCCAGTCATAACTACCATCTTTACGAGCAATAAAACCATCCAAACTCATTGCAATATTCAAGACTAAACGCCTCATTCTGTATCCTCCGTTAAAAAATGTAGAAACCTAGTATAGCATAAAGAAAGAGAAAAGAATTGGGAAAGGGCTCGATAGGCAAAGAAAATGCTTTTATCTTCTATGGTTGACTTGTAGCACTTTCCTATTTTTAAACTCCCTTTCCTCCCCCACTTCTTTATTTATTTGCTCGGGTTAAAACAGTTCACTGAACTGTTTTAATCCACCAGCCTTAACTCGCTTTTGTATCTTCAAGCTCATGATAAAAAGGTCCACTGGACCTTTAATCGCTTTCGTGTTTTCATGCTCGTGAAAAAACAACCCATCGGGGTTGTTTCAGATTGCAGACAAACATCGTTTTGGTGTTTGTCTTTTTTACTGTTTTTAGGGAAAAATAGCTGTTTTGGTGCTTAAACCACCTCATCTGGACAAAATAAAAAGGCCTTCTTGCCATCCTTTTAACTAGTTTTTTGAGATTTAAGCACGCCAAAGTCAGTCCAATCTTATCCTCCATTTTGGACT
>NZ_POPB01000342.1 GCF_002964045.1 Streptococcus suis | reverse complement strand
ACGACTTTCAAAAGTCGTCAAAGATTCCGATTTTGGATTGTCAGGGCTTTCCGACCCTCCTCTTGCTTAAGAAACGACGGTTTCAATGCAAATCTTGCCAAAAAGTGACTGTATCTGAGACACCTCTAGTCAAGAAAAACTGTCAGATTTCCCAACCTATTTGGGAGAAAATCACACAACTCCATACAGAAAACATGACCAATATAGCCATCGCTAGGAGACTACATATCTCCGTGTCAGTTGTCCAGAGGAAACTGGCTCAATTTCAATTTGAGAATGATTTTATGAAATTACCAAAAGTCTTGAGCTGGGATGAATTTAGTCGGAACAAGGGAAAACTCGCCTTTATTGCTCAGGATTTTGAGACGAGATCGATTGTGACCATTCTTGACAACAACCGCCAAGTCACCATCAAGAACTATTTCTACAAGTATCCTAGGGCGGTCAGAGAAACTGTCGAGGTCGTAACAGTGGACATGTCGGGTAGCTATATTCCTATCATCAAACAGTTATTTCCAAATGCGAAAATTGTTCTTGATAGATTTCACATTATCCAACACCTGAGCCGTGCTATGATGACGACTAGAATTGATATTATGAAGACTTTCGATACGCGTTCCCTACCTTATCGATCCATGAAAAATCACTGGCGTATTCTCCAAAAAGATAGTCGTAAACTGTCTCTGAATCGCTTCTATTCCCGCACTTTCGGGCAAACAGTAACACCGAAAGAGGTTGTCCAGAAGACATTGAATTTCTCTGTGGAACTGAAATTCTATTACGAACTCTACCAGGTCCTTCTCTTCCATTTCCAAGAGAAGAACTCGAAACATTTCTTCGAACTTCTAGAGGACAATCTGAATCTTGTCAATTCAACCTTTAGGACTGTTTTTAAGACATTTCTAAAATATAAAACTTACATCACGAACGCCATGGAGCTTCCATATTCCAACGCTAAACTGGAAGCGACCAATAAACTCATCAAAGACATTAAGAGGCAAGCGTTTGGCTTTAGGAACTTTACGAACTTTAAAACCAAGATATATATTGCTTTAAACATCAAAAATGAGAGAACGAATTTCGTCCTCTCTAGGTGTTAGCTTTTCATCTACCCACTACAGTTGACAAAGAGCCAGTAATAAAGCGTTCTCTAATTTCACAAGAGAACGCTTTATTCTTCCTAAAAATTTTCAATATTTATTAATAAATCGGTTGTTTTAAAAGTAGGCACCTGTTATTGCAATAAAATTAGCCTAATTGAGAGAAGTTTCTATAGAATTTTTCATATACTTAACGATTTGTATATTATTTATATAATTGGCTGGTATTGAACGTTTGTCTAAAATCTTTTTCACTTCATCTGCAGTTGAACCTGCATATTCTCCATATGTTGCAATAACAAATAGATATTTGCAATTAAAAATAGAGCGTTCTAAAAAATCTCTAATATATGGCGGGATATTAACGTGAAAAACCGGGAATACAATACCTATCCTCTCGTCTGAGAACTCATATTTATTCTCTTTTATCATTTGTGGGATGGATATTAGTTTTCCACCAAGTCTTTTCGCAACATAAAGACTGTTTCCTGTTGCGGTAAAATACAAAATTGTCATTTCTGCTACCTCTCTTTAACTAATTAGGATTCAAAATTGATTTTTGATGCAGTTACACTTGCATCGGGTTTGAATTGTTATCTAGGTGTCATCATAATGAGTATTATACTTAAGAAAATTCAAAATGTAAGTACGCACATTTGTGACGTATACTATCCCAACGGATAGTGTAAAGGATGAACTAGATTTTGTTTAAACGTTAAATTTCTCAATTCCCTGTACAAATCTATCTTTATCCTCATCTCTCATTAATGGAATAACTGTAACACAGGATACATTCCTCATTTTTTACAGTGGCAATAATCAGTCTACTATGTTCAACTTCTATGAGAAAATATACTTCGTTTGGCTCTTTTTAACGAACAATACAAGAAAAATATCCTAATTATCTGTTGCTTTTTTACTACAAAACAATCGATTAGTACATTATTACCATACCTATTTAGCACCAAGGCAAGCAATTCTACAAATCACAATATAATCTGATTTATCACCCTATATCTAAATACTATTGTTGAACTTCAGTTTCTCTTATCTTAACCTTCCTTTCTGCTGTATTTGAGACGTCATAACCTCTTGAACATTTTCAAATTCTTTACTTATGACATATTCATCAAATACTTCAGTCCCATATTTAGAATCTGGTTCTGCAACGACAGAAACCACCTGCTCAATCCTCCTGTTATATACAGAGGGCTACTGGAAGAACAACTTCTGGCAGCATAACAATCAAAGGAAATTTAGTGAGTTTATACGACTACACTTTTCTTGACAATTCCAAAGTATAGATAATAAAAACCGCTATGCGGCAAACTCAAAAGGTCTTCACATAGCGATTATATCTAATAAAAATTCATTAATTTTTTTACATTTTCAACAACCAGAATGTATCATTAACACTTTTACATCCTTATTGCATAACTCAAAAATTACATAACTTCCAATTCTCTCATCAACTGTTCCCATTCATTAAAATAATTACCCTGACACCTTTTAACATCATCAATTGATTTTTGTATTTCCGTCAGTACTATATAATCAGAAGAATTGTTTGGTTCAGAAATGATTTTATTCAATCTTTCTAATTCTTCATCATATTGATTTATTAACACTTCAAGCTTTTCAATTCGTTTCTCCTTCTTAACCTTCTCCTTCTCAATGGAGTTACGATCGCCTTTTACTGTGTTATTTTTCTCTACTTTCTGCTCAACTTTAATGTTATTAAATGGCTTTTCAGAATTCATCCTTTTTTTCTCGTACTCACCATAAGTAGATTGTACAAACTCTACACCATCCTTATCAAAAACAAGTAATCTGTCAGCAATCTTATTAGTAAAATATCTATCATGTGACACAAAAATAATTGTACCTTGATAACTGCATAAGATATTCTCTAAATTCTCTTTTCCAATAATATCCATGTGGTTTGTCGGTTCATCTAAGATTAAAACATTAGGACGTTTATATAATAATTTACATAATGTCAATCTAACCTTTTCTCCACCTGACAAAGAGGACACCGGTCTAAAAACATCATCTCCACTAAACTGAAATGAGCCAAGAGCAGTTCTGACCTCTGTGTCATTTAGCTCAGGGTATTCGCTTTGAAAAATTTCGAATAGTGTATCATCTCCACTGATTTGAGCAAGCTGTTGGTCAAAATAGCTAATTTCAACATTGTATCCGAATTTAAAATCTCCAGACAATGCTGCCACACCATCCATAAGTGTTTTAAGCAACGTGGATTTACCAATACCATTACTCCCAACAATTCCAAGCTTCTGTCCCCTTTCAAGGTTGAAATTAACCTTTGCAAGAGGAGTATCATAGCCTATCACAAGTTCTGAAGCACTTAATACTTGCCTTGAACTACTGATTCTCGGTTGAAATTTAGACATATAAGTTTTTGTATCGTATTGGTCTGGTGCATTTAATATTTGCATACGCTGTAATAATTTAATTTTAGATTGCACCATTTTAGCTTTCGTAGGTTTATAACGAAAACGTTCAATCAAGCGTGTAATCCTTTCAATTTCTATCTGTTGCAAGTCGTAATCTTTTTGCTGTTTGATATGATTTTCTCGTTTTTGCTCCTCAAAGGCTGAATAATTACCTTTATAACATTTGGTCTCTCCCCATTCGATTTCATAAACCTTATCCACAATTCGATTAAGAAACATTCTATCATGGGAAATAATAACCAATGTAGATTTATAACTTCTCAAATAACTCTCCAACCATTGTATTGTTTCTATATCAAGGTGGTTAGTAGGTTCATCAAGTAATAGAATGTCTGGCTTTGTTAAAAGTATTTTTATAAAAGCTATCTTAGTTCGCTGACCACCTGAAAATTCAGAAATGGGTTTTTTATAATCTGCTTCAGTAAAACCCATACTACGAATCATCGTTTCATATTCTTTTTGGTAGGTTAGACCTCCAAGAGCCATATACCTTTCACTGATATCAGAGTATTCATTGATGATTTTATCATCATATTGATTCTCCATTTTATCTATCAGCTGTTTCATCTTGTTTTCCATATCAATAAGCGTCTTAAATACCGTACGGACTTCATCCACCATTGATATACTTTCATCTTCAAAAGGCATCTGTCTTAAATAGCTAATATAAGGGTTACCGGTCTTTATTACTTGAAACTCACTTTCACCAGTTCCTTCTTCTAATTCAATTTCGCCTATAATAGCTTTTAGCAAGGTTGTTTTTCCACATCCATTTCTACCAACAATAGCAATCTTTTCATTATCATTGATTTCAATATCGATGTTTTCCAACACCATATTACCATCATAGTAAACGGCACCATTAATTATTTTGTATTGCATTTTCATATCCTCCTTTGCGTTAGTACTAGCAATTGCAAAGGTGGCTTTGGACAATAATTATTCTACTCCATGTAAAGCTTGTCACAGCCACCTATACATGGAGTTCTTTAAATGTTACTATAGTTGTAAATTTCATTTGCTTCTACCTCCTATCGATTATTAATATAATTCAATTGCCACCTTATTGTACCAAGTCGCTAGCGCAATGGCTAGCCTAAGTTTTAGCTTACACCCTTTCTGGTAAAAGTAAAGTAACTGATCTGTTATCTCATCTGGCAAAGGTAAGTTACGTCTATCCCAAACGTCTTTATCCCACTCCTCTCCATCAAAATAAAAGTTCTCATAAAACTCCATAAATTGTTTTAGATTAGTAACATAGTAGGAATTAGCTTTTACAGGTGTTTTTTCTTGATTAGCAGTAATCTTATAATTAGTAGTGGTAATTCTAACACCCCGTTTTGTCAAATAAGTTCTATACTCCGTCATTGCTTTTTCAATAGGAACTTCAGTAATTGAAGTAATGCTAGGATACTTTAAATCTAAGAAATCTAACATTTTATTAATTACTGTTCCTTTTCTAATCCAGACAGTTTTTGCATTCCATATTCCATTGTTTAAATGGTAAAAATAAAAATATTTCAATTCTGTTCTTAACCACAGATTTTTAACACGTTCAAAACGAACCCAACGATTCCTTAAAGCAGGATTCTTACTTAATTCTATGGCAGAAGGATGTGGACATTTTCTTATATCCCAACTATTATTAGCCCAAAACCCCTGCATTTCTTCATTCATTACAGCTATTTTTTTGCTAATCTCACTCTGACTAATAATTTTCCTTTTACTAGAAGCATTCATTTCTTATGCTCCTTTCTCTCGAGGTATTTATTAAACTCATTTTTCATATCCTGATCTGAAAGATGAACATAGGTATTTAACGTTGTCTGAACATGTGCGTGACCTAATCTCTTTTGAACGAACGCAACATCCCATCCTTCCCTAATTAGCTGCGTTGCGTGAGTGTGGCGAAGCATATGTGATGTAAATTCTATTCCAGTCCTTTTAACTATTCTTCTAACTAGATCAAGAACACTTTGGTACTTTAGTGGTTTCCCAAAATAGCCTTCTTTTAAGGAAATAAAAACATAATCATGCTCCAATTCCTCACTATACTCATATATCAAGTAATCTGTATAAAGTGACATAAGTTCTTTACTCACATGTATTGTTCTTTCCTTCCTTAATTTAATATAAGCTTCATTAACATTAACATCTCTAGGTGTTAGCTTTTCATCTACCCACTACAGTTGACAAAGAGCCAAACTAAATCTACTCTCTTCCGTCTATTTATCAACTAGCTCTCTAAATGCACCGTCATAATGCTCTCTTGCCAGCTGGTACACTTCATCAAATTCAGATAAACGTTCTAGCTCATCAGCTTCATGACAATGTTGCAATCTGCGAGCCATATTTCTTTTAACGCTTGTCTTTTATCACCAGTAGATAACGCTAAACAACTTTCAAGGTCAAATCCACCAAACACTTGTATTTCTGTATTATCGTATTGATACTTTTCAGGATTATCCATATGCGTTAAATATCTAACAGCACCAGTTAAACCACTTATTCTTTCAGGAATCGGTGCCCTTAAAGCTCTTGCCATTTCGTCCATTTGTTCAAATGATTTATTGCCCTTGTAATTAAAAACTATATGATAATGCGGCTTTTTCTTTGTTCCGTCTGCATTAACATCTTTATTTCGATTTATATAAATCTTCATAATAATTTATCTACATTCCCTTTAGTAACGTGTAACTTTCCAAATTTACAAAAGCGACTCATAGAATTATTTCCTCCCGTTAAATAATAGATAACTATTAAAAATAGACAATACTTGCTCATAAGTAACGGTACTTAAATTGTTTACTTTGGCGTGTTTCAT
>NZ_POPB01000341.1 GCF_002964045.1 Streptococcus suis | reverse complement strand
GAACTGAAGGAAGTTCTAGAGTTTGCGGGAGCAGATGGTAAGGGCGAAGTCGTTGTTAAGATTGGTGATAAAGATGTCACACAGGAAACAACTGTGAAGACAGAAAACCAAAACTTGACGATCAACTTGACGTCAGATCAACTTTCTAAACTTCAAGGTCAGGCAGTCGTGGTGACATTTAAAGCTAAGATTCGCGCTAATGTCAACTTGTCAGACTACATTACAGATGGAGCAGTCAAAGTTCCTAACGTTGCGAATATTACGGTTGATAATAAACCAAAAGTAACGTCAGAACCAGTAACCGTCACTCCACCGACACCAACTGACCCAACAGTAGATAAGTTGGTTAACAATCAAGTCCACGCAGATCTTCCACAACGTGATGAAGTGTTTGAGTACACTATCAATACCCAAGTTCCAACCGATGCGAAAAGCTTCGAAATCACTGATGAACTCAAAGATGTTCT
>NZ_POPB01000340.1 GCF_002964045.1 Streptococcus suis | reverse complement strand
CTTGAACTTTATTTCAAAGATTCTATTAAACAGTTGCTTAAGTTAAATATTGACTTGTTAGTCAAAGGTATTAATGGTACAGAAAACGGCGAACTAGTGAAAAAACTAGATAAGAATTATGATCCTAAAACGTACCTAGGATATTTGAACAGAATTGCTGCATCCCATTCTGGTGGAAAAAAAATTTCTGGAAAATACAAAAAATATTCAAAATTTTTAGAGATTGAGGTAAGTAATACTGCTATTTTAGAGAAGTTAGACAATCTTTTCTCATTAAGAAATGATATAGCACACCTTAATAGGTTTTCTGATG
>NZ_POPB01000034.1 GCF_002964045.1 Streptococcus suis | reverse complement strand
TGGCATCTTTGGTATCAATAGAACTCCGTTGCTCAATCTTCTTCGGTTTATTGGTAATAGTAGTTACCGTCAAGAAAAAATCGCAAAATATAAAAAGTGCTACGAAGAGAAAAAAAGAAAATAAGAATCTTTCTAAACAAGATAAGAGCCGTCAGGCTCTTTTTTTGATATAATATAGTGGATATGGTTAATTAAAATTGTCAGAAAAGACTATTTTGTAGATTAACACTCTCTGAAAATCATCATTAACAAGAAAAGAGGCTGGGCTCA
>NZ_POPB01000339.1 GCF_002964045.1 Streptococcus suis | reverse complement strand
GAATTGGAAAATATCTTGTCAACACCAACTGGTGAACAATACTGGAACCTGGTCATAGCTTTTCCTTGCAAGGACTTCGTGCTTGATTTAAGCAAGGACGAACTCTCAGAAAGCATTCGTCAATCTACTTCAAAACGGATTTCGGACAAGCGTGTAGCGTACTTAGCCGAGAAGCTGATAGCACTAGCTAATCAATCGTATTGTGCCGTCAAGAAAAACTCTCCAATGCTGGAAGAGGTCCGTTACTATACAAAAGAATTGCTTAGACTTTCTGAACAGAGACAGGCAGTCTTAGACGAAATGGTGGAACTAGCTCAGCCATTACCTGAATATGACATTCTGCTCTCTATTCCTGGAATAGCTGAGACTACTGCAACAAGTATTATTGGTGAACTGGGAGATATTCGCCGTTTTCAGTCTGCCAATCAAATCAATGCCTTTATCGGTATTGACCTGAGACACTATGAATCTGGTAACTTCCTCGCTAAAGAACACATTACCAAACGTGGCAATCCCTACGCTAGAAAGATTCTGTTCAAGTGTATCCACAATATCGCTTCAGCCAGTCATACTAATCCTTGCCATATCGCAGACTTTTATGAGAAACGAAAAAGACAATCGCAAACGACTTCAACGAAGCCGCACACGATTGCCTCCATACATCGTCTCATTCGGACAATGTATTACCTCATTATGCATAACAAACTTTACGATTACGCTTCAACCCAAAATCGGTAAAACTGTTTATGCTCTATCATTGTAACACCTTATCAAAAAATTTCAACATAAGGTGTTGGTTTTGTATGCACTTTTTACACTAAAATTTAGTCCAAAATAAAACAATTTCCTTATTTTGACTATTGAACTCAAAATATTTTTCGTCAAATACCTTGATAAGCTTGACAAACGGTAGAAAACAAGACCCTGTTGACAGGGTCTTTAATGTTGTGTAAATAAAATTTACAAATGTGTAAAGCTTTGTGTAAATAACGGTTATTCCGACTCAGTAACCTTACCAGATTCAATATGGAATATTTTTAAACTATCTGGTAGCTTGTGTAAATGGTCTAAAGATGTCGTTGTAATAAATGTTTGAATCGTATCCGTAATAGTTTCTAGTAGTTTGATTTGGCGGTTATTATCTAGCTCACTCATAACATCGTCTAAGAGTAGAATTGGGTACTCTCGTGTGACTTCTTTCATAAGCTCGATTTCTGCCAGTTTGATTGATAGAACAAGACTACGGTGCTGACCTTGGCTACCATAATGGGCATTCATTCCATTTATAAAGAAAGCTACATCATCTCGATGTGGTCCAACTCCTGTATTTTTCTTAAATAAATCACGTTTACGAGACTTTTCTAGTTCTGTCAATAATCTGTCAACTAGATTGACAGCATCTGTCAATTCGATAGATGTTTGGTATTCGATTGTCAATTCTTCCCGACTGCCAGATATTTCCTGAACTTTCCTGTTTCCAAATTCCTCTAGTTTTTTGAGGAAATCAAGTCTGTGTTGGATAACCCGACTGCCATATTCAGCTAGTTGCTGGTCAAGTACAGATAGAAAGGTTTCGTCTACTTTGTCAGTGGATTTTAGGTAGGCATTGCGCTGTTTGAGCGTATGGTTGTAGTTGGTCAAGTCAGATAGATAGATGGGTTTGATTTGACCGAGCTCGACATCGATGAATTTTCTTCTCAAAGCAGGCGCCCCTTTTATCAGCTGTAAATCTTCTGGTGCGAAGAGGACTACATTCATATGTCCTATATAGTTGGATAGCTTGGCTTGTTTGAGATGGTTAACTTTGGTAATTCGTCCCTTTTCTGTCAAGTGGATGTCAAGTGGTACTTTACCATTTGTACGATGGAGTAAACCAGAAATATACAGCTCTTTTTCTTGAAATTGGAGTAGGTCCCTGTCTGTTCGAGTACGGTGGCTGCGTGTCAAGGCTAAAAAATAGATGGATTCCAAAATATTGGTTTTACCTTGGGCATTTTCACCCAAAAAGACATTGAGTCCTTTGTTGAACTCAATATCCTGTTTTCTGTAGTTGCGAAAGTGCCGTAATTCTAATCTTTCAAGCCACATGTTTACATACCAGGAAAGCGGACAGGCTTCTTATCGGCTTTTTTTGCATTTTTATTAGTAGGGGTTACTTGTTTCTTATTCTTTTTATTTTCTTGATTTAGCTTTTTAACGATTGCAGCCACACGTTCTTTTTCTGCTTGATCTTCTTGGTGCTGCTGTATTTCTTCTGTACTAGGTGCAACGATTGTGATACTAATGTTGTGGTCAGGTAGCGTGATAATATCACCGATGCGGATTTTTTTACCTCGTCTTTTTTCGTCGTCTCCATTAAAAAGGATGGTATTTTCTTCTAAGAAACCTTTAATGGCCCCACCTGAGTGGAGAATACCAGTTATTTTCAATAATGCTTGCAATGTAATGTAGTCATCAAATAATTTAAATTCCATATGTCACCTCGTTATAGAATATTATATCACAGAAAAATGATATAATGGAGGGTACAATGTTTGAAAGAGGAAGAAGATGAAATTACAAGAAGGAATTGATTTGCATTTTATTGAAACAGATCAGTTTACTACAAACAGAATAAAAGTGCGTTTTGCAGCCGAGATGAATGAGGCAACTGTAGCTGGACGTGTATTAGTCGCGAATATTCTTGAAATGGGGAACCAGGATTATCCTTCCGCCCAGGCAATGCGTAGACGCTTGGCAGAGCTATATGGGGCACATTTTTCAACATCGGTTGCAAAACGTGGGCGTGTACATATGGTGGATTTTACAATCTCCTATACAAATCCAAGCTATCTACCAAATAATGAGGATATTACAGTCGCCATTCTTGATTTTTTATATTCCAGTCTGTTTCGTCCTCTAAAGCATGGTCAGGGATTTGATCAGAAGATTTTTGAAGTGGAGAAAAAGAATCTAATCAATTTTCTTGAGTCTGAAGTAGAGGATAATTTTTATCATGCGGATGTCGAAGTGAACAAGTTATTTTATCAAGACCAAGCCTTGCAAATTCCACGTGTCAGTCGCCTAGATTTGGTTGAGAAAGAGACAGCCGAGTCGGTATATAAAATCTATCGGAACATGCTTCGTGTAGATAAGATTGATATTTTTGTACTTGGGACCGTAAATCAAGACCTTGTTCGAGAAAAATTTGAACAATTTAATTTTACCTATCGCAAGCCCAAACTAGAGTTGGAGTACCAACAAGAGTATTCAAATATTACGAGGGAGAAAGTTGAGAGAAAGCAGGCAAGGCAATCGATTTTAGAATTGGCTTATCATTTACAAGTTCTTTACAACGATGTAAACTATCCAGCCTTGATGGTCTTCAATGGTCTACTTGGTGCTTTTTCTCATTCTAAATTATTTGTAAATATCCGTGAGAAGGAGAGTTTGGCTTATACAATCGGAAGTCAGGTGACTATCTTTTCTGGGATGATGAAGGTTTATGCTGGCATCAATCGTGGAGATCGTTTAAAGGTGATGAAGCTGATTAGTAAGCAAATTCTTGATTTGAAGCGCGGAAAGTTTACAGAAGATGAATTAGAGTTGACAAAGAACATGTTAGTTCATTCAGCAACACTGGCTCAAGATAGGCAGAATAATTTGATAGAACAGGTTTACAATCAAGTTAGCTTAGGAGAGCGAAACTTGACCTGGTTAGAATGGATAGAAGCTGTAAAGGAAGTGTCAACTGAAGATATTATTCGTGTTGGGAAAATGATAAATTTACAGGCGGTTTACTTTATGGAGGGGACAGAGGAATGAAGTTGCTTGAGAAAAAATATCCTTATATGAAAGAAACTGTCTACTATGCCAAACTTGACAACGGCTTGACAGTAGTTCTCTTGCCTAAGATGGATTATCATGAAACCTACGGAGTTATTACAGCTAATTTTGGAGCTTTACATACCCACCTTCTTCTAGAGGGTGGTAGGGACATCGCCTATCCTGCAGGAATTGCACATTTTCTGGAACATAAGTTGTTTGAAAATGAGGATGAAGAAGATGTCATGAATGAGTTTGCTAAATTTGGGGCGAGTGCAAATGCCTATACCAGCTTTGGTCAGACTAGCTATCTATTTTCAACAACTCAGGAAGTCTTGCCAGCTTTATCCTTGTTACAATCCTTTGTTCGTCAACCTTACTTTACAGATGAGAATGTTGCGAGAGAACAGGGAATCATTGAGCAAGAAATTGAAATGTATCAAGACGATGTGGATTACCGTTTGTTTACAGGTATTCTAGGCTCCTTATATCCTCAAACACCTTTAGCCCATGATATTGCTGGGACAGTAGAGTCGATTGGACACATCACAGCAGAAGATTTATATGACAATTTTGATTTGTTCTATCATCCGTCGAATATGACATTATTTGTGATTGGACATTTTGATTTGGACCAGGTATGGCAGCAAATTTCAAGTTATCAGACTGCGCAACTTGATGAGAGTAAGTCAAAATTTGAAGTAAAGCCAGTCGAAAAGCTGCCTATTCTTAAACACCGTACAGAAGAGTTTGAAGTATCCACTCCTAAATTAGCAGTTGGTTTAAGAGGTAATGATGTGTTTGAGCGTGAGGAGATACAAAAGTATCGCCTATGTTTGCAACTCTTATTTGCCATGTTGTTTGGTTGGACTTCAAAACGTTATCAGAGTTTGTATGAGCAAGGTAAGATTGATTCATCCTTCCAATTTCAGTTAGAAGTTACCCCGGACTATCATTACTTGGTTATATCTGGGGATACGCAGGAGCCAATTACTTTGTCCAGTATGCTTATGAAAGCTGTTCGTAATTTTGAACGAGATGAGGATGTAAATGAAAATCATCTGCACTTGCTAAAAAATGAAATGTATGGAGATTTTATTCGGAGTTTAAATTCCTTGGAATTTACTGCCAGTCATTTTGTGGCTCACTATTCAGAGGTTGAGAATATATTTGATTTGCCTCAAATGATACAGGAATTACAGCTGGATGATATTAGAGAGGCGGGTCGTCGCTTTATTAGTAACTGTGATATGACAGATTTCACTATTTTTCCAAAATAAGTGGGAGCAACCCGTCGAAATTTCCTTAGAATTTTGTTAGAATAGTATATTGTATATGATGAGAGAGTGAGAGAGGAAATTATGAGACAAAAGAGTATTGGAGAAGTTCTCCGAACTGCTAGGGAAGTGCGAGGATGGACGTTTGTAGATGTGCAACGTATGACAAGGATTCATGCAAAGTACTTGCAGGCATTGGAGTATAATGATTTTGAATTTCTTGAAAATAGCGTGGATAGTGCGTCTGTTTTGGTTAAATATGCAGATGTACTTGACTTGGATGCAGACGTTTTACTAGACGCTTATGAAACAAATAGTCTGGTCAAGTATTATGAAGAAGGTGAAGAAGAAATTCGTTCATCAGAATTGAAAAGGGGATATAAGGTTCGTAAAAAGAGAAAAAATTCAATGCTACCCCTGATGTATCTCTTATTGGCTACAAGTTCAATCATCATTCTTGTTACTTACGTAGTATATAGCCGATTGCAAAATCAAGCTTTGCCAACTACTAAAAATTCAACATATAGTGTTATCAAGCAAAGTGTTTCGTCGAGTGATACAAACTCGGAGACAAGTACAAGTTCAGAGTCTAGCCCTACTTCAACTTCAAGTTCTACGTCTGAAAATATCACAATCGTTGGTTCTGATTCGTATATTATTGCAACTGTCAAGGGAGTAGTTTATCCATTAACAATAACTGTAACCGCAAATAATACAACAAGTTGGATCAGTCTGTCTGATACGTCGTTAGTTGAAGGTGTAACATTGACACCGGATAACCCTTCAGTGACAACTACAATTGAAGAAGGAGTGACTTCTACCACACTTGTTCTTGGAGTTGTTAAAGGGGTTGAGGTAAGTGTAGGTGGTCAAAAGCTAGATCTATCAGCCTTGACAGCAGATACAGGCTCAATTACAATAAATTTTGAACAATAAAGGTTTTATATGAAAAACGAAAATATCCCCAATGCCTTGACGGTAGGACGAATTCTGGTTATTCCTATTTTTATCCTCTTACTGTCAGTATGGCAGTCAACGCTCAGTCATATCTTAGCAGCACTAATCTTTGCTTTGGCAAGTATCACGGATTATCTAGATGGGTATTTGGCTCGTAAGTGGCAGGTTGTGACCAACTTTGGTAAGTTTGCTGATCCGATGGCAGATAAGATCTTGGTCATGTCTGCCTTCATCATGTTGGTGGAACTTGGTTTTGCTCCAGCTTGGGTGGTCGCGATTATTATCTGTCGTGAATTGGCAGTGACTGGTCTTCGTTTGCTACTGGTTGAAAATGGAGGAACAGTTCTAGCTGCGGCCATGCCTGGTAAGATTAAGACTTTTTCACAGATGTTTGCGGTGATTTTCCTCCTCCTACACTGGAATTTGTTGGGACAAATTACGCTATATATTGCTCTATTCTTCACCCTTTATTCAGGCTATGACTATTTCAAGGGTGCATCTTTCTTGTTTAAAGATACATTTAAATGATGAATAATATTATTGAAGTAAAAAATCTTACCTATAAATACAATCAAGAGGATAATCATTACACTCTAAACGATGTTTCGTTTCACGTGAAACAGGGAGAATGGTTGTCTATTATCGGTCATAATGGATCTGGTAAGTCGACGACTGTTCGCTTGATTGATGGTCTATTGGAAGCAGAATCCGGTGATATTTATATTGACGGTGATGTCCTAACAGTCGATAATGTCTGGGATAAGCGGCGTCTGATTGGCATGGTTTTTCAAAATCCAGACAATCAATTTGTGGGTGCTACAGTAGAAGATGATGTTGCTTTCGGTCTAGAAAATCAAGGAATCCCCTTGGAAGAGATGCAGACTCGAGTGAACGAGGCTTTGGAGTTGGTTGGAATGGCTGATTTTAAAACTCGTGAACCCGCTCGTCTATCGGGTGGTCAAAAGCAACGGGTAGCCATTGCTGGAGTGGTTGCCTTGCGTCCAAAAATTATTATTTTGGATGAGGCAACGTCTATGTTGGATCCGGAAGGTCGTCTCGACTTGATTAATATTGTACGTGAGATAAAGGATCGTCATGGTATGACAGTTATTTCCATCACGCATGATTTAGATGAGGTGGCTTTGAGTGATCGAGTGATTGTGATGAAACAGGGTCAGGTTGAATCAATTAGTAGTCCAGGCGAGTTATTTATACGTGAAGATTTGGTTGATTTAGATTTGGACAAACCGTTCACGACGGAATTAGCGACATCTTTGCGTCAGGCTGGGCTTGATTTACCGCTCCGCTATTTTACAGAGGAAGAATTAGAGGAAACTGTATGGGAATTCATCTCCAAGAAGTAAGCTATACCTATCAAGCTGGCACTCCTTTTGAGGGGCGTGCGCTTTTTGGTGTGGATTTAGAGATTGTTGATGGCTCTTATACGGCGCTTATCGGGCATACAGGGTCGGGTAAGTCAACGATTTTACAACTCTTGAATGGATTGAATGTGCCGACAGAAGGAAGAGTGATCATTGATGATGTTGTGATTACAGCGACATCTGAAAATAAGGATATTAAGCAAGTCAGGAAGAAAGTCGGGCTAGTGTTCCAATTTCCTGAAAGTCAAGTATTTGATGAAACGGTCTTAAAAGATGTTGCTTTTGGTCCACAAAATTTCGGAGTTTCTCAGGAAGATGCTGAAACGATTGCGCGTGAAAAGTTGGCCTTGGTCGGAATTGATGAAAGCTTGTTTGAGCGTAGCCCTTTTGAACTATCGGGTGGTCAAATGCGTCGGGTAGCGATTGCTGGGATTCTGGCAATGGAACCAAGTATTTTAGTTTTGGATGAGCCGACAGCTGGTCTAGATCCTGCTGGTCGTCAGGAATTGATGGATATTTTCAAAAAGCTCCATGAGTCAGGCATGACAATCGTTTTGGTCACTCATTTGATGGACGATGTGGCCAATTATGCTGATTTTGTCTACATTATGGAGAAGGGAAAATTAGTGCGTTCTGGAAAACCTGTTGATATTTTTCAAGAGGTGGATTTTTTGGAGAGTATTCAGTTGGGAGTACCTAAGATTACTAAGTTTGCAGCTAATTTGGAGAGAAGAGGCTTTGTATTTGAACGTCTTCCGATTACAATTGAAGAATTTACAGGGATGGTGACACATGGATAAATTGATTTTGGGTCGCTATATTCCAGGGAATTCCATTCTTCATCGTTTGGATCCGAGAAGCAAGCTATTGGCCATGTTTGCCTTTCTCTTGATGATTTTTTGGGCCAATAACCTGATCACCAATATCTTGTTGATTGCATTTGTTTTTGGCCTGGTTATGCTATCGCGAATTCGTCTGTCATTTTTTATCAATGGTTTAAAACCAATGATTGGGATTATCCTCTTTACGACCTTTTTCCAAGTTTTCTTTACTCCAGGTGCGACAATTCTATGGGAATTTTGGATTTTTAAATTATCTGTGGAAGGGTTGCAACAGGCAGGAATTATTTTTGTGCGTTTTGTCTTGATTATTTTCTTTTCAACGCTGTTGACATTGACGACGACACCACTTAGTTTAGCAGATGGTATTGAATCAGGTCTGGCACCTTTGAAGCGATTGAAGGTTCCTGTGCATGAGATTGGCTTGATGTTATCCATGAGTTTGCGTTTTGTACCGACCTTGATGGATGACACCACTCGTATTATGAATGCTCAAAGGGCACGTGGAGTGGACTTTAATGAGGGTAATCTTATCCAGAAGGTAAAATCTGTCATTCCTATTTTGATTCCCTTGTTCGCTTCGAGTTTTAAGAGAGCTGATGCTTTGGCAACAGCCATGGAGGCGCGTGGCTATCAAGGAGGAGAAGGTAGAACCAAGTACCGTATTTTAGCTTGGAAGTGGGCGGACACAGTAGCTATTCTTATTATGATTGCTTTGGCTTCTGTGCTATACTTTTTAAAAAATTGAGTAAAAAAACGCTAGAAATAGCGTTTTTATTGTCTAATTTCAATTTGAATGTAATATTTGTAATAGATTTTCAAAACCAAAGTAATAGTTAGGAGGTATACTAGACTCACAAAAGAAAGGAATGTGATGGCATTTAAGGTTCAACTATTTGATTAGTAGATTGAATTTTTACATCACAGGTATTATGAATATGACATTTAATAAAAAAATGAAAACAGCTCTTACAGGTTTGGTAGCAAGTGCTACCTTGTTGACAGCGAGCGTTGTTAATGCGGAAACTTACACTGTACAATCTGGTGACAGCTTATCAGCGATTGCATCAAAGTATAATACAAGCGTAGAAAAATTAGCTGAGCAAAACAACATCTCAGACCCAAATCTTATCCATGTTGGACAGGCTATTGAAGTTGGTGAAACAGCTTCTACTACAGAAGAAAAACCAGCGGAGCAAGCTCCAGCAGCTGAAACAGTTGCAACTGAATCTACAACAAGTGAAGCGACAACTACTACCACTGGTTCTTATACTTCAAACTTGAGTGCTGAAGATGCAGCAGCAAAAGAATGGATTGCTATGAAGGAATCGAGCGGTAGCTACGATGCACGTAACGGTATCTATATTGGTCGTTACCAGTTAACGAATACATATTTGAATGGTGACTATTCACCAGAAAACCAAGAGCGTGTGGCAGATGCCTATGTAGCAGAACGCTACGGTTCATGGTCAGCAGCTAAAGCCTTCTGGTTGGAAAACGGCTGGTATTAAGAACACAATAAAAAGTCTAGTTTTACTAGGCTTTTTTAGTTGATGGTTTTCCATGCTTTACAAATGCTGCGATTTTGCTTATAATGTGGAAAAATTGACTAGAAGAGAAGAACAATGAATTTACAGAAACGAATATTTCGCTTGAATATGATTATGCTAGTCCTATCATTGATAGCTATGTTAGGAGTTAGTGTCTATGTGGTGAACAGCATTTATCGTAGTCAGGGTACTTGGCAATCAACCAGTCAGAAGACAGCTAGCAGTCAGCAAACGCTGGAAAGCTTTTCAGGTACAGATTTTCCAAAATTAGCTGACGATTTAGCATTAAGTGATGCAAAATTATACGTAGAGAGCAATGGAGAGGTCTTATTTTCAAACCTGACAGATGATGCAGATGAGTTGTCAGAAGTGACTGTTTCTGCTACAACCCACACTTCCTATGTGGATGGAGAAATTGTCATTAGTCGTAAGGTCGCAACAGATGGTCAGATTTACTATCTCTATGCTATGCTAGAGGATATGGAAGAACAGCAAGAAAGTCAGGGATTTCAAGCCTTTCTATTACAACTTTTCTTGGTCGGTGGAGTAGGTATCGTTGTTGTTGTGGTGCTGAATTTCTTCTTTACTCGTCGTCTTTTAAGTGTCGTCATGCGTCCTTTGGATGAATTGCATAGCGGTGTAGACCGTATCCAACAGGGAAATTATACAGTACCCCTGACCTACCAAGGAGATAAGGAATTTGAAGAATTGACCCAAGGGTTCAATCAAATGCAGACTTCCTTGTTAGCTGCCCATGAGAAAAATCGATTGTATGAGCAAAACCGAACGCAGATGGTCGCAGATATTTCTCATGATTTGCGAACTCCCTTGACGTCAATCAAAGGCTATGCCAAAGGAATTTTGGATGGTATTGCCAATACGGAGGAAAAACGCAATCAGTATCTAACGGTTATTTATCAAAAATCTCAGGTGATGGAGAAGCTACTGGAAAAATTATTTGCATTCTCACAGTTACAAACAGATAAGATGCCTTTTGATAAAGTGAAACTTGATCTGGCTCCATTTTTACAGGAATATGTAAGAGAAAAAACAGCTGAGTTGGTAGATGAAGGTGTTCAGTTCCAACTGGATATATCTGAATACTTGCCTGTTGAGATTGATCCGACCCAATTCCGTCGGATTTTGGACAATCTGGTTGATAATGCCAGAAAATACGCAGCTGTTCATCCATTGAAAATAAGCCTTGCTGGTCATCTAGAAGAGCAAGAAGTTGTTTGGACCTTTATGGATAATGGAAAAGGTCTAGAAAAGAATAAACTTAACTTGATTTTTGAAGAATTTTACAGGGAAGATGATACACGTCAACAAGTAGAAGGACATGGTTTAGGATTAGCTATCGTAAAAAATATTATTGAGAGATTGGGTGGTCGTGTGTCTGTTGAGGCAACTCCAGGACTTCGATTTATCTTTAGCCTACCTAGAAAGGATACAAAATGACACGGATTTTAATTGCGGAAGATGATGTCGAAATCGCTTATTTGGAAAGAGATTATCTGGAAATGCAGGGTTACCAAGTAGACTTGGTACATGATGGTGGTTTAGTTGAGGAACAACTCAAAAAAGAGGATTATGCTCTCCTCATGTTAGATGTTATGCTTCCAAATAAAACTGGCTATGATCTTTGTCGCGACCTACGGGATAAGGTTGATTTTCCTATCTTGATGGTCACGTCTAAACAAGAAACCATGGATGTGGTGAGAGGTTTGGGATTGGGAGCGGATGATTATATCAGCAAACCCTTTGATCCTATGGAATTGGTGGCGCGTGTCAAGGCGCACTTGGCTCGCTACCAACGTTTCCAGAAGGATGATAGCAGTAATGAATTGATTGTTGGAAATGTAACTATTTTCTTGGACAATTGGAAGGTGACTTTGGATGGTCAGGAAATCAAATTGCCCAACCGTGAATTTGAGTTGCTTGTTTATCTGGCAAAACATCCCAACCGTGTCTTTTCTAAAGATTACTTATTTGAAACTATTTGGGGATATGATTATGTTGGAGATAGTGCCACAGTGGCTGTCCATATCAATCGCCTGCGAGATAAATTGGGAACCGATTTAATCGAAACGGTTTGGGGGGCAGGTTATCGCCTTAATGCATAATTTAAAAGTGTTTAAAATTTGTTTATAAAGTTTCCCAAAAGTGTTCAAGATTGTCCTCTATAATAGACTTATCAGCAGGAGCTGAGCAATAGATTTAATAAGAGGAATAGAACATGGAAAACAAAAATCAACAAGAAATCATTGAAGTGACAGAAAATCAGAAAACAGGTGCTTGGGAATCTGTGAAAAGCAAGGTTGCAGGTATGAGTAAGAAATCAATTATCTTATTGTCAGTAGGTGCCTTGACCTTGGCAACGATTGGTTTTGTCGCAGCAGAAGTATATGAAAATAAACTTGAGGCTTTGGAGAACCAAATTGAACAACATGTTGGTATTGTTGATTACGATGATGACAATCAGCAGGTTGTTGCGACCGCTAACTCCTCATCTGTAGCAAGTTCATCATCTGCAACGACAAATGCTACAACAGCTACTACAAATGCAATGTCAGTTAGTGATCTCGCAGCAAGCTATGGTGTCAAGTTGGTTGACACTTCTGAGTTAGATGGTACTTATACAGCAACATCTGGGAATGACACCTACACCTTGACTGTCAAAGGGAATCAAGCTACCTTGACAGAAGTTGACAACGATGGGGATCAAGACATTGAGCAAGTTATCTTTGATTTAGACAAAAAACTTGCCTATGTAGATGGTGAAGCAGATAGCTATAGCTTGAGCGGCTCTACACTTACCTTGACAGAAATTGACGCCAATGATACAACCTTAGAGAAACTAACGTTCACGAAACAATAAGAAAAGGACCGCAATGGTCCTTTTTATCTTGACAGGTTTGTCAACTTTCCCCGAAGATTTCTTGTGCCAAGCGGCGACCAGTTGGTGTGGCAGCCAATCCACCTTCAGCAGTTTCACGGAAGGCAGTTGGGAGGGCGGAGCCTACTTGGTACATGGCATTGATGACTTCGTCAACGGGAATTTTGGATTCGATACCTGCTAGTGCCATATCGGCAGCTACCATGGCGTAGCTTGCTCCCATTGCATTTCGCTTGACACAAGGAACTTCTACCAGACCTGCAACCGGATCGCAAATCAGCCCCAGCATATTTTTGATGACAAAGCAGATGGCTTGGCTGGCTTGGTAGGGAGTTCCACCTGCTGCAAGAGTTAATGCTGCGGCAGACATAGCAGAGGCAGATCCGACTTCTGCCTGACAGCCTCCTTCTGCACCTGATATAGAGGCATTGTTGGCAATGACCAGACCAAAGGCTCCTGCCGTAAAGAGGAAGTCAAGTTGTTGGTCTTCTGTCAAGTTTAACTTGTCAATGGCAACGCCAAGCACAGCAGGTAAGCAACCAGCAGATCCTGCTGTAGGAGTGGCGCAGACCAAGCCCATTTTGGCATTCAATTCGTTGACAGCCATGGCGTTTCTTGCAGCGGACAAGATAGAAGAGTCCGACAGAGTCTTACCACTCTTCATGTAGGTATCTAACTTGGCAGCATCACCTCCTGTTAAACCAGATACGGATTTGCTTTCAGTAAGTCCATCTACGATGGAGGCTTTCATAACTGTCAAGTTTCTGGACATAATTGTCAATATTTCTTCGCGGCTACGACCGGTCAATTCAATTTCAGTAGCAATCATGAGTTCAGCTACATTACCAGAAAAATCATTGGCTTGCTGAACCAATTCTTCGATAGTATAAAACATGTCTTTCTCTTTCTAGTTGAAGAAGGTTACATTGTGCAGATGTGGAATTTTTTCAATTTCTGCAATAGAATTTTCACATTGGCGAGCATCAACTTCGATAATCATAATGGCTTTTTCGCCAGCTTGTTCACGTGTCACGTTCATTTGGGCGATATTGATGTCATACTTAGAAAGAACATCGGTCACTTTCGCAATCATACCAGGGACATCTTGGTGAACGATAATAATAGTTGGCGTATTCATATTGAGATTGACAGAAAAACCGTTGAGTTCTGTTACTTGAATATTTCCCCCACCAATGGAAACGCCTGTGGCTGAGATGGATTTTTTATCGTTTTTTATGATGATTCTGGTGGTATTGGGATGTGGGGTATTGCTATCCTTGTTGACACGCCAGTAAACCTTAATACCTCGTTCTCTTGCAATATCAAGAGAGTCAGGAATACGTGGGTCGTCTGTATCCATGCCTAAAATACCTGCTACCAAGGCCACATCCGTACCGTGTCCACGATAGGTCTTGGCAAAGGAATTGTAGAGTTGAAATTCCACCTCTGTCGGCTCATCGCCGAAGATGGAAGACACAATTTTCCCAATTCGGACCGCCCCAGCCGTATGGCTAGAGGAAGGACCAATCATAACAGGCCCGATAATATCAAAGACCGATTGAAATTTTAAGTTGCTCATAATTTTCCTCGTATTTTTTCTTACCCTTATTATACCAAATTTTCTAGTCAGGGAATATGCCTAGATGAATGGGTTTTTATGTCAAATTCCTGTTGCTTCTCCCTTTTGTATGGTATAATACAAGTTGTTCAAAATCGACCTTCAAATCGTTTTTTGGAAAAAATTTTGAAATACGACCTTCAAATCGTTATTTCTACGAAAAGATGGGAGAAGATTATGTCAATTGACAATTCTAAAACCCGTGTTGTTGTCGGTATGAGTGGCGGTGTTGATTCATCGGTTACGGCCCTCTTGCTCAAGGAGCAGGGCTACGATGTTATTGGTATCTTCATGAAAAACTGGGACGACACGGACGAAAATGGCTTCTGTACAGCAACAGAAGACTATAAGGATGTGGCTGCAGTGGCAGACCAAATCGGCATTCCTTACTACTCTGTTAACTTTGAAAAAGAGTATTGGGACCGCGTTTTTGAGTATTTCCTAGCAGAGTATCGGGCTGGCCGCACCCCTAATCCAGATGTCATGTGTAACAAGGAAATCAAGTTCAAGGCCTTCTTGGATTACGCTATGAACTTGGGTGCGGATTATGTGGCGACGGGCCACTACGCTCAGGTGTCACGCGACGAGGACGGCACCGTTCACATGCTACGTGGGGCAGACAATGGCAAGGACCAGACCTACTTTCTCAGCCAACTCTCACAGGAACAGCTGCAGAAAACCATGTTTCCGCTCGGCCATTTACAAAAGTCTCAGGTAAGGGAAATAGCAGAGCGAGCAGGATTGGCGACCGCTAAAAAGAAAGACTCGACAGGCATCTGCTTTATCGGTGAAAAGAACTTCAAAGAATTTTTAGGACAGTATTTGCCAGCCCAGCCCGGTCGGATGATGACGGTTGATGGTCGTGACATGGGAGAACATACAGGCCTTATGTACTATACCATTGGTCAGCGGGGCGGGCTTGGTATCGGAGGACAAATCGGTGGGGACAATGAACCTTGGTTTGTTGTCGGAAAAGACCTGTCAAAAAATATCCTCTATGTCGGCCAGGGCTTCTATCATGAATCCTTGATGTCAACTTCTTTACAGGCCAGTCAAGTGCACTTTACACGTGATATGCCTGAAGAATTCACGATAGAATGCACAGCTAAATTCCGCTACCGTCAACCAGACAGTCAAGTAACTGTCAAGGTAAAAGGCGACAAAGCAGAGGTTGTTTTTGCAGAGCCACAACGAGCAATCACACCAGGTCAAGCCGTTGTTTTCTACGACGGTCAAGAGTGTCTGGGCGGTGGCATGATCGACATGGCCTACAAGGATGGGATGGCTTGTCAGTATATTTAATCAAAAATAAAAGCTTAGCACCCTCATGCTAAGCTTTTTATCTTATCCCCAGAAAGCATCTTCGGCTTTTTGGTCGGCTGAGAAGAGCCAAACTTCCTTGATTTTGCCATCTTCCATACGGAAAAGATCGATGCCATTCATGTTTAGTTCTTCACCATCTGTTCGAGTCCCGAGGAATGTTACGTTAGCGGCAACAAGAGTATCATTATCGGATACCCAGTTTGTCACTACTTTGAAAGTTCCATTTGTTTTTTCGGCAAAAGTTGCTAGATGTGCTCCGAGTACTTCCTTACCAATTTTAGCACCAGATGTTGAATGATTTCCGGGTTGATGCCAGATAATGTCATTAGCCATTGTTTCAAAAAGAGCTGCAAAATCACCAGCGATGAGAGCATTGTTATAGGCATTAAAAATTTCCAAGTTTGTTGACATTTGATGTCCTCCAATTTTTTTGATATAGTACAATTATAGCTGAAGCATTCCATTATGCAAGTAGGTACTTTTTCATTCGTTGGTATCAAAAGTGATACTATTGTGATAAATAAAGGAGAATTTTTTTGAAAAAAGTTAGTGAATATGGTATTTGCCCTTTTGCAACAACACAAAAAGTCTTGACTGGTAAGTGGGGATTGGTGATTATCTACCAACTCAGTACAGGAACGAAACGCTTCAATGAATTACAGCGACTGATTCCAGGTATTACTCAAACCATGTTAACAAGGCACCTTAGACAATTGGAGGAGGATCGCATTATTAGTCGCACGGTCTATGCAGAAGTCCCCCCTCGTGTAGAGTATAGCTTGACTGAAATGGGCGAAAAATTTCGTTCGGTGCTAGATGCTGTTGAGGCTTGGGGCTTAGAATATATTGAAACGTTAACGTAACACCAGATTTGAAATTCTACAAATCTTTTGATAGAATAAGAGTAACAATCATCATGATGGTCAAAGCTCATGGGAATTGTAGGCTTTTTTGTCCTGCAATTTTCGAGAGTTTTGGCTATTTTTTGTGAGATTAGGAGGAACCATGCCTGTCAAACTGATTGCCCATGTTTTACTGACTGTTGCAGACAGTCACCTGGTTATTCAGCGTTCGCAAATTAAGCGTGGCAAACCCAATGTTTTTCCTCGATATTGGGATATTCCAGGGGGTCGTGTCGAGGAGAATGAATTGCCTCGTGATGCTGCTGTTCGAGAATGCTTTGAGGAAACTGGCATTTCGATAGAAAAGGAAAATCTGACCATTATCCATGAAGATAGTCAGTTTGATGAAGATAAACAGACGGTATTTACGAGGCTAGTCTATGAAGTGAAACTTACTGAACAACCGAAAAACATTCTTCTTGACCCAGAAGAGCATACAGATTTTCTATGGTTAGCCCCTAGCGATGAAAACAAGAAAAACTTAGTTCCATATCTGGATGAAATTTTAGAAAAGAGAAGGAAGAATGGATTTCAGAACCAGAGTTGACAACCAGATTTTCGGTTTTCGTGCCACTGCATTGATTATAAAAGATGGGAAGATTTTTCTGACCAAAGATTATAAGGGGCGTTATTATACCATTGGTGGTGCGGTTGAGGTCAATGAGGTAGCAGCAGATGCGGCTGTTCGAGAAGTCAAAGAAGAATTAGAGATTGACAGCCGTGTCAACCAACTAGCTTTTGTCGTTGAAAATCAGTTTACACACGAAGACAGAGATTTTCACAATATCGAGTTTCATTTTATCGTGGAGCCTATTGGAGAAATGCCTGAGGAGATGATTGAAGGGAAGTTGAAGCAAGCTTGTGAATGGATAGAAGTTGACAACCTTGTAAACCTAGATGTCGTACCAGCTTTTCTGGCAGAGGAATTGCCAAACTGGAACGGGCAAATCAAACACATTATGAACATGAAGGAGAAAACAACATGACACACACATTTGCAGAAAATTATGATGTCATCGTGATCGGTGCAGGGCACGCAGGAGTAGAGGCGGGATTGGCAGCCAGTCGGATGGGCTGTAAAACCTTGATTGCAACTATTAACTTGGATATGGTGGCCTTTATGCCTTGTAATCCCTCCATTGGTGGCTCTGCCAAGGGGATTGTGGTAAGGGAAATCGATGCCCTGGGTGGTGAAATGGGCCGCAACATTGACAAGACCTATATCCAGATGAAAATGCTTAATATGGGTAAGGGGCCAGCTGTTCGTGCCTTGCGGGCTCAGGCGGACAAGGCAGAGTACGCAGCGGAGATGAAGCGGACGGTGGAGCGTCAGGAAAATCTGACCCTACGTCAAACTATGATTGATGAGATTTTAGTGGAGGATGGTAAGGTTATCGGTGTCCGCACGGCTACCAACCAGAAATTCTCAGCTAAGGCGGTCGTAGTGACGACGGGTACTGCCCTACGTGGTGAGATTATCATAGGAGATCTCAAGTATTCGTCAGGCCCTAATAATAGCCTAGCTTCTATCACGCTGGCGGATAATCTGAAAGAATTGGGACTTGAAATTGGTCGTTTCAAGACAGGGACACCACCGCGTGTCAATGCCCGTACCATTAACTATGACGAAACCGAGATTCAACCAGGCGATGAAAAGCCAAATCACTTTTCATTCTTGTCCAAGGATGAGGATTATTTGCAGGATCAGATTCCTTGCTGGTTGACCTACACCAACGCGACCAGCCACGAGATTATCAACAGCAATCTTCACCGAGCACCTATGTTTTCAGGCATTGTCAAGGGGATTGGGCCCCGTTATTGTCCGTCTATTGAGGATAAGATTGTGCGCTTTGCCGACAAGGAACGCCACCAGCTTTTCTTAGAGCCAGAAGGTCGTAATACCGATGAAATCTATGTCCAAGGGCTGTCAACCAGTCTGCCAGAAGATGTGCAGCAGGACTTGATCCACTCCATTAAAGGCTTGGAAAATGCTCAGATGATGCGGACGGGCTATGCTATCGAGTACGATATGGTTATGCCTCATCAGTTGCGGGCGACGCTGGAAACTAAGAAGATTTCTGGACTCTTCACAGCAGGTCAGACCAACGGAACATCAGGCTATGAAGAAGCAGCGGGTCAGGGAATTGTCGCTGGGATCAACGCCGCCCTCAAGGTACAGGGCAAGCCTGAGTTGATTTTGAAACGAAGCGACGGTTATATCGGCGTTATGATTGATGACCTGGTGACCAAGGGAACGGTGGAACCTTATCGTCTCTTGACCAGCCGGGCAGAGTACCGTTTGATTTTGCGTCATGACAATGCGGATATGCGACTGACGGAGATTGGTCGTCAGGTTGGCTTGGTGGATGATGAGCGCTGGCAGGTTTTCCAAATCCATAAAAACCAGTTTGACAACGAAATGAAGCGCTTGGAGTCTATCAAACTCAAGCCAATCAAGGAAACCAATGAAAAAGTCGTTGCTATGGGCTTCAAGCCCTTGACAGACGCTTTGACTGCTAAGGAATTCATGCGTCGTCCAGATGTGACCTACGAAGATGCGGTAGCCTTTATCGGCCCTGCGGCAGAGGAATTGGATGCCAAGACCATTGAATTGATTGAAACAGAGGTCAAGTATGAAGGTTATATTGCCAAGGCCTTGGATCAGGTGGAGAAGATGAAACGCATGGAAGAAAAGCGTATTCCAGCCGACATCGACTGGGATGACATTGATTCCATAGCGACGGAGGCTCGTCAGAAATTCAAGCTGATTTCACCAGAAACCATTGGCCAGGCTAGTCGGATTTCCGGTGTCAATCCAGCGGACATCTCCATTCTCATGGTCTACTTGGAAGGACGCAGTCGTTCTATTTCTAAAAACAAATCAAAGGACAGTCAGTAAGGCTGTTCTTTTCCTGTATTTAAAATCATTTGAATCGACTTTGATACATCGTCACTTTCGGTTTGCCGTACCCTACGAAAGTGACTTGCTTCGCAAGTCCTATTTCCAACCTATATCAGCCTCTGGGCTGTTCTAGCAACCTGCGCCTCAGTTCCTTGTCTGAAAGCTCTTCATTCGACTATACTAGCGAAAACTAGCAATTTCTAGCTATTTATGGTACAATGGCAGGCAGAGGTTAGTGATGAAAAAATTTCGATTTTCGACAATTCATTTTGTCATGATAGGCATTATCTTGTTTGGATTGGTGGCATTGATCCATCAATTTTCTCCAACAAGTGCCTTTACTATTTTGGCTCTGTTAGTGAGCTTAAGTGCGTTGGTTGCCTTATTTATCTATCAAAAACAATCCTATGAATTTAGTGAATTAGAACAAATAGAATATCTCAATAATCAGGCCAATTCTGGTTTGATGATGCTTTTGGATAAAATGCCGGTCGGAGTGATTAAGGTCCGTCCCGATAGTAATCAGGTGGAGTGGTTTAATCCCTTTGCTGAGCTGATTTTTGCTCAGGAAAATGGGGAGTTTGACCAGAAAAAACTGCGTGAAATTATTGATGTGGGACTTGATGAGGATCGTGTCTATGCTAATTTTTCTGGGAAAAGATACCTGGTTAACGTTGATTTCGACCACGGTTTGTTTTACTTCTTTGATGCTTCATCAGAGTATTCAGCGACAAATAGCTTAATCGGTAGTCGACCGGTTATCGGAATTATTTCTGTTGATAATTATGATGAACTCGAGGATACGGTGACGGATTCCCAGATTAGTCAGGTCAATTCATTTTTGGCTCAGTTTGTTTCTGATTTCTGCCACGATTACGGTATCTATTACCGTCGTGGTACCATGGATCGTTTCTACTTTTTCACAGACTATGCTGTCTTGGAGATGCTGATTGAAAATAAGTTCTCTGTTATTGATAAATTCCGTGAAGAAGCTAAAAAATTGGAGTTGGGTTTAACGCTTAGTATGGGTCTGGCCTTCGGTGATGGTAATCATTATCAGATTGGTCAGGTGGCCCTTCAAAATCTCAACATGGCAGAGGTTCGTGGAGGAGATCAGGTTGTGGTCAAGGAAAATGATGAGAGCAAGCAACCGCTTTTCTTTGGCGGCGGTTCAGCTTCATCAGTCAAGCGTACTCGCACTCGAACGCGCGCTATGATGACAGCCGTTTCTGATAAACTCAAATCGGTTGATGCTGTGTTTGTTGTCGGACATCGGAATTTGGATATGGATGCTCTGGGATCAGCAGTCGGCATGCAATACTTTGCCCAAAATATCATGAACAATGCCTATACGGTCTATAATCCTGATGAAATGGCACCAGATATCGCACGGGCGATTAAAAAGTTGCGTGATGAAAATTGTTCTAATCTGATTACCATTGAAGAAGCTAAGAAATTAGTTACTTTCCAGTCCCTACTCATTATGGTTGACCATTCGAAGATTGGTTTGACCTTGGATAAGGATTTCTATGAGCAATTCAGTCAGGTTGTGATTGTGGATCATCATCGTAGGGATACGGATTTTCCAAGCAATGCTGTATTGACTTATATTGAAAGTGGCGCGAGTTCAGCCAGTGAATTGGTGACGGAGTTGGTTCAGTTCCAAAACGATAAACGTCATAAGCTCAATCGTCTGCAATCTAGTCTGTTGATGGCTGGGATTATGCTGGATACCAAGAACTTCACTTCTCGGGTAACCAGTCGAACCTTTGATGTGGCTAGCTATTTGCGGACACGCGGCAGTGACAGTCTTGAAATTCAGCAGATTTCAGCGACAGATTTTGATGCCTATCGTCAAATCAATGAGTTGATTTTGCGTGGTGAGAAGCTGGAGCCCCACATCGTGATTGCCTGCGGTGATGAGGAGTTAGAGTATGACACAATCATTCCAAGTAAGGCAGCCAATACCATATTGGATATGGCGGGCATTGAGGCGGTCTTTGTGGTTACGAAAAATACCAAAGGGTATGTAGCCATTTCCGCAAGAAGTCATAGCAAGGTCAATGTTCAGCGGATTATGGAAGAAATGGGGGGCGGTGGTCACTTTAATTTGGCTGCAGCTCAGGTCTATGACCAAACCCTTGAACAAGTTAAGGAAAACCTCATCAGTAAAATTTATGAGGAAATTAAAGAAAGTAAGGTGTAGTAAATGAAAGTTATCTTTTTAGCAGATGTAAAAGGTCAAGGAAAAAAAGGTGAAATCAAAGAAGTTCCCACAGGTTATGCTCAAAACTTCTTGATTAAGAAAAATTTGGCTAAGGAAGCTACAAACCAAGCAATCAGTGCCCTTCGTGGTCAAGAAAAGTCTAAAGCCAAGGCACACGCAGAAATGGTTGCCGAAGCAGAGGCTATCAAGGCTAAGTTGGCAGAAGAGGCTACTTTGGTGAAATTTGTCGAAAAAGTTGGTCCAGATGGTCGTACATTTGGTTCGATTACTAGCAAGAAAATTGCTGAAGAATTGGAAAAACAATTTGGTATCAAGATTGACAAACGTCATATCCAATTAGACCACCCAATTCGTGCCCTTGGTTTGATTGATGTACCAGTCAAAATTTATCAAGATGTGACAGGTGTTATCAATTTGAGCATTAAAGAAGCTTAGAAGAGTTATCATTGTCAGTGAGGAGGTGAAATCTTGGCAGACTTAGATGAATTGCGGGTGCAACCGCAGGATATTTTGGCTGAACAGTCGGTCTTGGGAGCTATTTTCCTGGATGAAGGTAAGTTGGTCTTTGTTCGTGAATATATCGAGGCAGAGGATTTTTTCAAGCATGCCCATAAGCTGATTTTCAAGGCCATGATTGCCCTTTCTGATAAGAATGAAGCCATTGATGCGACCACCATGCGGAACTATTTGGTCAACCATGGTGATTTGGAGAATATCGGTGGTCTGGCTTACTTGGCTGAAATTATCAGTTCTGTACCGACGGCAGCCAATGCGGAATTCTATGCCAAGATTGTCGCCGAAAAATCCAATCTTCGTAAACTGATAGCCCGTTTAACAGATGCGGTTAATCAGGCTTATGAGGGTGCGGAAGGTTCAGATGACATTATTGCCAATGCTGAAAAAGCTTTGATTGATGTCAGTGAGGGAGCCAGTCGAAGTGGTTTCAAGCGGATTGATGATGTCTTAAATATCAACTTTGATAACCTTGAGACACGTGCCAAGCAGACCTCGGACATTACTGGTATTGCGACAGGTTATCCTGCCCTAGATGCCATGACAACGGGGCTGCATGAGGAAGAGTTGATTATTCTTGCGGCTCGTCCTGCGGTTGGTAAGACAGCTTTTGCCCTCAATATTGCGCAAAATATTGGTACAAAACTGGGTTTGACCGTTGCTATCTTCTCCTTGGAGATGGGTGCAGAAAGCTTGGTTGACCGTATGCTCGCTTCAGAGGGAGTGATTAACTCGCGTTCTATTCGTACAGGTCATTTGACGCAGGAAGAATGGAATAAGTACATGGTGGCTCAGGCTAATTTAGCTCGGGCAAGCATCTACATTGATGACACACCTGGTATCAAGATTACAGAAATCCGTTCGCGGTCACGGAAGTTGGCTCAGGAGACTGGAAATCTGGGCTTGATCTTGATTGACTATCTCCAGTTGATTACAGGAACAGGTCGTGAAAACCGGCAGCAAGAGGTTTCGGAGATTTCCCGTCAGTTGAAGATTTTGGCTAAGGAATTGAAAGTGCCAGTTATCGCGCTTAGTCAGTTGTCGCGTGGTGTGGAACAACGTCAGGACAAGCGTCCCGTCTTGTCCGATATTCGTGAGTCTGGGTCTATCGAGCAGGATGCGGATATCGTTGCCTTCTTGTATCGTGATGATTACTATGAGCGTGGTGAGCAGGAAGATGGAGGCATTCCAAACAATACGGTTGAAGTTATCATCGAGAAAAACCGTTCCGGTGCGCGTGGTACCGTGGAACTCATGTTCCAAAAAGAATACAATAAATTTGCAAGTATTTCCAAGAGAGAGGATGGATAGAGAATGAGTGATGCATTTACAGATGTTGCTAAGATGAAGCAAATCAAACAAGATATTAAAGACCACGAGGGACAAATTGTCGAGTTGACTCTTGAAAATGGTCGGAAACGTGAGAAGAATAAGCAAGGTCGGATTACAGAAGTTTATCAGTCTTTGTTTATCGTTGAATTTGAAGATCCAAACAATACCTTTGTGGAATCTTATACTTACTCGGATGTATTGACGGAGAAAATCTTAATTCATTACTTGGATTAATCGATGAAAAAGGCTTTACAGGGCCTTTTTTTTGTGCTATACTAATCTTTGTGCGAAATAACAGCAGAGCAAAATGAAGCTCGTCAACAGAAGGTCAGCAAGAAGAGTAATCGTTGCTGTTTCGATGAAGGCCTCCTGCACGAATCAGGTTTGCTTAAAACGTTATTTCCTACAATAATATTTTTTATTTTAGGAGGACATAACAAATGTCACGTTATACAGGACCATCTTGGAAACAAGCTCGTCGTCTTGGCTTGTCATTGACAGGTACAGGTAAAGAATTGGCACGTCGTAACTACGTACCAGGTCAACACGGACCAAACAACCGTTCTAAATTGTCAGAATACGGTTTGCAATTGGCTGAGAAACAAAAATTGCGTTTCTCTTACGGTTTGGGTGAGAAACAATTCCGTAACTTGTTCGTACAAGCTACTAAAATCAAACAAGGTACTCTTGGTTTCAACTTCATGCTTCTTTTGGAGCGTCGTTTGGATAACGTCGTTTACCGTCTTGGTTTGGCAACTACTCGTCGTCAAGCACGTCAATTCGTAAACCACGGTCACATCCTTGTTGACGGCAAACGCGTTGATATTCCTTCATACCGCGTTGAAGTTGGTCAAGTGATCTCAGTTCGTGAGAAGTCAATCAAAGTTCCAGCTATCCTTGAAGCTGTTGAAGCAACTCTTGGCCGTCCAGCTTTCGTATCATTCGATGCTGAAAAGCTTGAAGGTTCATTGACTCGCTTGCCAGAACGCGACGAAATCAACCCAGAAATCAACGAAGCTCTTGTCGTAGAATTCTACAACAAAATGCTCTAAGATTTGTATCGATATTTTAAAAGCCCTATTTACAAGGGCTTTTTGTCTGTATTTGAGGAGGGATTATGTGGCGTAAGTATTTTTTGCTAGTGGTATTGACTATTTTGGTCGTAGGTGGGGCATTCTTTTTATCTCAATCAGCGGCTGTACCAAATGAATCAGACTACGTGAAGGCTGTAAAGAGTTATCAGGCTATTTCGATAGATGAAGTGGAGCAAAAAATCCAAGACGAGGAAGAATTTATATTATACATAGGTCGTGAGACATGTCCTTATTGTCGTGACTTCGTTCCTAAATTAACAGAGGCAGTAGAGCAATCACATGCGACTATCTACTATTTAGATAGCGAGTCGGATCCGAATGGAAAAATTCAACAATTTCGACAGAGTCAAGGTCTTGCTACAGTTCCTAGCCTAACCTATTATAAATATGGTGAATTATCTGGAATACTTCGTAAAGGGAGCCAGGCAACAATATCCGAAATAGAGAATTTTTTAGCTCTTCAAGGGCAGTAAATAGTTTTAAAAATGTATGAATCGAATATCATACATTTTTTTATTCATGTTTGTGAAAAATATTGCAAAACAGATTGAAAAATATTTCACAATCTTGTATAATACTAATATCGGATAAAAATTGGAGGTTTATCATGAAAAAGAAAGCTTGGTTAGGCTTATTAATGAGTCTACTTGCTGTGGTGTTTTTAGTAGCGTGTGGGGGTAAGTCTGAGAATACAGCGACATCCTCATCTTCAACTTCGTCTTCTTCAGAAGAAGCTGTATCAGGGGCATCTGTGAAAGAATATACAGACCCATCTGAGTTAAAAGATAGCTATGATGTTATCGTTGTTGGTTCTGGTGGTGCAGGTATGTCGGCAGCTATCTCAGCTAAAGATGCTGGTGCGAGTGTTGTTTTATTGGAAAAAATGCCTGTTATCGGTGGTAATACGGCTAAATCTTCAGCTGGTATGAATGCTTCACAAACCAAATTCCAAGAAGCGGAAGGCATTGCTGATTCAAACGATAAATTCTACGAAGAAACCCTTAAAGGTGGTAAGGGAACAAATGATCCTGAATTGCTTCGTTATCTTGTAGATCACTCTGCTAGTGCAATTGACTGGTTGGATGGAATGGGGATCACTCTTAGCAATCTAACTACAACTGGTGGTATGAGTGAGAAACGTACCCACCGTCCAGCAGATGGTTCAGCTGTTGGTGGCTACTTAGTAAATGGTCTTTACCACAATCTTGTTGAACGTGAAGTACCAATTTTTGTAAATGCAGATGTGACAAAATTGCAAGACAAAGATGGAGTTGTAACAGGTGTTGAAGTAAAGATTGCTGGTGAAACGAAGAAAGTTTCTGCAAAAGCAGTTGTATTGGCTACAGGTGGTTTCGGTGCGGACTTAGACATGGTTGCTAAATTCAATCCAGCACTTGAAGGTTATGTCACTACTAACCAAGAAGGTTCAACAGGTGATGGTATTGCACTTGCTGAATCAGAAGGTGCTGCGACTGTTGATATGGAACAAATCCAAATTCACCCAACTGTTGAGCAAGAAACTTCTTACTTGATTACGGAAGCTGTTCGTGGTGAGGGTGCTATCCTTGTCAATTCAAAAGGTGAGCGTTTTGTTAACGAATTGGAAACTCGTGATAAAGTTTCTGCTGCTATCAATAGCTTGGAGCCAAACTATGCTTATGTTATCTTTGATGATGCCTTGAAAGATCGTGTGAAAGCTATTGCTCAATACGAAGAAAAAGGTCTTGTAAAAACGGGTGCTACACTTGCAGATTTGGCTAAGGAAATTGACCTACCTGCGGATACACTTCAAACGACACTTGATACTTGGAACAAGGCTGTAGCAGATAAGAATGATGCGGCATTTGGTCGTACATCAGGTATGGACCATGCTTTGAATACTGGTTCTTACCACGCGATTAAAGTTGCACCTGGTGTTCACCATACAATGGGTGGTGTGAAAATCAATACCAATACTGAAGTATTGAAAACAGATGGTTCAGCAATTTCTGGTCTTTATGCTGCTGGTGAAGTAACTGGTGGTGTTCATGGTCAAAACCGTATTGGTGGTAATGCTGTAGCAGACATCATTGTATTTGGTCGTCAGGCTGGTGAACAAGCAGCTGGATTTGCAAAAAAATAATCAATGAATAAAGGGAGGAGACAGATTAACTGTCACCCCCTTTTCTTGTAGCCATTCATCTAAGATGATATACTTTTAAGGTATGAAGAAGAAAATAGTATTATTGCTAGGAGCTATTGCAGCCATTGTTTTGATTTGGTCTGCTATTGCTGGCCAGCGTCAGCAATCCTATGTCGAGGCTGCATTAAGAGACCAAGATAAAATTTGGATTATCACAGATTTGCATTATTTATCACAGGATTTATTTGATGATGGAGAGGCTTTTTCCTATATCGAAAAAACAGCTGCTGGCAAGGATTTACATTATGGAAAAGAGCGGATGGAGGCCTTGGTTGAGCAGGTTGAGCGTGAGCAACCGTCCTTATTACTAGTCAGTGGGGATTTGACTCTCAATGGTGAAAAGCAGAGCATGGTTGAGTTGGCGCAGTATTTTACTCAGATTGAAGAAAAAGGAACGGCGGTTTTGGTCATTCCTGGCAACCATGATATTGCCAGTGGCTGGGCTAGGGCCTTTAAGGGAGACCAGCAGATAGTGACGGATCAGGTCACCGCCCAGCAATTTTCAGATATATTTGACGATCATGGTTATCAACAAGCCAGCAGTCGTGATCAAGCCTCATTGAGCTATCTGGCCAAGCCATTTTCCAATGCTTGGTTTCTGATGCTAGACAGTAATATCTACTCTGACGGCTACGGCAAAGGAGCTCCGCCAACCAATGGACGTATCAAAAAAGAGACCTTGGATTGGATAGACGTACAACTTCAGGCAGCCAAGGAAGCTGGAGTGAGCTTGATACCTGTTGTCCATCACAATGTCTTGCAACAGCATGCTATGCTCTCAAAAGGCTATACTTTGGATAATGCTGCCGATTTGAAGACCTTGTTCAATCAATATGGCATTCAATTTGGTTTTTCAGGGCACACTCATTCTCAGAATATTGTTGAAGAAGACTTGGGACAAGTTAGCTATACTGAAGTGGTCGATGGAGCGTTTTCTATTTATCCAGCAATTATCGGCCAATTGAGCCTTGATGATGCAAGCATTCACTATCAAAAAACTCAACTTGATATGGCTTCGTGGACAGAAAAGCACCAACCTAGTGATCCAAATTTGCAGAATCATCTAAGCTACTTACAAATCGTCTTTGACAATACCAGTGACATCATGGTCCACAATGTGTTGAACGATGAACGGTGGTATGATGGCGAGACAGCAGATGCAATTTCACAATTTATCATGCCGGCCAACCGTGCTTATTTTTCAGGAGAAAAATTGGACCAGACTTGGCTTGATGAGACGGTATTTCCTAGCCAAGCCTATCAGACCTTGCAAGCAGCATCACCGAGAAGTTTCTTGGCTGATTATCTTGATGTGATTATAAAACGGAGTCAAGGTCGAGATGTGGAAAAACTAGAGATTAAAACAGAAATAGATTTTGTCCAATAGTTTTCCACAGATTGTTGAAGAAATCCACAACTTTTCCACAGGTTGTGAATAAGTTATGCCTTAGTAACTGTCTGAGTAGGTCTGTTTTTACAAATAAAAATGCTCAGCAACTTTCCTGAAAATGTGATAAAATAGTAACAAATTGTGTCAAATGGAGAGAAAGATGACCCTACTAAGCATTGCCATTCCGAGTTATAATTCGGAGGCCTACCTTCATTACTGCGTTCATTCCCTTGTGATGGGTGGAGATAAGGTTGAAATTCTGATTATTAACGATGGTTCGACCGATCGGACTCAGGAAATCGCAGAGGGGCTAGAGAATCAATTTTCAAACGTACGTGCCATTTATCAGGACAATAAGGGCCATGGCGGAGCTGTCAATACAGGGATTCGTGAGGCTAAGGGTAAGTACTTTAAAGTTGTAGATTCAGATGACTGGGTCGATACCAGGGCTTATTTGAAGATCCTAGAGAGTTTGCAGGCTTTGGAAGATGAAAATACGCCAGTTGATGCCTTTATCTCCAACTTTGTTTATGAAAAAGAGGGACAATCTCGCAAAAAATCCATGTCTTATCAGGAGGTTTTACTAGAAAATCGGATTTTTGGTTGGGAAGATGTAGGTGCCTTTTCCAAGGGTCAATACATGATGATGCATTCCTTGATTTACAGGACAGATTTATTGCGTGAGGTTGGTCTCGTTCTACCAGAGCATACTTTCTATGTGGATAATATTTTCGTATTTACTCCTTTACAGGCTGTGAAAACCATGTACTATCTGCCAGTAGATTTTTATCGTTACTTTATTGGGCGAAATGACCAGTCTGTCAATGAATCCGTCATGATTAAACGAATTGACCAGCAGTTGAAAGTCAATCGAATCTTGGTAGACAATTTAGACTTGGAGGCGATTGACAATCCTGATTTACGGAGTTATTTGCTCAATCATGTGGAAATTACCACCATTATCTCCTGTGCCCTTCTCAATCGTGCTGGAACAGCTGAACATATGATGAAAAAGCAGGAATTATGGCACTATATTCGTGATAACAATCCAGCTCTATTTAAAATCGTTCGCAAAGGGTTACTCGGGCAATTAACTAACTTATATGGGTATCCAGGCCGAAAAATTTCCAATGCTGTCTATAAAATTGCTAAAAGAATTTATGGTTTCAACTAGGAGGTTGACTGCCACTTCTCAAAGCTAGTGTCAACATCTCAGCACAGTGGTTGATTGGCTCTAACAATCTGGGAGATTGTTAGAGGTTGGAGATAAGATTTGCACAGCACATCTCAGCAATTCGTGTTGCACACTTCAAATCTGACCTCTACGACTGATGCGAACAGAGTGCGCTTCATTTCCAACCTCCAACAGTCACTACTCTGACTGTTGGAGCTGTGTGGGGGCGAGACGACGAACTCTTTTTATTTTCGAGTTCTGTCCCGCTCCCTTTTCTGTTATAATGAAAGAGAAGAAAAACGCTTACAAGGAGAAGACACATGCAAGAATTAGGACAGACAGGTTTACAGGTTTCTCGAATTGCTTTAGGCTGTATGCGAATGGCTAATCTGACAGAGCAGGAAACTGCTAAAGTGTTAGATACAGTTGTTGGACAGGGAATTAACTTTTTCGACCATGCAGATATTTATGGTGGTGGTGAGTCAGAAATTCGCTTTGCTCAAGGAGCAAAATTGGCAGGTTTGAGACGTGAGGACCTGCTTCTCCAGTCCAAATGTGGCATTCGTAATGGCTATTTTGATTTTTCTAAAGATTACATCTTGGAATCTGTGGACGGGATTTTGAAGCGCTTGGATACAGAATATTTAGATATTCTCGCCTTACACCGTCCGGATGCTTTGATGGAAGCAGAGGAAGTAGCAGAAGCCTTTTATCTCTTGAAAAAAGCAGGGAAGGTTCATCATTTTGGCGTCAGCAACCAAAACATTTACCAAATGGAGTTACTTCAATCCTATCTCGATCAACCGCTTGTAGTTAATCAATTGCAGCTATCTCCTGCTCACACGCCTTTGATTGATGCTGGACTCCATGTCAATATGAAAGATGATGCTGCGACTATGCGTGATGGTGGGCTGATTGATTATTGCCAGCTTAAAAAAATCACTATCCAAGCCTGGTCACCTTTCTTGATTGATTTGCAACGAGGTATTTTTGCCAACCATCCAGATTATGCTCTTTTAAACCAGACAATTGGGGAAATAGCAGAGCGATACAATGTTTCACATGAAACCATTGTGGTAGCCTGGATTTTACGACATCCAGCTAAGATTCAAACCATTGTTGGGTCCATGAATCCAGAACGTTTGACCAAGATTGCACAAGCTAGTCAGATTACCTTGACTAGACCAGAATGGTACGAGATTTACAGAAGTGCAGGCAACATCTTGCCCTAGGAGGTGCTTATGCAGTGGGAAATAAAATCATTTGACCAACTAAGTTTACAGGAGCTTTACACTATCTTGACACTGAGAGTTGATGTATTTGTTGTTGAACAGGCCTGTCCCTATCCTGAAGTTGATGGAAAGGACCCAAACTGTCTTCACCTCTTAGGAATGGATAATGGAGAGTTAGTGGCTTACTTGAGAATCTTGCCAGCTGGTCTAAGTTATGACGAAGTTTCCATCGGCCGTGTGGTTATCAAGCCAAGTCATCGTGGCAAAGGCTTAGGTCGACCAATGATGGAGCAGGCAATTCGCTATATTACACACGAATGGAAAGAAAGTCAGATTAAAATCGGTGCCCAAGCCCATTTAGAAAAGTTCTATAGTTCGTTAGGTTTCGATCCAGTTTCAGAAGTCTATTTAGAGGACGATATTCCACATTTAGATATGCTTTATACTAAACCAGTCGTTTAAGGCTGGTTTTTTAAGCCTGTACTCACAAGTCAAGTTCTATAAGAGATAGTTTTTTGTAGGAATACGGACTGTATTTTAAAAAAACTAAGGCTGAGTAGTTGAATAGCTAGTCTTAGATAGGAGTGCTAGACGGTGAATGCAGGTTATTAGATTTTTCTCGGCAATTTCCCCCAAAAATCAGCCATTTTATGGTAGAATGAATAGGTATAAAATCAGTAAAAGAGGAAGAAAATGAAACGTTCTATGTACGCTGGACGTGTTCGTAAGGAACATGTCGGACAGGAAATTACTTTGAAAGGTTGGGTTGGCCGTCGTCGTGACCTGGGTGGTCTGATTTTCATTGACTTGCGTGACCGTGAAGGCATTATGCAATTGGTGATTAACCCTGAGTCAGTTCAAGCTGAAGTGATGGCAAAAGCGGAGAGTCTCCGCAGTGAGTTTGTTATCGAAGTAACGGGAACGGTTGTGGAGCGTGAACAAGCCAATGACAACATTCCGACAGGAGCTGTTGAACTGCAAGTAACCAGCTTGACAGTGTTGAACACGGCTAAGACAACTCCATTTGAAATCAAGGATGGTATTGAAGCTAGCGATGATACCCGTCTTCGTTACCGTTATTTGGATCTTCGCCGTCCAGAAATGCTCAACAACTTCAAATTACGTGCAGCTGTAACCCACAGCATTCGCAATTATCTGGATGACTTGGAATTTATCGATGTGGAAACGCCAATGTTGACCAAGTCAACGCCAGAAGGTGCGCGTGACTACTTGGTACCTTCTCGTGTGTCAAAAGGTCACTTCTATGCCCTTCCACAAAGTCCGCAGATTACTAAGCAGCTTTTGATGAATGCTGGTTTTGACCGTTACTATCAAATCGTTAAGTGTTTCCGTGACGAGGACTTGCGTGGGGACCGTCAACCTGAGTTTACACAGGTTGACTTGGAAACCTCATTCTTGAACGAAGTTGAAATCCAAGACATCGTAGAAGGCTTGATTGCTAAGGTCTTGAAAGATACCAAAGGAATAGATGTGACCTTGCCATTCCCTCGTATGGCCTATGACCATGCTATGAACTTCTATGGTTCAGACAAGCCGGATACTCGTTTTGAGATGCTCTTGCAAGACTTGACAGATACTGTCAAGGAAGTTGACTTCAAAGTCTTCTCAGAAGCACCTGTTGTAAAGGCTATTGTGGTCAAAGGTGCGGCGGACAGCTACTCACGTAAAGACATTGATAAATTAACAGAATACGCCAAACAATTTGGTGCCAAGGGACTTGCTTGGGTGAAAGTTGATCAGGGAGAATTAGCGGGCCCAGTTGCTAAGTTCTTGACAGACATTACAGCAAACTTGACAGCAAGTTTACAGTTGGAAGACAAGGACCTAGTGCTCTTTGTGGCAGATGAATTGGAAGTAGCCAACAATACCCTGGGAGCTTTGCGAAACCGCTTGGCTAAAGAGCAGGGCTTGATTGACGAAAGCAAGTTCAACTTCCTCTGGATTGTGGATTGGCCAATGTTTGAGTGGTCAGAAGAAGAAGGCCGTTACATGAGTGCCCACCACCCATTCACCTTGCCGACGGAAGAAACAGCTCATCATTTGGATGGTGATTTGGCGGAGGTTCGTGCGGTTGCCTACGATATTGTTTTGAATGGTTATGAATTGGGTGGCGGTAGCCTTCGTATCAACCAAAAAGAGATGCAAGAACGGATGTTCAAGGCTCTTGGTTTCTCAGCTGAAGATGCGCATGAGCAGTTTGGTTTCTTGCTAGAAGCTATGGACTACGGCTTCCCACCACACGGTGGATTGGCTATCGGTTTGGACCGCTTTGTCATGTTATTGGCTGGTGAGGATAACATTCGTGAAGTTATCGCCTTTCCGAAGAATAACAAGGCATCTGATCCAATGACCCAGGCACCAAGTACGGTTGCATCAGCTCAATTAGAGGAATTGGCTTTAGACATTACACTTGAAAATGAATAAATTTTTCAGAAAACAGCGTGTACGCTTCTTAAGAAAGGCCAGAAAGAATAAGTTTTGGTCGGTCATTTTGGGAATTTCTCAGGAAAAATATGCTGAACGGATATCGGGGTCCATTATTTATGGACTCCTATCTAGTATCGCGGTGAATTTTTTCTTTAGACCAGGGAATGTTTATTCGTCTGGAGTTACTGGTCTTGCCCAGATTGTCTCTGCTCTGGCAGCTTCTTACGCTGGTTGGAATGTACCGATTGCGGTAGTCTATTACGGTCTGAACATCCCCTTGCTTATCTTAGCTTGGTATAAAATTGGTTATAAATTTACTATCTTTACCTTTATTACGGTATCCTTCAGTTCTTTCTTTATCCAATTTATGCCGCCAGTTACCCTGACGACAGACCCTTTAGTCAATGCTATTTTTGGTGGTCTCATGCTGGGAACTGGGATTGGATTTGCGCTTAGGAACAATGTATCTAGTGGTGGTACTGATATTGTCTCTATTATTATTCGCAAGAAGACGGGACGTCAAGTTGGCTCCATTTCCTTGATTGTCAACATTATGATTATGTTGATTGCAGGGATGACCTTTGGCTGGCAATATGCCCTATATTCAATGGTTGCGCTGTTCATCTCCAGTCGCATGACAGATGCGATTTTCGTGAAACAAAAACGGATGCAGGCCATGATTATTACAGATCATCCTGAACGAGTCATTAAGAAAATCCATAAGAAGCTTAATCGCGGTGTGACCATTATCAATGGTGCTGAGGGTGCTTATAACCATGAGCAAAAGACGGTTTTAATTACCATCATCACGCGAGCTGAATTCAGTGAGTTTAAGCAAATCATGAAAAAAGCGGACCCACAAGCCTTTGTTTCAGTAGCAGACAATGTCAATATTATTGGACGGTTTGTGGAAAGTGACTGATTGACAAACACTACATGTAGGAGTAAAATAGTATTTACAGTCTACATGTAGTGTTTTTATTATAAAGAGGAAATGTATGAAGAAGAAAATATATTTGGTTTATATCAGTTTGAGTGGCAATACAGAGAGTTTTGTGAAACGCCTAAAGTCTTTTTTTCAGTTTCAAACTGACTGGGAGATTGAATTGGTTCATGTCAAAGATTTGGTCAAGCAGGACATTTCCTTTTACCAGCTAGACGCACCCTTTGTCGCCTTTTTACCAACCTACTTAGAAGGTGGAAATGGAGTGGACAATGGAGATGTGGAAATTCTGACCAATCCTCTCGGAGATTTTATCGCTTTGGGGACAAATGCAGAGCTTTGTCTGGGTGTCGTTGGCTCAGGCAATCGTAATTTCAACAACCAATATTGTCTGACTGCCAAGCAATATGCTGAGCGATTTGGTTTTCCTGTTATAGACACCTTTGAGCTTCGTGGGATGCAGAATGACATTGAACGCATTGGTCGGAAGATAATGGAATTGATGTAAAGAGCAATAGATAACAAAAATGAATGTATAATAAGTTTGTAAAGGACACTTATTATACATTTATTTATTTTTTCTTGAAGAGTCTTAGATAATCTTGTTCACTGAGATACAGAAATGGTTCGTCTACCTTATAATATATGGTAGAAAATGAGATAGTCACCTAGCACTATGCAATGGGTGGTATATGAGGATATATAGTAGAACTCACTCTTTCATTGACGTTATAACTTATTTAAAATCAAAAATAGCTATTTACTACTCAAAGTGGATATGGAACTTTTCTAGATTAAATTTTGGGGGAGAAAATAGCTACTTTAAACTTATTATTCATAATTAATATACATACATACACATATATATTAACGTTTCGCTCATTAGAAGTAGACTAGAATTGCTATTTTTGATTTTTATTAAGTATTAAAACCAGTTTAGGAAAAATCTCTAGTCGTTGTAAGCCCTATCGGATATTATTTATAGTATTATCACCAGCTCTTTTTGAGAAATAAGTGTTTTCAATATAAGACTTGATGCTACGAAGTTGCTCTAATACATTATGCGTCTAGTTTTAAAAGATAATAAAAATAATGTTTATATGTTTAATATTATATAATTCTTAAAAAGTTCGATTTTTACTAAAATAGCATATATCTATCTTGACATCTAATATTATTATGTATAAAATAAAATTGATTTAAAATAAAAATATAGGAGATTGGATATGAAATATGGCTTTAGGCGTTTTGGCACACAAGAAAGAAAACGCTTTCGATATGGAATTCGTAAGTTTTCTGGTCTAGGAGTAGCATCTGCACTTTTAGGAGTCGGTCTTGTGTCAGCTGTACCAGTCCTGGCAGATAGTGGAACTGCGACTGTTCGCTACGATTATGTGACAACGGATGAGTTAACTGAGGCAGAAAAGCAGGCGCTTGTTAGTGAATTGCCAAAAGAAGTGACAGCGGATGCTACTTATTATTTGGTTTATCGCAAGGCAGGTTCGGATGTTCTTCCTAAGACAGGTACAGTATCCCCGCTTTTGACAGGTGCTGTCGGTGCAGGTCTTTTGATTATCGCTATAGCTGTCGGTCGCAAGAATAAGAAGACTGTTCGCTCTGCTATGTTTCTGACAATAGTAGGTGGTAGCCTAGTTGTGACTTCTGTATCTGCTGTGACCGTGGCGACTTTAGCCAAGTACAGCCAGACTCGTATTTTAGAAGTTGGTTCTAGCTTACCAGACGGAAAAATTACTATAGCTGGTTATGATTTTGTAGGTTATTTAGGAGATTCTGAGAATGTTATCCAGCCTGAAGAAAAAGTAGTCCTACAAGAAGACGGAGAGAAAGCGGGAGAAAGAAATGAACAAATAGCAAAAGCAACTTCGATTCCATCAGTGATTGAGCAATCGACTGTGGAAAAGATTGTAGTAGAGCATGCTGTAGATGAAGTGTCTACTCAAGTAGAGCAAGCAACTCCGCCAGCTTTAGATGTAAAGGAAGGTTCGGCTAATACGGACTCAATAGTGGAACAACCTGCGGAGAAGCCAGCAACTAGTGAGCAACCTACGGAAGTAGTAGAAGCTGAGAAGGCTTATCTTAATAAGGAAACGGTGACCGAAACTATAAAAGTTGATGAGCAAGGGCAATCACTTACGGATACAACTGGCTATGTTTTGGTATCTACAAGCAATCCTGTTAAGTCAGAACGAACAGTAGATGATATTTTACAGACTGTCTATACAGTGACGGAAATCTATAAGAAGGCTGAAACAACTTTGAACGAAGTTAGTGAGTTTGATTTTGCCACAATCACAACTGCAACTATGAGTGTTCCGACGGTAAATGAGGAAGTTATTTCGGAGGAAATCATTGTGAGCGAGCAACAGGTTGAAGAGAGTGTAGAAGTTTCTTCACCAGCCACAACTACCACGGGTACTTCTGTTGAAGAAGGGGATGGTAGCACGGAAAATGAGCTAGTTTCAGGTACAACAGATGCTAATATTGGCGATTCGAACACTAATGCAGCAGGTACTGAAACGGATGGAAATAGCCAAAGCGAAGGAATTCAGCCAAGTACGACACCAATTTTCCCAGAAACAGAGAAAGTGATAAAAACAGTCGAGATCCGTACTACTGTACGCACTGTTCGTTTGACGGAGGAAATTCCATTTGAAGTAATATTGAAAGAGGATGCCACACTTCCTGCAAATCAAACTGTAGTGGAGCAGGAAGGTCAAATGGGACAACGGATTACAGTTCAGGAAATTCGTTTGGTTGATGGAGTTGAAACGGAACGTAACCTTATTTCTGAAAATGAAGAGCGAGCTCCGAAGAACCATATTATCAGAGTTGGAACAGGGAGTTCTGTTATAAAAAATGATGCATCGGTATCATCTAGTGAATCAGCTTCAACTGGACCAGCAGAAAATAATCATCAAGTATTAACTGAAGTTATTGATAAACCTTCTGTTTCAGAACAAGTTACGACTGGAGTTCAAGAAACGTATTCTATTGAAGTTAACAAAGCAATTCTTGATAAGGAGGTTCCACAAGAAGAAATCGTCCGTTTAGTTGAAGTTGATAGTCGATATATAAATTTGGCAAATCTTTCAAATTCTAATCTCTCTCAAGTAAAAATTGTAGATATTTATGATTCTAACTTACAGGCGGGAACTCGTCAGCTAGAATCTATTCAAGCAGCCTATGTTACTTTAAATATTCGTAAAAAACAAGAAGGTGAAGACAATGCTGATACGACGGAGCTAGTATATACTCGAGAATTGCCTGTTATTACAAAAGTTTATAAAATTGGAACTCAAGCAATAGATAGAACAGGTAAACCAATCGAGAAAATTGCTGTTTCTGGGTATGTTTATAATCAAGAAGGGCTAGCTTTAGAAGAGAATGAAGTACGTGTTGTTTTAGATGGTAAATTGGTAGATACTATTAAAACAGATGTAGAGGGCTATACCTACACTCATTTAGTACCTAATAAGGTTTATACTTTTGAATCGGGACAGTTTAAATCACAAGTGATGGCTATCAGTGGCACTGATCCACTTGTTATCAATGAACAAGGTCAATTTTTACTTGGTAAACGGATTGAGGATGAAACTGGACGAGTGCAGTTGAATCCACAGATAATCTATCTGAATGATGCCTATTATCAAACTCTTGAAGATAATGGAGTGTCACTGGTATTGTCTAATGAGCTAGACGCACAGGCAGGGGATGTAATAGTCGTCCCCCCTACTAAGATATATGGAACTTTGAAGGCAATTAAAGTTACTAAAGTTATTAATCAGGATGGTCAAGCCACTGTTTTATATGAACAGCCTAATATTTTTGAAGTAATTAAAGATATTGATATTGATAAATTTGAGTTTGATCTTTCAGAAGCTGTATTTATTCCAAGTGATGGAGTTAAGGTAGTTAATAAGAGCAAGAGTAACGATAGTACGTTGCGCACTATTGAAATTAGTCGGAAAAAGGTCCTAACAACAGAAATAGAAAAACTAAAGGGTAAAATCGAGCTTGAAGTTGGCGGAAAACTTACTTCAAAAGCTATATCATTAAATAGCTGGTTCCCGACGGTAGATATAGCTAACTTAGATTTAGAGTTCGAGAAAAATATAAAACTTTCAGGTGAGTTAACGTTTGGCGACGAAAAAACAGATAAGCTTAAAAACTTAGGAACTGTTACGATTGAATTAGGACAATTGGAATTGCCAATTGCAAGCGGAATTGGTAGTGTTGAAATTCCCCTATTTATAGAGTATTCAATTGATGGTTCTATTTCAATTACAGTAGGTTATGAGCTTCAAAATAAAGTAAAGTTTGAAATGCAAAACTGGATTCCTAAGTTTAATAAACCAGAAATTTATGGAAAGCCTTCTCTTGGTAATTTAGATTTTGAAGCAACGTTACAAATCGGTCCGTCTATGGATATTACTGCTGAGGTTTTACAATTAGATATTTTATCTCTTAAACCATGGGGAGGTCTTGGTATTGAAGGCGAAGGTAGTATAAAGTTAAGTGATTTAATAGAGGACATTAGTGATAAAGAAGTATTAAAATCTATTTGGAATGATATCGAAGGCCAGTTCAGTATATATAGATTCATAAATATTGGTGCGGAAATAGATATTATTAAAGCTCTTAAAGAAAAGTTTCCATGGCTTGCTGAAAAAATTAGAAAACTGGAACTTGAGAGTGAGGTGACTCTACTAGATATTAAAGATATTCTCCTAACATATTCTAAAGAAACTACTGTTACTGCGGAGAGTGATAGTAAGAATAAAACGGAGAACGTAGATAAAACGGAAAATGTAGATAAAACTCCCATAGTAACAGGGAATGATTTACTTCTTGATCGCATTACCAATCCATTCACATTCTCAAGTGGTGCAGGAGCATGGGGTACTGGTTTGAAATTGCAATCAAATGGTCATTTTGAAGGTAGCTTCCATGACAGTAATTATGGTGTTCAGGATGAGAAGTCACCAAACGGACAACGCTTCTATTCTAATTTTAAAGGTAGATTTACAAATCCGGAATTAATCGGTAACAATAAATACAAAATGACATTGTTGGAATTGAGTTATGATCCTGTTGGTAAGGTAGAATATAAGGATGGAGTAAAATTAGAATCATCCTATCCATACGGTGTACATAATAAGGACACTTATGATGCTAAAGAGAAGAAAGAATTTATTCTATATCTACCAGGAGCCAAGAAATCAGATCTCGAAGAAATAGTTCAGTTAGAAGCTAGAAATAGCATTATTGATGATACGTTGGTAGATTATATACTATATAATGTTACTGACAAGGCGACATTTATTTCTAGATTCTTTGATTTTGATGGAATAAGGAAGGTGATTGATGAATCCCCTGTTGGTCCTCTTTCACGAACAGCAAGTAAAACATTGAAAGAGGTAATGGACTGGACTCGTATTCCAGGGAAGCAGGAGAGTTTTGGGCATATTGTCAAATATGATTTAGATTCTGTCATCGATTCCTTTAATACTTATCAGCCAACTACCTATCAATTGCAAGATGTATTGAAAGAGTTGGATGCTATTAGCATTGATAAATCATTATCGGATTATGATACATCAAGTTTTACCAATTTATTCACAGAACACAATATTCGTACACGGTGGATTTACCTTACAAAAGATAAGACATTATTATTTGCTTATGTTGGTGGTCGTGGAGGGTATATCCCGCCAATTACAATCGCACCTCAATCAGAGTGGAAATTGAAGGGGGATACGGTAATTATTCCAACTTACTATATGAATGGTGAGCAGCGTGTAAATATGCAAGAATTTGCTATAAAACCTAATAATAAGAACTATTCTGGAGGTAAGGAGAAATCTGAACATTATGTTGATTCTGTTCGATTCTTAGATAAAGAACGACAAGATTTGTCTCTAAAAAATTGGGTAGTAAGAACTTATCTTAGAACAGAGAACGAAACGAGATTTGATGTTTATGATTACCAAGTTCAGACTCGTAACGAAGACGGGATGACAATCTTTGAAGTTAGAGCAAATCATAGTACGCCAAACATGCAGGCGGCAGGTGCTGATAAAAATATAAATCCGTTAGTTGCTACCTACAGACAGAATGCTAATGGGGAACTAGAGAAACTGATTCCTTCTCAAAATGATTGGATTAAGGTGGCTAATCGAGCTAATCTTTATTAATTTGTCAACCATAGTCTAAACAACTCAGCTTCGTGCTGGGTTGTTTTTTATCATGCAAAAAACTCACCAGCAAGGGCTGATGAGTTCTAAGGAGATTTATGAAAAATATTTAGGATTGATATTAGTATATCCTAGTTGATGGGTTCTTTCATCGGTCTAAAGTCCTATTTATCGTCATTTAGTTGACTTTTATTACTTCGACGAATGAGGAAACTTCGTTTACTTATTTCCAACTTCAAACATTCCACTGGAGTGTTTGAACTCGCCTTGCCTGATTGAAACAGTCTGGGGGATACGAATAGTCCGGTGGACTATTCGTACCTGAGCCTGAAAACAAAAAAGCGAAGTACCTCAGCAAGTCAATGCCTAGAAATAAGAAAGCATTGAGTTATGCCTGCGGCTTTTGAAGCGAACTTGGTTCGCACTATCTCCAGCCTTCAAAGGTTCCCCAAACCTTTGAAGCGAGTACTAAAAGTAAACTAAAAGACTATATCTTCCAAAATACAAATACTTTGTCCAGCCAATGTGATGTGCTGGGCTTTTTTATCGTCAACAGGAGGGAAACTGAAACGAATGGTTTGTTCTTCCTCATTTTCAAAAACAAAATCGCTGTCTGCAAAGTTGATAATGAAGTGGATGGTTTTCTCACCATTTGTGACTTGATAGCGGAGAACATATTCGGTCAACCAGTAGAAATCACAGGTTTCTTGAATGGTTTCATAGCTATCTTGGCTGAGAATTGGATTGTTTTTACGGAAGGCAATCAATTCTTGGATAAATTCGATATGTTCTTTATAGTGTACAGCTCGTGTCCAGTCCAAGCGATTGATACGGTCAGGAATATTGTAGGTATTGTCAATCTCATCTTTGGTACGGAAGAATTCTTGTCCGCTATGGATAAAGGCCATACCTTGGGAAATAAGGATCAACTGTAGTCCAAAACTTGCAGCACGCTTTTGTTGTTGCGGGGTCCAGCTTGGATTTTCAATATGGAAGTAATCAAAGGCTGTCGCATTATCATGGCACTCAATATAGTTGAGTGACTGTTGCGGTTTGATGAAGTGGCTATAGCGGCTACCTGTCAAAAGATGCTGTACTTTTTCGTGTAGTTGCTTGTCAACCAAACGATGTGGGTTGAGTAAGAGCTTTTTGAAGGTATCACGGTAGTCATCGTTGAAGAAGCTCACTTCAGGGAGTTGATCTGCGTTGTACTGGTGGGCCAGTTTTTCATATTCTAAGCCAGTTGCCATCTTCCAGCCTTCGCCATAGAGATAGACATTTGGGTAGATGGCAGCCAATTCTGCTTGGATTTGATTGATGGTTTCGCTATCCAAGATACCCATCAAGTCAAAACGGAATCCATCAAAACCATAGATTTCTAGCCATTGGCGAAGGGATTGCTTGATGTAGTTACGAACCATGCTGCGTTCACTAGCGACATCGTTGCCACAGAAGGTACCATCAGTCCGCATACCATGCTCGTTGTAACGGTAGAAATAACCAGGCACGATGAGTTCGAATGCGTATTTCTCAGCGTGATAAACATGGTTGTAAACAACGTCCATATTGACCGAAATATCTGCATCGTGATAGGCTTGAATGGCTTCTTGGAGTTCTAAGATACGGGCGTAGGGGTCATTTGGCAGACTGGAGAAGGATCCTTCAGGTAGATTGTACTGCATAGGGTCGTAACCCCAGTTGTAAACAGCCTGAGGTTTGTTTTCATCCACACTGCCAAAATCATACACTGGTAAGAGTTGAATATGGGTTACGCCCAAGTTTTTGACATAGTCCATGCCAAGCTGCATACCATCTAAGACAGGAGATTCTGTCAGACCCAGGAATTGGCTACGGTGTTTAAAGCCGGCTTCTGTCTGCCAAGAGAAATCACGGACGCTCATTTCATAGACAATAGCCTGAGAGATAGGGCGTTGAGTCTTGGCACGACGAACCTTGTGGAGCTTATTTGGGTTGATGACATAGCTATCGCCAGAGTTTGCCTTAGAAGAAAGGGCATAAGGGTCGTGAACAGCAATCCACTCGCCATTGACTTTGTGGAGATAGTGGTAGCTTTGACTGTCCAAATCGCCCTCTACTGTGACCTGCCAGACACCATTAGAACCCTTGGTCATTGCATGAGGGTTGCCCTCTAGAACTAGAAAGACTTGCTTGGAGATAGGAGCCCAAAGCTTGAAGCTAGTGGACTGAGGACTATAGGTTGCACCCAAGTCTCGGCCGTTATAGGTATAATTTTGTTCGAAAATAGCAGAGCGAACGATATGCCCATAGCCTAACTCGGTTTTGTTGCGATCTTGGTCGTAAATGGTGTAGTCTTTATCCAAATTGAGGGCATGGAGACTAGTTAAATAATATAGAACAAGATTATCTACCTCTAGACAGGAATGAATAAAGAGTTGAGATGTAGCGTCGGATGATTCGAGAGAGAAACTCATATGCTCGGAATCAAATCGTTTTTCCATTACTAGGCGAATAGTAGCTACATCATCTAGAAATGCTTGAAATTGTCGTAATGCCATGAGCTAAAAGGCTCCTTTCTAAGTTAGAGTTCGGTAATAGAATGTGGAATGACACGGCGGTAGCAGACCTGCTTGTCTTCCTTATTGTCATTGATAATTTGGTGGAGGGTATTGAAGGCCACGCGTCCAAGTTTAATGGCATGGACATCGACATAGGCTTCAATATCCAATTTTGGTTTGACAGAGTCAAAGGAGATGATGGGTAGTTTGGAACCGGCTTCGTTGAGGTATTTGACAATCCCTTCCGCGACCATGGTATCGGTTGTGACGATTGCGTCTATATCCTGTTTGAGTAATTTCTTGGAGATTTTATAGGCACTATCTTCCAAAAGGAAACCTGATACAAACTTGACCTTGTTTTCATCTAGAGGGATGTTGTGTGATTTCAAGGCGTTTTTATAGCCTGCATAGCGGTCTTGGGATACGACCAGCTCTTTGTTACCGGCGACGAAGGCGATATTCTTGTAGCCTTTATTGATAAAGTAATTGGTCGCTTCAAATCCAGCTTGGATATTATCGTTATCGACTAGGGAGATAAACGGGGAATCTGCCTTTCCAAGAATGAGGAAGGGAAATTTATGCTGAATGGCTAGCTGGACCAGCGGATCATCTGGCTTGGAATAAAGGAAAATTAGCCCGTCTACTCGTTTCCCGTAAACCATTTGAGAAATAGCCTCAAGACGTTGCTCTTCATTTTTGCCCGTAGAGATTTGAAGGGCGTAATTGTGGTCTGCAGCCACCTGTGAAATGCCACGCAGGGCTGTTGGAAAGAAGGGGTTTTGGTAGAAGACATCGGAATCGTCAGGCAAGACCAAGCCGATAACCTGGGTGTAGCTGGAAACCAAACTACGAGCATTTAGATTGGGATGGTAATTGAGTTCAGCCATGGCCTTTCTTACCAAATCTTTGGTTTTTTGGCTAATGGCAGAGCTATTTTGAATGACGCGGGTAACGGTAGAAGGCGAAACACCAGCTAACTTAGCGACATCTTTAATGGTAGCGCGCATGGGAACCTCCTAATTGTCATCTCTAAATTTGGTTTTGAAAAATACCCATAGTAAGCATAGTACAAACAGGATATTCTGAATGGTTAAAACAGTCGTGACAGGCTGACCAAACAAGCCGATTAGACAGGCTAAAATGGTTGGTAGTCCCAAGCAATTGAGCGAGAAATTATAGCACTCTGCAAAGGTTTTAAAATGGAAGAAACGAGATTTCTTTGTTAAAAACAGGAAGAAGCTAGCACCTAGCAAAATAAAGAGAAGGTTGGTCGAAAGGATAATTGTCGACACTAGGGTAATACTTAGTCCAACGGCTGCACGATTGGCTTGATACCATGATTTTGAAATGGCAGTTGTCAAGCTTTCCTTGTTAGAGAAATCAGCGGTTGTTAGACCTTCATAGCTTAACTGGGTCAGGATATCCTGACCTTTTCGAATGGTTAAGGTTTGTGCGTCAAATTGATAGGAAAAGTCGGAGCTCGTAGACACTGTGTCGCCGAAGGTTACTTGTTCCCAGTTACCATTTCCAGTATAGGCCAGTTGATGATTTTCAATTGTCACATGTTGGTGAAGATCCTCAACAATTTTCTCTGTCAAGGGATTATAAATCCCCTCTACAAAATTCTCCATAGGGTAGGTTCCAAGACTGGCAGTTTGCAATGAACTTGGGATGACTAATAGGGCAACCAGGAAAATAGTCGTAAATAGTCGCTGCCAGAGTGTCATCAAATGTCGATTGGCAAACATCTTTCTTGGGGAGAATAGACTAGAAAAATATGAGAATGGATAAGGGAGCATAAGTGAACCTTTCATAAATATCTTTGCTCTGTCTAAAAAGGGAAAAGGTGGGACAGGGTTATCCCTTGTCACCACCACTTGTTAAACCAGATACAAAGTTCTTTTGTAGGAAGAAGAATAGGATACTGATTGGTAGGGCGATAAGGATAGCACCTGCCGCAAAGTAGGCAATCTTCAAGTTTTTCACATCAGAGATGAAGGTTTGAAGACCAACGGCTACAGTATAAAATTCTTTTTCACGAAGCAAGAATTTGGATAGGATGTAATCTCCAAATGGTCCCATGAAGGCCCAGAGTGCTTGTACCGCAATCATTGGACGAACAAGTGGAAGAACGATTTGCCAGAAACGTCTGAAGTGACCAGCACCGTCTAGTTTTGCAGATTCATCGAGGGAAATTGGCACCGTATCAAAGTAGCCTTTCATGAGCCAAGCGTTCATTGGGATACCACCACCGACATAGAGGAAGATGAGGAACCAGCTTTGGTTGAGCGCATTGAGCATGAGGGCCATAACGAAGAAGGCTGTAAGAGCCGCCATGGTTGGCACCATTTGAATAATCAAGAAGAAGACCAAACTCTGTTTACGAGCGATGAAGTTATAACGGCTATATGCATAACCTGCTAATACCACTATACTTGTTTGGATAACCATTGTCAAGAGAGCAATGATAAGCGTATTGAGGTACCAAGTTCCGTAAAGAGTTTCGGTAAAGAGTCCTTTGAAATTATCTAGTGTAAAGTTGATATTGCTATCCAATTTGAAGGCAACCACGTTACCAGACTTGAAGGCTGACATGATTGTAATCAATAGAGGATAGATGATAATGATAGAGAGGGTAATCAGATAAAGGTAAGTAAAGGTCTGATTGAGTATGCGTCTAGTTTTTACAGATACTTTCATCTTATACATCCTCCATTTCAAATGCATTTAATTTCTTGAAGGCAATCATAGAGATACTGATGACAATCATAGAGATAATCAAGGTCACCGCTGCAGCCATTGAATACTGAGGAGCAGTACCAGTTGTCAATTTGTAAATCCATGAAATCAAGATGTCAGTTGAACCAGCACCACCACCGACACTACCAGGTCCACCGTTGTTGAAGAGGTAGATGATAGAGAAGTTGTTGAAGTTGAAGGTGTACTGACTGATAAGAGTTGGTGCAGCCACTGCCAAGATCATTGGAAGTGTGATACTGCGGAATTTTTGAATGGCACTTGCACCATCAATGTAGGCAGCCTCGTACAAATCGTTTGGAATGGATTGCAAAATACCCAAGGTCAAGACATAGATATAAGGGAAACCAAGCCAAGCCTGCATCATGATAAGGGCAACCTTAGTCCAGAATGGATCTGTTTTCCATGGAATAAGGAAGTTGTCGATAAATGGCAAGAATTTGCTTAGGAATGGTAATACTTGTGTGTTAATAGCACCGACACTATCGTTGAACATGTTACTGAAGGTCAAGATAGTCACGAAGGCTGGAACAGCCCATGGGAGCAAGAAGATAACACCGAAGATGCGTTTGCCTTTAATAAATGGCTGGTTGGCAATGATGGCTGTCAAGATACCGATAACAATCTGTGCAGTTGAAGCAGCCAAGGCCCAAATAATTGTCCAACCTAGAACAGAACCGAAAGCTGAACGGAAGGTGCTTAATTTCCAAATATTGGTGAAGTTTGTGAGTCCAACCCAGTCCAATAGAGCGCCAGGAGGCAAATGTTGGAAATCGTAGTTGGTAAAGGCGATAAAGAGGGTTACCACAACAGGGAAGATGATAGCAAAAGTCATGGCAATGTAAGATGGAATAATTAAGAGATATGGGAATCCATTCTCATAGACACCTTTTACCATCTCATTTAATGTTGTCGGTACAGGGTAACCATTATTCCAACGTTGGGCTGTATCTTTAGCATCTTTTAGGTTAAGGGCATAAAAAGCGAGATAAACAACCGTGATGATTAAGTGGAAAGAACCACGAATCAACATAAAGAGGGAGTTGTCACGTCCGCGTTGACTACCTAGGGTAATCAAATTTCCTAATTCACCAGCAGCAATAGCAATGAAATAAATCAAAAATGCAATAGTAACTCCTAAGAAGATATATCCTTTTGCTTTTTGTTTATTATAGATTTGTCCGAGACCAGGGATCAAGGACAAAAGGAGTGCTTTACCTGGATTTTGTTTCATAGTCATAGTCTCCTTTAGCATCGAGAGTCAATTTTAAATGTCAATATACTTTTTGGTAGAATATTAACAAAGTAGACTGGGAGTTCTTCCCAGTCCAACTTTAAACTTGACTAGTTACCGTATTTTTGAGCGATTGTATCTTCGATCAATTTAACAGCATCAGTAGCAGCAGTTTTTGCATCTTTAGCACCGCTAGCAGCGTCAAAGAGCATGTTTGCTGCAGGTTCCCAAACTGTGCTCATTTCTGAGATGTTTGGCATTGGTTGTGCTGAAGCAAATTGGTTGATAACCGCAGTTGTCAATTCATCGTTTTTGCCTACAGCATATTCACGTGCTTCTGTGTTAGCAGGAACTTCGTTTGTTGCATCGTAAAGAGCTTTTTGTTGATCAGTAGATGTCAAGTAGTCAACAAATTTTTGTGCCATTTCTGGGTTTTGAGAACCTGTTGGAACAACCCAAGCTTTACCACCACCAAAGGCAGCGTATTCTTTGTCATTTGCAAGTGTTGGGATTGTTGCTACACCGTAGTTCAAACCAGCTTCTTTGTATGAAGCAGCTTTCCAAGGGCCTTCGATGATTGCAGCAGCTTTACCATCTGTAAATTGAGTGTTGATCAAGTTGTTAGCAGCTGTGCTGTCTTGAAGACCTTGAGGCCATTTTTCGTACCAAGTTTTAGCGTATTCAATTGCTTTAATTGCACCGTCGTTTGCAAGACCGATGTCAGATGGATTTGTACCATTGTCACCAAATACATAACCGCCGTAACCAGCTAGAAGTCCATAAGTGTAGTAGAAGTTAGTCCAGTCTGCAAGGAAAGCAGTTGTTTTACCTGATTCACCTTCAAATGCATATTTGCTATCAGTTGCCAATTTTTCAAGGTCAGCAAATGTTTTAGGTGCTTCTGTCAACAAATCTTTGTTGTAGTAAAGAACAAGTGTTTCAATAACAGCAGGTGAACCGTAGACTTTACCACCGTTTGTTACGAGAGCAGTTGTTGTATCGTCTGTCTTGCTTGTATCAGCAAGTGTTAATTCAGACAATTGACCTTCTGAACCAAGACTTCCTACGCGGTCGTATGGAGCCATCATAACGTCTGGAGCTGAGCCAGATTGGTTATCCAATGACAAGTTATCCAAACCTGTAAGGGCATCACCAGTTTTAACGTTAACAGTTACACCGTTTTCTTCTTCGAATGCAGCTTTTACATCGTTAATGTAAGTTTCATAACCTTGGTCAACGTAAATCGTCAATTCTTTGCTACTGTCTGCTGAGCTAGATGACTCTGACGATGAGTTTGAGCAAGCAGCCAAAACAGCTGTAGATGCAGCTAAGAGAGCAACGCTCTTAAGAAGTTTGTGTTTCATATTCTTCCCTCCAAGAATAAATGTTTTATTGTGAAATGCTTGCTAGCGCAAACGTTTTCCTAAGATGAATTTATTATACACCAGAATGAATGCGTTTGCAAGTGTTTTTATAAAAAAATTAAAAAATTTTTTTAGGTTAATATAAAATATCGGAAAAACGATTCACTATATTTAATGAAGAAACTTGTAAATGCTATCGAAATTATTTGATAGAACTGTGAAAAAAGCTTGATTTGTTACCGTTTTCATTATATAATAAATCAAAGCAATCGTTTGCGTTTATAAAAAAGAATTTTTAGAAAGATATAGGGGACTATTATGAAAGAACGCCAAAGTGGTGTGCTCATGCACATCTCATCTCTACCTGGTAAATACGGCATTGGTTCTATGGGACAGGCTGCCTATGATTTTGTTGATTTTTTGGAAAGGACCAAGCAACGTTATTGGCAGATTTTACCACTAGGTACAACCAGTTATGGGGATTCACCTTATCAGTCTTTTTCAGCCTTTGCTGGAAATACCCACTTTATTGATTTTGATTTCTTGATTGAAAAGGGCTGGTTGACAGAGGCTGATCTTGCTGGGATTGACTTTGGTACTAATGATACAGAGGTGGATTATGCCAAGGTCTTTCACGGTCGCCGTCCTGTGTTGGAAAAGGTTGTGCAGGCTATAAAAGCAGAGGGCTTACCTGCTGATTATTGGTCTTTTGCAGAGGAAAATGGTTTTTGGTTGCATACCTTTGCGGAGTACATGGCGATCAAGGAGCATTTTGACCTCAAACCATGGACAGATTGGGAGGACCAAGGGGCTCGTCTGCGTTACCACGATACTTTAGAGTATTACCGTCATCTCTTGGCGGATCAGATGGATTATCACCGCATTACCCAGTATTTGTTCTTCAGCCAGTGGCATGCTTTGAAGGCTTACGCCAATGCCAAAGGGATCGAGTTTGTTGGGGATATGCCGATTTATATCGCAGCTGATTCAGCTGATATGTGGGCCAATCCACACTTCTTTAAAACGGATGAAGAAGGCAAGCCAAGTGTGGTTGCAGGCTGTCCACCTGATGCCTTTTCAGAAATCGGTCAGCTCTGGGGCAACCCAATCTATGACTGGGAAGCGATGAAATACGATGGCTTTACTTGGTGGGTGGCTCGCTTGCGTGAATCCTTCAAGATTTATGATATGGTACGGATTGACCACTTTATCGGCTTTGCTTCCTTCTGGGAAATTCCAGCTGGGGAAGAAACGGCAGTTAACGGCTACCGTGTAGAAGCACCAGGTTTTGAACTCTTTGAAACCATCAAGTATCACTTGGGTGATTTAAATATCATCGCAGAAGATTTGGGAACTGTGACAGACAAGGTGATTCAACTGCGTGAAACAACTGGTTTCCCAGGTATGAAAGTCTTGCAATTTGCCTTTGATCCTGAGGGCGACAGCATTGAAATGCCACACAATCACCGCAATAATGTTGTAGCTTATACTGGTACGCATGACAATGATACGATTCTTGGTTGGTATGAAAAGGAAACGACGGAAGAATCCCGTGCATTCTTAGACAAGTACAGCAATCGCCGTGAGGATGAAACGGTTAGCCATGCGATGTTCCGCTTGCTGTTCGGCTCACCTGCCTTTATGGCTGTGGCTACTATGCAGGACTTGCTTGGTCTGGATGGGTCAGCTCGTATGAATCTGCCAAATACCCTTGGTGGCAACTGGACCTGGCGGATGACTGCTGATCAACTCACCCCTGCAATTGAGGCGGACTTGCTTGATTTGACAGTAACCTACCGCCGTGAGAATGCTATTATAAAAGCAAAAGAACAAGAAATGACAGAACCATCAGCCTAGGCTGGTGGTTTTTTGTAAAGGCTTGCAAGATATGATATACTGTTTGGATAAGGATGAATAGGTGAAGTAGGGGGACTAGTATGGATTTAGGACAAAAAATCGAGCAACTGAGGCTAGAAAAGGGGCTGAGCCGTCCAGATTTTTGCGGAGATGAATCCGAGTTGACGGTACGGCAATTAGCTCGGATAGAAAGTGGTCAATCTCAGCCCTCTATTCCCAAGTTAGAGTACATTGCCCAGCGTTTAGGCATTCCAGCCTATAGCCTGATGCCAGACTATAAGGAACTGCCACAAGGCTATTTGGAGCTCAAGTATAAGTTGTTGCGGGAGCCGATATATAATAAGGTAGAGGTGTTGGATAAACAGGAAGGGTATATCGAAACCATATATGATACCTATTTTGAAGAACTCCCAAAATCTGAGCAAAGAATTTGTGAAGCTATGCAGGCTATGGTGGATATGGTGCGGACCAATCAACCAGATTATGCAGTAAGTTTATTGGCAGAAACCTTGCCACTTCTTATGAATAAAGAAGTGTGTGATGTCAATGACTTGATTCTTATTCGGCTCTTTTTTGTCCAGCAAACAATAGGAGAGAATACAGTTAGTAGAGTTCAAAATAACTTTGAATCTATCTCGTTTTTAATGAAAAAACTAGCCAGCAGTCAGACATTTGTTCGATTAGAAGATACTTTTTATTTAAGAGATGCGATTATCTCAGGTCTAGCCTGCTTTGAACTGGTAGAATATTATGACGATGCCCCTATCTATATTGATTGTCTTCGTGGAATAATGGAAGAGACGCAAGATTATCAAAAGAAACCTCTCTTGTTTATGCTGGAATGGAAAACGGCTTTGAAATTGGAGGGGAATTATGAAAAAGCTGAAAAAGTTTACCAGTCAGCCAAATTGTTTGCTCAGGTCATTGGAAATGACTATCTGGCACAGAAATTAGCAGAGGAGTGGCAGAAAGATTTGAAAAAATATTTGTAACCATAATTTATCGGTGACATAAATGTCATCGCTGAAAGACCTAAAAGATGAGATTGTTCGTCTTTTAGGTCTTTTTTGATCTCTTGAATGCCTTTTTACGCTTTATAGATTATTTTCGATGACATTGTCGTCATTGGTGATTTTGTAAAAAGAGGATATACTAGGCACATAAAAAGTTATATGTAAGAAGGAGATAAGAGATGCTTAAATATTTTTTTGGCAAGCTAGGCGATGTTTGGTGGACAATTTAAACACTTTTAGAAAGGTTAGGAGAAAATGAGATGTATTTTTGAAAAGGTGTATATTCCGTGATAGGAAGTTAGACCTAAAAAATAAACAATAAAACAGAAAAAACAAAAGGAGAAAATTAAAATGAAAAAGACACTTAAAAAATTTGCACTCATCGCGGGACTTGTAGCAACAATTGGCGGAACAGCAGTAGCTTCAGCGGCTGTACAGTATCCTGGTGGAGGAGTTTGGACGTACGGAGCAGCAAATGGTGGCGCCTATTCAAACTATTATCACAGCAGTCGCTACCATAGTTCAACAGTGGTAAGTCGATGGACTGGAGCCTCAAGTAAAGGGTATGCACAGGCAGGACAGACCTCTCGTGCATGGATCAGTACAAAACGTGGAGAGCAAGCGGCTTTCTATTACAACTATTAACACAGTGCATTTTGCTTGGGACTATTTTCTATAGTTTCCAAGCAATTCTTTGGAGGAGACGATGAAACGTTTATTTATTCTAGTATCGACCGTATTGGTAGCGATTTACCTGGGTATTTCTTTGGCTGGTCAGGTTAGTCTTGTAGAGTTTGGTTCATATCCGGCAGTGGATGTTATCGGGAAAGATACCAATAGACAGACAGCCAATCGTGACCAGGTGACAGAGGTCTTGACCGACTTGGCAGATGAGCATAAGAGTGTGATTGCTAGACGGATTGTCGAGCCTAATGCTTCTGGGGAAACCAGTTTTACCTACGCTATCTATGGTAGCGGACAGGTTCCAGAAGGTTTGACCGTTTCCTCCAAGGAAAGTGCTGAAACCAGCGACTTGGTCAGTTCTTATCTGATTGTTTCAGGAGATTTGGACAACCAAGTCTTGAAAGAAAGCTTGGAATCACTGGGTTACAGTGGCATGGTCCATCATGGTTATTCTCTTTTTAGTATCTTCCTGTCCACAGTCGTTTCAGAAGTAGCCATACTGAGTTTCTTTGTCTTTCTTTTGACCTTCATGGCTCTCACCTTAATCTATCGGATCAAGACTTTACGATTTGCAGGGATTCGTCTGATTTCTGGTCAAGGTTTCTTACAGGTGGTGGCTCGACCTTTATGGGAGGATATTTGTCAGATTACGGTAGCTACATTGGTGGGGTCTATAATCGGACTTCTTATTCTCTATCTTCAAGCTGGATTTTTACTATCCATCTTGCAGGTCTTCTTCCTAGGGCTTTTCCTCTATGCACTGGCTCTTGCTAGTATTTCTGTCCTACTTAGCCTAGTGTATTTACTAGGTTTGAGGCAAAATAGCTTGGTTGATTTGCTCAAGGGAAAACTTCCTCTCAAACGGATGTTGGCTATGATGATGGTTGGGCAACTGCTGGCTATTTTGGTAGTAGGTTTTAGCTCTAGCCGTCTATTGCAGGGTTATCAGGAAATCCGCTTGCTGGAACAGGCTCAGGAAGAATGGGTATTGAGAGATGACTATTACAAATCTGTTTTTAGTTACAGCTCTGCTATGATGTCTGAAGAGGAAGTCGCCCAGCAGAATAAAAAGTGGCGGGAGTTTGCCCAAGGACAGCTAGAAGCTGGGTCGGCTTTATTTGTGAAAAGCAATGTAGACCAGTATCTCTTTGGTAGCGATGTGGATCCAGAGGGCAATCGGCTGACGGATTATAGTCCTCGTGGCAATGTCCTCTATGTAACGCCAGCATATCTGACCGAGCAGAAGGTGGCAGTGGATACCGCATTCTTGGAGAAGATGAATCACTTGACTTTAGGGGAATATGGCTTGATTTTGCCAGAGAGCTTGCGACATCAAGCGAAGCAAGTAGAGGAGATGTTTCAGGCAGAATTAGAAGGATTTTCTCGTGAAAGCTTGGAAATAAGTAGCCAGCAGTTATTTGATACTAAGATCAGTCTGACCTATACAGATAGCGGTCACCAGCGCTTCCTCTATAATGACGGTGAGCGTAGCCAGCTTCAGTATCTGACAGATCCGATTATTGTTGTCTTAACTCCGAAGTCCACTGGTGCAACACCGATTTCAGATATGTTTTGGGGAACCAGTGTTGATGTGGGGATGAAGTTTAAGGACTATCAGGCTACGATTGAAGCAATGAAAGAACAAGGTGTATATAATTGGGTGTCGTATTTGGTCAATCATCGTTTGACCTTTATGGGTGTCTTGAACACCAAGCGGACAGAGTTTTATTCGCTACTCATTGGCACTGTCTTGACTTTAGCAACGGCCATTTTGCTCTTTGATGCCATGAACTTGCTCTATTTTGAGCAATTCAGACGGGAAATCTTTATCAAGCGTTTGGCAGGAATGACCTTCCGTGAGCTTCATGGACACTATCTCTTGGGGCAACTGGGGGTATTTGTAGTAGGTTTGCTTGCATCAGTTTGGTTGACAAGTAATCTTGTTATGAGCAGTTTGGCAGTGGGCTTGCTTGCTGTCAATGCCATGGTGATATTGAAACTGCAAGATAAAAAAGAACAGACTGCCAATGTTGCAGTATTGAAAGGACAATAAGATGATTGAGATTCAGGGATTGAAAAAGAGTTTTGAACAACGGGTGATTTTTTCTGATTTGAATATGAAACTTGAAAAGGGGAAAATATATGCCTTGATTGGTAAAAGTGGCAGTGGCAAGACGACCTTGTTGAATATGCTGGCCAAGCTGGAAGCTACTGATGGTGGGCGGATTATGTATCAGGGACAGGATTTGTCCACCTTATCTTCGCAGGTTTTCTTTCGGCAGGAGATGGGCTATCTTTTTCAACATTTTGGCTTGTTGGAAAATCAGTCCATTAGAGAGAATTTGGACTTGGGATTTGTTGGACAGAAGCTATCAAAAGCTGAGCGGTTGCAAAGGCAGTTGGTGGCTATGGAACAGGTCAATCTGGGCTATTTAGATGTGAACAAACCTGTCTATACCCTATCAGGTGGAGAGGCGCAGAGGGTCGCCCTAGCCAAGTTGATTTTAAAAAATCCTCCCTTGATTTTAGCGGATGAACCAACCGCTGCACTTGACCCTAAAAATTCTGAAGAGGTCATGCAGCTTTTGACAGAATTAAAAAATGACAAGCGTGTGATTGTCATTGCGACCCACAATCCTGCTATTTGGGAAAAGGCAGATGTGGTCATTGATATGAAGGAGATTGGACATGGATAAAAAATTTCATTACTATAGGGTTCCAGAATATACGATTGGGCGTAGAAAGATGGATATGCTGGTCATTGAAAATTTGACGGATAATTTGATGTTGTATCAAGTTCGGGTGAATGGGTATTTGCTGGACTTTGTTAGTGCAGAGGGGCGGGTAGTCAGACACTACAGATTGAAGGATCTGCCCTTGGATGTGGAATTAACGGTAGCGGATGTGGAGGACGATGTGGATTTGACCTTGCCAGAAAATCTGACCTACCGCCAATTTGACTTTTTTCAAAACATCACCAATAAATAAAAGTATCTCCTCTAGGTCAGGCTTAGAGGAGATGTTCTTATTTCTTCTGCTTACGGATATAGAGCCAGTAGCTAATCCAGTAGTAGATGGTATAGAGCAGGGCAGCAACAAGGCTCCAAAAACCGATAGCACCCAAAATATTAGTGAGGTCAGGGAAGAGTAATTTTGCAAAATGATAAAAAAGTAGGTAGAGATAAAAGTATTGCCAGTAGTATTTTCTAAAATGTTTCATCGCTTCTCCTCCTTACCGTTTTTTCTTTATTATAGCATTTTAATATATAGATTTCAACTTGTTCACAAAATCACATTGACAAAGCATGGTTTTTGGAGTAGAATAAGACTAAAATTAGGAGGTGCTTATATGAAAAGACCAATTCATTTGTATATTTTTGTGATACTATCCAGTATTGCAGTTATTTTAAGACTGTTTAGTTCCTTTGTTTCGACTTTCAATGAGGAGCAGGTTCGTTCGGCTATGCAGGGAGTTACAGGGATTAATGTGGAAGAGTATATTCTTGTTTCGCGCGAAACAGCCAATCTTCAGACTAGCATGATTCAGAAGATAGCAGCTATAGTCATGTTTGGTCTACTGATTGCAGTCATTGTTTTCCTCTTCATGAAGAAAAATGAGCTGGCCTCCTATCTTTACATTGGCTATCTATTTTCAACCTTGCTACTGAACACCTATAACTACCTAGCAGGTAAAGGTGTTGCTCAACTCTACTCAGATGCAGCCTTTCGTGATGTGACAGCAGCAACTATGTTAGGGGGCTACATCATCAATATTGTCTTATTTGCTATTTATTTTGGTGTGACGGTGTTCTTCCATTTACGTAAGCCAAAGGAGCAGCCAAGTACTGCTATTAATTCCACAGATATTTAATCATCTAAAAAACTGCACGGTTCATAGTGACCCTGCAGTTTCTTTGTTTTTATGGAATGGCAATGTAGCGACGGGCCCCAGAAAAGCTGACATAACTGATCCATTGACGTCCTTCGGCAGTGACAATGCGGTCATAGCGGACAGATGAGCCAGCGTTATAGTAAGCAACCTCGGCAGAGGATAGGCTTGGTTGATTACGGATACTAGCTCTACTACGGAAGGTGTAAGTACCTGATGCAGGAAGCTGATTGTTAGCTTGAGTAGATGGCTGTGTTACTTGAGTTGTTGTTATTTGCTTGATAGGAATATAACGACGAGCCCCTGAATAACTAAGATAGCTAATCCACTGATATCCATCTGCTGTCAGTACTTTATCATAGCGAACTGTCTCTCCAGAGTAGTAGTAATCGATAGTCGAGCTGGATTGCTTGGCTTCATTTTTAATAGGTGCTTGTTGAGTGAAGGTATAAGTTCCGCTTGAAGCTAAGCTAGAGGAATTAGAAGTGGTTGGCTTTGTTTGGGTAATGGACGAGCTAGATAGGTCTTTGAAATGAATGTAGCCGCTGACAGAATTTTTAGAAATCCATCGTCTGTGGTAACTTTCTGAATAGTTGTAATTATATTCTTCAATTTCAACACGGTCGCCATCAATTGCAGTTACCCAAGCAACGTGCATGGTATTCCACCAAGCAACGGATCCTAAGGCAGGATTCATATCAACTCGATAACCTTCGCTTTGAGCCCTTGTTCCCCAAACATCGGCATTACCATAAGCACGAGGTAGTGTAAAGCCGTTTACGGAACTGAGACGATAAGCTACGAATGAAGTACACTGACGTGTATAGAGCCCCCAAGGGTCGATTTGCCAACCTGTTTTATAGGGATAGTCGTCACCTTGTGAAATTGAGCCGGTTGTTGTAGAACGTGTACTAGAATTTTGAACAGTTGCGGTCCTTGCTTGATTTGTTGTAGGGCTTTGGCTGTTACGCGTCTGACTTTGGCTTGTATTTTTTGGGGAAATAGCAGAGCTACTTGCTGATGAAGTATTAGTCTGGTTTTGGTTGGTCTTTGTTTGTTTAGTCTGGCTTTGACTTTCCTGTGAAGCCGGCGTCGTTTGTTGAGAGCTTGCTAGACTAGAAGATGGAGTGGTTACTTGTGTAGACGATGTAGTTGTGCCTGCAGGGCTCTTTTCTTGATAGCTTGATGGGGTGGATTGAATGGAAGTCGTAGTACTTGTTTGGTTTGTACTAGACTGATTGCTAGTAGATTGACTGACTTGTGTTTTTATGTCCTGACCAGTCGAGCTAGTCGTCCTTGTTTGGGTGGAAGACGGGGTTATAGCTGTACCGGTTGTCGTATTGGCAGTAGCCACTGGGCCAGCTGTTAGACAGGCGTAGGCTAGCAAAACAGAGGCGGCGCCGAGTGAATAGGTGCGGATAGAAAAACGTGGTTGATTTGTTGTCAGTGTTCTTTGTGTCATTCAGACTCCTTTGAAAAAATGTTTTGTAGAGGTCTTAGAATCTGTATTTACAAGTATAGTACTTTTAGATAAGATCGCTCATCAAGGAAGTTTTTGAGAGAATACGGACTGTATTTTGAAAAAAACGAATGATGAGTAGCTGAAAAATTAACTTTAAGTGGAAGTACTGAACTGTGAATACAGGTTCTTATTCCCCCTCGCTAAATCTATTCGCACTTGTCTGACAATTTTTGAAATTTTTTAGTCGTTTACTGAAATTTATTGGTTGCTGGCAACGAAAAATCCTCAATCAATAAGATTGAGGATAGAATGTTATTACATTTTTTCTGGTGCTTTTACGCCGAGAAGACGTAGAGCTTCTTTGAGGACGACACCAGTTGTGTAGGCAAGAGCCAAACGGCTGTCACGCTCTGGGCTTTCATCCAAGATTCGAGTATGTGCATAGTACTTGTTGAAGGCTTGAGCCAGGTTAATAGCATATTTAGCGATGAGAGATGGGTCAAATTTGTCACCAGCACGTTCTACAACGTTTGAGAAGTTTTGGATGTGTTTGATGATTTCCCAGCTTTCTGCGTCAGCTAGTTTGTAGTCATTTTCTGCGCTTGGTACAAAATTGGCTTTGCGCAGGATAGACTGGATGCGGGCGTATGCGTATTGTACATAAGGACCTGTTTCACCTTCGAAGGAAACCATAGCTTCCAAGTCGAAGTCGTAGCCATTGTCACGGTCGGTTTTGAGGTCGTAGAACTTAACAGCGCCGACACCAACTGCGTGTGCCACTTCTTCCTTGTTTTCAAGGTCAGGGTTTTTGGCTTCAATTTGGGTAAGGGCACGTGAAATGGCTTCGTCAAGCGTTGGCTCGAGCAGGATGATATTTCCTTTACGAGTGGAGAGCTTTTTCTTGTCCTTGGTAACCAGACCGAAGGTGATGTGGGTCATATCGTCGCTCCAGTCGAAGCCCATTTCTTTCAAGACAGCCTTGAGCTGTTTGAAGTGGTTGATTTGCTCCTGACCAACGACATAGATGCTTTTCACAAAGTCGTAGGTGCGTTTGCGGTACATAGCTGTTGCCATGTCACGTGTGATGTAAAGTGTTGCACCGTCTGTTTTTCGGATAAGAGCAGGTGGAAGATTGTAGCTCTCAAGGTCAACGATTTGTGCACCTTTAGATTCTTTAAGGAGTCCTTTTTCTTCTAGGATTTGGATGCCTTCATCCATCTTGTCGTTATAGAAGGCTTCGCCATTGAAACTGTCGAATTGGACACCTAGCTTGTCGTAGATGCGGTTAAATTCGACCAAGCTTTCATCACGGAACCATTGCCACAATTCATGCGCTTCTGGGTCGCCGTCTTCCAATTTTTTGAACCATTGGCGTGCTTCGTCGTCCAACTCAGGCTTTTCTTCCGCTTCAGCGTTGATACGGACATAGAGTTTAAGGAGTTCTGAGATTGGATCGGCTTCGACGGCAGCCTTGTCACCCCAAAGTTTGTAGGCAACAATCAACATACCAAATTGTTTACCCCAGTCACCCAAGTGGTTGATGCGGATTGGCTTGTAGCCAAGCTTTTCGTGGATGTTGGCAAGGGCATCGCCGATAACAGTTGAGCGCAAATGTCCAACTGAGAATGGTTTAGCAATGTTTGGGCTAGACATGTCGATGGTTACATTGCGTCCTTGACCAATGTTGAGTTTACCGTATTGGTCTTTTTTAGTAATGACATCTGTTAAGACTTGATGTGAAATAGCAGCCTTGTCCAAGAAGAAATTGACGTAGGGACCGGTAGCTACAACCTTCTCAAAGCCAGTTGTATCGAGTTTTTCAACGATGTCTGCTGCGATAGCCTGTGGAGCCTTGCGTTCTACTTTTGCAAGTGAGAAGGCAGGGAAGGCGATGTCACCCATTTCTGATGATTTCGGTTTTTCTAGCAGATTGTAGATAGCTTCTACTTCCAAACTCGGAAGGATGGTAGCTAGTCTTTCTGCAATCACTTGTTTTTGATTCATATAGGATTTCCTCCAAAGTTATTGATTCTATTTTAACACATTTCTAGGTCAATAGCGGTGAAAAGTGTTATAATATTTTTATAAATATACATTCTGAGGTAAGAAGATGAATAAAGCAGGACGACATGATTTGATTCGGGCCATGATTCGTCAGGAAAAGATTGGACGTCAAACAGATATTCAGCAGGCATTGGAGGCTCAAGGAGTAGTGGTGACCCAGACCACATTGTCACGGGACTTGCGTGAATTAGGCGTGATAAAAATTCATGAAAATGGGCATTCCTTTTATTCTTTGGCAGTGGAGGAAGACGGAGTTAACTTTATCCAACTATTGGCACAATATGCATATAAAGTCGACAGAGCTAGTTTTATCCTAGTTCTTCATTCGGACCTTGGGGAAGCTGCTTTGATGGCCAATATTATCGATGCTGAAAAGCCAAAGTCGATTTTAGGAACCTTGGCAGGTGCAGATACCTTGTTGGTCATTTGTCGAGACGAGGAGGCTGCCAAACAGGTTGAGGCTGAAATAAATTATTACTTGAATTAGAATTGAGAGAAAGAATGGCAACAGATAAAATTTCTCCAGGCATGCAGCAGTATCTGGATATCAAAGCAAACTATCCAGATGCTTTTTTGCTGTTTCGCATGGGTGACTTTTATGAATTATTTTATGAAGATGCGGTCGAAGCTGCGCAGATTTTGGAATTATCCCTGACCAGTCGCAATAAAAATGCGGAAAATCCCATTCCCATGGCTGGTGTTCCCTATCATGCGGCCCAGCAGTACATTGATACACTGGTAGAGTTGGGACACAAGGTCGCGATTGCCGAGCAAATGGAGGATCCCAAGCAGGCAGTCGGCGTGGTCAAGCGGGAAGTGGTGCAGGTCATCACACCGGGGACAGTCATGGATTCCACCAAAATGGGATCCGATAGCAACTACCTGGTCACTATTGACCGTCAGGGTGTGCAGTTCGCACTTTCTTATATGGATGTGTCAACAGGGCAATTTTTCGTGACTAGTCTAGACGATTTTACCAGTCTTTGTGGTGAAATCCGCAATTTACGAGCACGTGAATTGGTCATCGGTTACGCTCTGTCTGAGGAAGAAGAGCAGGTCTTCTCTAATCAGATGAACTTGTTGCTGTCTTTTGAAGATGAGGTGACGGAGGATGTTCAGCTGATTGATAACTCCTTGACAGACTTGGAAAAGGCTGCGGCGGGCAAACTCCTCAGCTACCTACATCGGACACAGATGCGGGACTTGAGCCACTTGCAGAAGGTAGTCCATTATGAAATCAAGGACTATCTGCAAATGGACTATGCGACCAAGTCCAGCTTGGACCTGCTGGAAAACGGTCGAACTGGCAAGAAGCATGGTAGCTTGTATTGGTTGCTGGACGAAACCAAGACAGCTATGGGGATGCGGCTCTTGCGGGCTTGGATTGACAGGCCCTTGATTGACCTCAAGCGGATTGAGAGCCGCCAGGCTGTTGTGCAGGTCTTTCTGGATTACTACTTTGAACGGAGCGACTTGGTCGAGGCCTTGAAGGGTGTCTATGACATCGAACGCTTGGCCAGTCGGGTGTCTTTTGGCAAGACCTTGCCCAAGGACCTCTTGCAGCTTTCTCAGACCCTTGGAAATGTCCCTGCTATCAAGAATATCTTGTTACAAATGGATCAGCCTGCTCTGACTAGCTTGGTGGCAGGTCTGGATCCAATCCCAGAACTACACGCTCTTATCAGCTCTGCTATTGACCCAGAAGCCCAAGGGACTATCACAGATGGAAACATCATCCGTACGGGCTTTGACGAAACGCTGGATCAGTACCGTCTGGTCATGCGTGAGGGTGCGGGTTGGATTGCGGAGATTGAGGCCAAGGAGCGTGAGGCGTCTGGTATCAATAATCTCAAGATTGATTACAATAAAAAAGACGGCTACTATTTCCATGTGACCAATTCCAATCTGGGCAATGTGCCGGACCATTTTTTCCGTAAGGCGACCTTGAAAAATTCGGAACGCTATGGTACGGAGGAGTTGGCCAAAATTGAAGGGCAGATGTTGGAGGCGCGTGATAAGTCTGCTAATTTGGAGTACGAGATTTTCATGCGGATTCGCCAAGAGGTTGAGAAGTATATCGGTCGCTTGCAGAAGCTGGCTCGGACCATTGCAACCATCGATGTTTTGCAGGCCTTTGCAGTTGTGGCGGAGCAGCAACATTTGGTTTGTCCACGCTTTACAGATCAAAGAGAATTGACCATTGACCGTGGTCGTCATGCGGTGGTGGAGAAGGTCATGGGCAAGCAGACCTACATTCCCAACTCTATTCATTTGGATACTGATACGCATATGCAACTGATTACAGGTCCAAACATGAGCGGTAAGTCTACCTATATGCGGCAGTTGGCGGTTATCGTCATCATGGCGCAGATGGGTTCCTATGTGCCTGCTGATCAGGCTGCATTGCCGATTTTCGATGCTATTTTTACCCGTATTGGGGCGGCAGACGACTTGGTCAGCGGACAGTCCACCTTCATGGTCGAAATGATGGAGGCCAATAAGGCGGTCCGTCTGGCGACAGATCGGTCTCTCATCCTCTTTGATGAACTTGGACGGGGAACGGCCACCTATGACGGCATGGCTCTGGCCCAGTCTATCATCGAGTACATCCACGACAAGATTGGTGCCAAGACCCTCTTTGCCACCCACTACCATGAGTTGACAGACCTTAGCCAGACCTTGGAACACTTAGAGAATGTCCATGTATCGACCTTGGAGAAGGACGGCCAAGTCACCTTCCTCCACAAGATTGCCCAAGGTCCAGCTGACAAGTCCTACGGGATTCATGTGGCTAAGATTGCGGGAATGCCAGAGGAGTTATTGCAGCGGGCGGACAGGATTTTGCAGACACTTGAAAACCAAGCCCCTACTGCACCAGCTAACCCAGCTCCGTCAGTTGTGGAAGAGCCGTCTGGACAAATCGACCTCTTCGCAGACACGCCTTCTAACCCAGTCCTCGATGAACTGGCAAAACTGGACATCTATAATATGACCCCCATGGAAGTCATGATGGCAGTGGCGGAGTTGAAGAAAAAAATATAAGACAATGAAAGTCAGGACAGCTGTTCTGGCTTTTTGGGTGGAAAAAACTCCTGCTTTTGTGGAGAAAAGCAGGAGTGGATAGATGATTAGTTCAAATAGTTCTGTAAACTGTCGATGAGTTCTTGATTAGACTGGATATAGGCTTGTTTTTTTTCTATGGTCAAGCCATCTAGTTGACGAAAACAGGAAAGTAGCTTGTCTTCAAGGGTTTCTTGTAGTTTTTGACCGTCTTCGGTAAGATAAATCAGAAGTTGGCGTTTATCTTCCTTGGGAATCATGCGTCGAATATATCCCTTTTCTTCTAAGCGTTTGAGAAGAGGCGTTAAAGTATTACTGGCAAGATCCAATTTTTCACCCAACACCTTGAGTGATAGAGGAGATGTTTCCCAAAGGACAACGAGGACGAGGTACTGAGTATAGGTCAAATCAAATTCCTTGAGATTTTTCATGTAGAATTGATTAAAGAGCTTGTTAACATGGTAGAAGGAATGGCAGAGCTGTTTGGAAAAATGATAATCGGACATGGTTTCTCGTCTTTCTAATCGTTTGCGATAAAAATATCTTATCAAAATTCTTTTGTCTTGACAAATCAAATGAATAAGCATAGACTATACACATATCAAAAAACAATCGCGCGCGATTGAATTAAAGGTGAAAAAATGAAAAAAGTATTGATTGTCTTAACAAATGTCCAACAGTATGGTGAGCATGAGCGACTTACAGGCCTCTGGCTCAGTGAACTGACTCATTTTTATGATGAGTTGGTTAAAGCTGGTTATGAGGCGGATTTTGTTAGTCCAAAGGGTGGTTATGTTCCACTAGACCCACATAGCCTCACCATGATAGATGCTGTGGACCGCACTTACTACACGGACGCTGATTTTCGCAATCGTGCCCTGGGTCAAACGCTTCGACCAGATCAGGTTAAGGCGGCTGACTATGACTTGATTTATTATACAGGTGGTCATGGGGTTATGTGGGATTTTCCACAGTCAATGGAAATAGCAGAGCTGGCCAGCCAGATTTACCAAAATGGAGGCCTTGTAACAGCAGTTTGTCACGGTGTGGCAGGACTTTTGCCTATTAAAGATGAGGCAGGTCAGGCCTTGATTGAAGGGAAAGTTATTACTGGTTTTACCAATCAAGAAGAAGAACTAAACGGGACTACCGATTTAGTACCATTTTTAACGGAAACTGCTCTTCTTGAAAAAGGAGCTAAGGTTGAGATTGGAACAGCCTTTACACCGGTAGTTCGCCAAGATAGTCGTGTCTTGACAGGTCAAAATCCTCAATCTGCTCGTGCTCTGGGTCAGATGGTCGTTTCTGTGTTAGCAAAAGGAGGAGAGAAATAATGTACCAATACGATGTTACTTTTATCGGCTCTGGTCATGCTAACTGGCATGCTGCTGTTGACTTGGCCAAGGCAGGTAAAAAAGTTGCCATTGTCGAAAAAGATATTATAGCTGGAACCTGTACAAACTATGGTTGTAACGCTAAGTTCTTGCTAGAAAGTCCGTTTGAATTTATGGACGGCTTGGCTCGGTATGAAAAGGCAGGGATTGCCAAAACAGGTGAGATTTCTTGGGAGAAGCTCATGGCTTACAAAAAAGAGGAAATCCCGACCTACTCTCCTATGCTAGAAGGCATGTTTGCCCATCTATCGATTGACGTCTTAAAAGGTCACGGACAGTTAAAAGATGCTCATACTGTCTTGGTTGATGACAAGGAAATTTCGACAGACTATGTCGTCATCGGAACAGGTCAACGTCCAGCACGCCTCAATGTTCCTGGTAATGAATGGTTCCAAGATAGCCGTGCCTTTCTTGATATGGACCATATGCCTGAGAGACTGGTCTTTATCGGTGCTGGGATTATTTCACTAGAATTTGCGACAATGGCATCACTGCTGGGTTCAGAAGTCCATATCATCGAGTTTGCCGAACGGGCATTGGCAGCTTATCCTGAAAAAATGGTAGCCACTGTGGTTGAAAAAATGACAGCCGATGGCGTCCAGTTCCATTTTAACCAAGCCGTTTCTTCCGCTGAAAAAACTGCAAGTGGCCTTCTTGTCAAGACGGCTCAAGGATTAGAAATCGAGACAGATACGATTATTGATGCGACAGGCCGCGTGTCAAACGTAGAAGGTCTTGGCTTGGAAACTGTGGGAGTGGATTTTGACCGAACAGGTATCAAGGTAAATGAGTTTATGCAGACATCCCTATCCAATATCTACGCATCTGGAGATGTGGTTTCAAAAACCATTCCTCGCTTAACACCGACTGCCAGCTTTGAGTCTAGCTACATTGCAGAGCATATTTTGGGAAATCCAGATCCAATTGACTATCCAGTAGTTCCAAACGTTGTTTTCACTCTGCCGCGTCTGGCACAAGTCGGTGTCACTGTGGCAGAAGCCGAAGCCAATCCGGAACAATATCAGATTATCGAGGTTCCCTTTGGTCAACGATTGAAATTCCAAACGAAGTTAGAAGCGGAGGCTCGTTTTACGCTGATTGTTGGTAAGGATAAAACCTTGAAAGGGGCAGCTTTGTTGGGACATGAAGCAGGAGAGATGGTAAACTTGCTGACTTTGATTATCAATCAGAAGTTAACCGCAAAAGACTTAAATCGTATGATTTTTGCCTTTCCTGCAACGACCTACGCCCTACTTTCTAATGTCATAACAGCACTATCGTAAGGGGGGATAAATCAGTATGCAAACGAATGATTTTAATGAGATTATGTTTGGCCGTAAGTCGGTCAAAGTATATGACGAAACAGTCAAAATTGACCATGAGGAAATGCTCGAAATGCTAAACAAGGCCATTTCAGCTCCATCTTCTGTCAATTTACAACCTTGGCGTTTTGTGGTGGTGGAAAGCGAGGCTGCTAAGGCCAAGTTGCGTCCTATGGTACGTTTTAACACCAAGCAAGTAGATACGGCTTCAGCTGTCGTTTTAATCTTTGCAGATATGCAGCCGCAGGAACACACAGAAGCTATCTACGATCGTGCTGTGACTGAAGGCAAGATGCCTCAAGATGTACGAGATTATCAGGTGCCTATCATCAAGAGCATGTATAATGCTTTATCACCAGCCACGATGAGAGAAGTCGTTAAAATGGATGCTAGTCTGGCCGCTATGCAATTGATGTTGGTGGCTCGTTCTCACGGCTATGAAACGAATCCAATGTCAGGTTTTGACCCTGAGGAGATGGCAGCGACCTTTGACTTGGATCCAGAGAGATATATTCCTGTGTTGATGGTTTCAATTGGGAAAGCCAAGGAACCAGGCTTTGACTCTGTTCGTATAGAGGCAGAAAAGAAAACAGTCTTTAAATAATTCTGTCAGTAAACACAAAGAGAAAGTTGAGTAAGGAAATGGTGAGAGAAAGTCATCTACAAAAATGGGGAGCGATTGGTTTTCTGATCAATGCCAGTATCTACTTAGGGACAGAATTGATTGCTGCGATTGGAACTGGTTACCCACTTAGTTATGTTTATGGTCGTCAATTTATTTCGGCACTTGGAGTATATAATGGGCAACAGGTAGCTGGCGTTCCAGAGAACTTTTCGAATTGGGCCATTGTCATGAATCTAGGCTTCATCCTGACTGCGATTGGCTTTGTTCTCTCCTACGCTCTGCTTATTTTTCCAAAAATAAGGCAGAGACATCCCCTTGCGGCAATGTTCTTATTATTCATTGTCACTTTATTTGGGCTGGGGAGCTTGTTAGTTGGTTTCTTCCAAGGTGGAGTACCTGGTCAGGATGGTCTTCATGGACTTGGGGCTAGGCTGTCATTTATGATGGGAAATGCTACCTTGATCTTAACAGGTGTTTTCCTGACAGGGTCTAAAATAACCTATCGTTCATTGAGCGTCCTCCTTGGAGTATGTGGTTTTATTGCAGCAGGCTTTTTACAGATGGTGATTTCAGAAAATCAAGTGACTGTAATGGCGATCTATGAGCGCCTGACTGTTTACCCAATCACTGTTTGGCAGATGATAACCGGTCTTACATTTTTAAAGAAATAAGAAGTCAGGACAGTTGTTCTGGCTTTTTTGCCGTTTAGGGCAGGAAATCGACCACATAGTCAAAAGCCCTTGAAACCAATAGAGAAATGGTGTTTAATAGGGTCAGAAAGAGAAGGGAGAGAAGATGAAAGTAAAACTAGCTATATCACCAGAAATTTTGGAAGACTTAGTGACCATTGAGGCTCAAACTATGTCTGAGCAGATTTCACAGTTGGTGGCCTATGTTCAAAACCTAGACAAGCAGACATCTAGGCTGACAGTCAAAAAAGGGGAGCAGGTATATCTTTTGGAGCATGATGAGATTGTCAGGCTCTACTTGGAAGACAAGGTTTTACAGGTGGAAACGGTGGCAGATTCCTTTACTTCCAACCTACGCTTGTATCAGGTTAAGGAGGAACTGCCTGCCAACTTTTTGCAGATTTCCCAGTCGGAAATCATTCACATCAAGCAACTGGATCACCTCAAGCTGACAGCCAATGGTCTGGTCAAACTGGTCATGAAAAATGGCTCTGTCACCTACTCGTCTCGACGTTATTTAAAATCCATCAAAGAAAGGTTAGGAATATGAAAAAATACATCTTATCAGCCAGTTTAGGCGTTTCAGTTGGAACTGTCATTTCCATCATCACTTCCAGTATTTTCGGAAAGGGAACGTATCTTCCGCTCAATCCACTCTCAACCATGGGGGCTTACTACCTGAGCAATTTTAATCAGGTAACCGTCATGTTAATCTGTGTGCTGATTTGGGCAGCAATCGGCATCTTGTTTCAGCTGGCAGACAAGATTTTTGAACAGGATTGGAGCCTTTTGCGAATGACGGCAACGCATTTTTGCATCACAGCTTTAGGCTTCACACCGCTGGGCATTTTAGCAGGCTGGTTTCCCGTGAAACTTGGTGCCCTTCTCTTCTTCTGGCTTATCTTTGTCTTGGTATACGCTCTGCTATTTCTAATAAACTATCGAAAAATGGAGCGACAGATTAAGGACATCAACGGTCGTTTGTAGTATAATAGCACTATCATTTAATTGGAGTGTTTTATGAAAATTATACTGACGATTGTCTATAGTTTGGGAGTGGTGTGGAATATCCTCATTCTTGCTGTGAATGTTGGTAAAGTTCCCCTCTTAAATTTGCTTTGGCCTACTGTGATTTTAGTGGCCTGTGCGATCAATTTGTACTTCTTATGGACCAGAAAGCAAGAGTCAGAATAGGCTCTTGTTTTCATTTGCTTTTCAGAAAGATAGACTATATTTAGTGTAATTTTTTAATTTTTATATTTTTTAACACAAGATATTGATTTTTAATTTGTGAAATGTTACACTAGTAGCAGTGAAAAAATGGAGGCCAGTCAGATGAAGGTGCAAGAAAATGATGTAGAAAAACTGAATTTAGTCGTCTTGAAACGGGACGGTCGGACGGTGTCCTTTACTGAGCAAAAGATTTTTTCTGCTCTTTCGCGGGCCAATCAGGAGTTAGAACACCCCGTGTCAGAGGCTGGTCTGCAGCTGGTTTTAGAGGCAAGCTTGCAAGAGATTGGTCGTCGTTTCACAGGCGACATCCAGATTTATGAAATCCAGACCATTGTGGAGCAGGAGTTGCTCAAGGCTCATTTGTATGAGTTAGCAGAACGCTATATCCAGTATCGGACCCAGCGGGATTTTCGTCGACATCAGGCGACCGATATTAACTTTGAAATTCACAAGTTGCTGAGCAAGGATCAGGCCTTGGTCAATGAGAATGCCAACAAGGACGCCGATGTTTTCAATACTCAGCGGGATTTGACAGCGGGGATCGTTGGAAAATCCATTGGCCTCAAACTCTTGCCTGCCCATGTAGCCAATGCCCACCAAAAAGGTGATATTCATTATCATGACTTGGATTACAGTCCTTATACTCCCATGACCAACTGTTGCTTGATTGATTTCAAGGGGATGTTGGCTCAGGGCTTTAAGATTGGGAATGCGGATGTGGAAAGTCCCAAGTCGATTCAGACGGCTACGGCTCAGATTTCGCAGATTATTGCCAATGTATCCTCTAGTCAGTACGGAGGTTGCTCAGCTGACCGCATTGATGAGGTGCTAGCTCCCTATGCGGAACTCAATTACCAGAAGCATTTGAAGGAAGCAACAGACTGGGTTTTGCCAGACAAGCAGGAAGACTATGCGCGTGCCAAGACTCAAAAGGATATCTACGATGCCATGCAGTCTTTGGAGTATGAGATTAACACCCTCTTTACGTCCAATGGGCAAACGCCTTTTACCTCGCTCGGTTTTGGTCTCGGAACCTCCTGGTTTGAACGGGAAATTCAAAAAGCGATTTTGAACATTCGTATCAAAGGTCTGGGGCGCGAAGGTCGGACAGCTATCTTTCCAAAGTTGATTTACACAGTCAAGCGGGGCTTGAACTTGGAGCCTGATTCGCCCAACTATGACATCAAGCAGCTGGCGGTGGAATGTGCAACCAAGCGGATGTATCCAGATATGCTGTCTTATGACAAGATTGTTGAGTTGACAGGCTCCTTCAAGGTGCCAATGGGTTGCCGTTCCTTCTTACAAGGTTGGCAGGATGAAAACGGTCAGGATGTGACATCTGGGCGGATGAACTTGGGTGTTGTGACCGTCAATCTGCCACGGATTGCTATGGAATCAGCGGGCGACATGGACAAGTTCTGGGAAATATTTGCAGAACGCATGGCTATTGCCAAGGATGCCTTGGTTTACCGTGTGGAGCGGGTCAAGGAGGCGACACCTGCCAATGCACCGATTTTGTATCAGTATGGGGCTTTTGGCAAGCGACTGGCCAAGACCGATACGGTGGATGAGGTTTTCAAACATCGCAGAGCGACCATTTCGCTAGGCTATATCGGACTCTATGAAGTGGCGGCCGTTTTCTACGGAGGTCACTGGGAGGACAATCCAGAAGCCAAGGATTTCACGATTGCCATTATCAAACGAATGAAGGAATTGACAGATGCTTGGTCTGACCAATATGGCTATCATTTCTCTGTTTATTCAACCCCATCTGAAAGCCTGACGGATCGCTTCTGCCGCATGGATACAGACAAGTTTGGTCTGGTTGCAAACATTACCGACAAGCAGTATTACACTAATTCCTTCCACTACGATGTACGGAAAAATCCGACTCCTTTTGAAAAACTGGACTTTGAAAAGGTCTATGTGGAGGCAGGTGCCAGCGGTGGCTTTATCCACTACTGTGAATACCCTGTCTTGCAACAAAATCCAAAGGCCTTGGAGGCTGTTTGGGACTATGCCTATGACCGTGTGGGCTATCTGGGGACCAATACTCCGATTGACCATTGCTACGCCTGTGATTTTGAGGGGGACTTCGAGCCGACAGAGCGTGGTTTCAAGTGCCCAAACTGTGGCAATAGCGACCCCAAAACAGTTGACGTGGTCAAGCGGACCTGTGGCTATTTAGGCAATCCGCAGGCCAGACCTATGGTCAAGGGTCGCCACAAGGAAATTATTTCCCGTGTCAAACACATGAATGGGTCTAGTTTATAAAGAACGGACATTAGGGCTTCCGTAGTTTTGAGGAACTACGGAAGTTTGTTATAATAGAAAGAAACAATCAATAGCTCTGCTATTTCATCGTCATCCAGTTTATCTTTTATTACGTCGTTAACTCGCTTTCGCAAATCTCATTTCCGGCTGTCTGCAGCTTTTGAGGCGAAAGCGGTTCGCCCTATTTCCAGCCTTCAAAGGTTCCCCAAACCTTTGAAGCGAGTACTAAAAGTAAACTGAATGACTACATAAAAAGGAGAAAACAATGGGAAAATATCAATTAGACGACAAGGGCAAGGCCTTGGTGGCACGCTATCATGAGAAGAATTCTACTGTGAAGCAGGACAAGAAGTCGCGTGTGCAGGAATTGCTCAAGCAAGCCAAGAATAAGAAGAAATAATATGGAATTTACAGATATCAGCATTCTCCATACTAATGATATGCATTCCTATGTGGAGAATTTTCCCAAGAAGGCACAGCTGATTGCGGATATTCAGGCTCGTAATGAGCAGAACGGAATTCCGACCTTTGTTTTTGACAGTGGCGATCTCTTTTCGGGCAATATCTTTTTCAATATGTATCGAGGGGTCAAGGAAATCGAGTTGATGAATCGAATCGGTTGCCAGGCCATGACCTTGGGCAATCATGAGTTTGACCACGGAGATGAGTTGCTCAGTCGATTGGACGACTTTGCCCAGTTTCCAATCGTGTCCTCCAATCTCCGCTACCGTGATGAAGCAGCGACTGATGAACTGGTGCCGCTTGAGGATGTCCTAGAATTCGATATGAATGGAAAGCCTCTCTATGTCTTAGGTCTGACTACTCTGGAAACCCAGGAGGTTGCGTCACCGTCGGAGAATGTGATTTTTGAAGACCATCGACAAGCTCTGCGGCGATTGGTAGACCAGATTGTGAGTCAGAATCCATCAGCTCATCTGGTCGTGCTCAGTCACTTGGGCTATGATGAAGATGTGAATCTGGCCAAGGATTTCCCTGAACTTAACGTGATTTTGGGCGGACATACCCATACCATTCTAAAACAACCTAGTCAGACTGGTGGAGTTAGTATCTGCCAGGCTGGTCAGTATGGTCGTTTTGTCGGTCATCTATCCCTGCGGTGTTTTGCAGATGGACGGCACGAAGTTCTGGCTTATGACTTGATTGAGGTGGAGAAACTGACCCAAGAAGACAGGGCGGTCAAGGCTATTATCGACCAGATGAAATCGGAACGTGACGCAGCTTTTTCCAAACCGATAGCGATTTTACCTCAGGCACTAGACGGAGAGCGAGACAGCATTCGTCAAGGGTTATCAACTCTGGCCCCTGTTATTTGTCAGGCTTTATTTGAACAGGCGAGTCAACTAGGTTTGCAGGCGGATGGAGCGGTCATCAACGGCTTCGGCATTCGGGCTTCCTTGTCGGCGGGACCAATCTTTTATTCGGACTTGGTCAAGGTCCTGCCCTTTTCCAAACGCGTCCTGCTGGTTGCTATCAAAGGCAGCGATTTGGTGGCTAGCTTGCAGACCGGCCTCCACCCTCAGATGTGGGGCATTATCCCAGACGGTGAGGGTTTTATGGTCAATGGCAGAGCAGTCGAGCCAGACAAGGTCTATCAGATTGTGACCAATTCTTTTGTCTGGAGTGGTAAGGACAACTATGACGATTTCCACAAGGCAGAAATTGTGCAGGACTTGGGACTGGATATTGACATCATCAGCGAATTTTTCAAAAGACAATATGGAGGCTAGAATGGAATTAAGAAGACCGACTGTGGCGGATAAGGAAACGATTTTGGATATGCTAGCCGAGTTTGAAGCCGCAGGCTCTGCTATGGACGGAGGCTTTATCTCTAAAGATGTGGACTTTGAAGACTGGATTTTGCGAAACCAAGATTATGAAGCAGGCCTAAACCTGCCAGACGGTTTTGTCCCTTCCATTCAATATGTATCATTTGACCAAACAGGTCGAGCCCTTGGTTTTCTCAGTTTACGCCTACGGCTCAACGATTTCCTGCTCAATAAAGGCGGTCATATTGGCTATTCCATTCGACCGTCCGAGCGTGGCAAGGGCTATGCCAAGGAACAACTGCGACTTGGTTTGCAGGAGGCGGCTAGTAAAAATATCACCAAGGTCCTTGTGACCTGCTCGACAAACAATCAAGCCAGTCGTCGCACGATTGTGGCTTGTGGCGGTAGCCTAGAAGACACCCGCGAAGGAGTAGAACGTTACTGGATTGGCTAAGAGAAGGAGGCAGCTATGACGGAGCAGACCTGGAACAATCCCAAACCAGGCGAGTGGAAGAGCGAGGAACTTAGTCAGGGACGGATTATGGACTACAAGGCCTTTAATTTTGTGGACGGCGAAGGCGTGCGGTGCTCCCTCTATGTCAGCGGTTGCCTCTTTCACTGCCCCGGTTGCTACAACGTGGCCACCTGGTCCTTCAAGGCTGGCATTCCCTACACTCAGGAGCTGGAAGACCGCATCTTAGCAGACTTGGCCCAGCCCTATGTACAGGGCCTGACCCTCTTAGGTGGTGAGCCCTTTCTTAATACAGGTACGGTCCTCCCACTCGTCAAGCGGGTTCGGGAGGAATTGCCAGACAAGGACATCTGGTCCTGGACAGGCTACACATGGGAAGAATTGATGCAGGAAACGCCAGACAAACTGGAACTGCTCAGCTGGTTGGACATACTCGTAGACGGCCGCTATGACAAAAACAAACGCAATCTCATGTTGCAATTTAGAGGCTCATCCAACCAACGCATCATTGATGTGCAGAGGTCCTTGCAGAAAAATCGAGTGATTTTATGGGATAAATTACAAAAATGACCCGTATAGTTTTAATGTACGGGTTTATTTTTTGACCAAAGATGATCAAATTCACTCAAAAAACGAGAAAAAGCCTTGATAAATCAAGACTTTCCTCATATCAACCAATCCTCCCTGTAGGGATCGAACCTACGACCCACGGATTAAGAGTCCGCTGCTCTGCCAGCTGAGCTAAGGAAGGGCAAAATAAAAACGCTGTATTGGTACCGGTTATTCATGAATTGTATTGATCCCGCACGCTAGAAGCAGGTGGGTGACGTGTTTCTGACTTAGTTGCTTCTGGGTGTACCAGCCTGCATACTGCCAAAAGATCTTTGTCTCCCTAGTAATACAAAAATAGTCGGTCAACACATAGGTATGAATTCGTATACCACAGCAGTTCTTATTTATGATTTAATATTACCACATTTTAAAAAAAAATCAAGAGAAAATCGGCAAAAAATGAAAACGTTATCAAATTTTATTTTTCTGAAGAAAAGCACTACAATTTATGATACAGGACGATATTGTGTTCAGTTCATTTATTACCTATATTTCTCCCATTCCTTATTGATAAGCGTTGTAAAATCAGGAAGTCCCTGTGTTTCTCTTACTCACCTATTTGGTAAAGCATTTTTCCTGAATAGAAAATATTCATTAGACAGGTTACAGGAGTAGCACCAGTCCATAACCACCCCTGAAATACAGCTCGACTCCAGTTGTAGGTTTCCACAATTACTTCAAATTCACTATCTTGGTACTTTTTCTGGTAATCTTCCAGCCCAATACAAGTTCCTGAAAAATCCCCTGTAACAGTATCTTCGAATACGAAAAACTCGACATCCTCTTTATCAACCTGTTCAAACAGGATGGTTGCTTTATGAATCTGTTCAGTTTGATTATCAGTATAATAAAACAGAGAATCCATATGCAGTATTAGCTGATTATCCAGGTGTTCAATCTTCGTAATTCTTGCATCATGCATCGAATACGGAAAGCCCTCGCCAAAATTTCGTTCTATTTTCATTGGAATACCTCATTTTAAGATTTCTACAATCAGTTTGATGGTCTTTGGCTCATAATCAATAGAAACTAGTCCTATATTACACATTTTTCTCGGTCTGTTTTAGATGCCTGATTTTTTCTTGGGTCATGCCCAAGGCACGCTCGTATTTGCCGGTGTCGTTGGCGGTGAAGTAGTCCGCATTCAGTAACTTATCGGGCAGGTATTGCTGGTCCACCCATTTTTCCGGATAGGCATGCGGATACTGGTAGCCAATAGCATTTCCCAGCTCCTTACTACCAGCATAATGCCCGTCCCGCAGGTGATTTGGGATAGGTAGATGACCATTTTTCCGCAAATCAGCCAGAGCTGCATCCATAGCCTGATAGGCAGAATTAGACTTGGGAGAAAGAGCCAAATCGACTACCACATTGGCAATCAAAATCCGTGCTTCTGGAAATCCGATTTTCTGGGCGGCTTCAAGGGCGGTCACGGTATGAATCTGAGCCTCTGGATTGGCCAAGCCGATGTCTTCATAGGCAATGACCGTCAAGCGACGAGCCAGACTAGGAAGGTCTTCCGCCTCAATCAAACGGGCGGCGTAGTGGAGGCTGGCATTGACATCGCTGCCTCGAATGGATTTTTGCAGGGCTGAGAGAATGTCGTAGTGGGCATCGCCGTTCTTGTCCATGCTGATGTAGGATTTCTGTAAGCTATTTTCCACAGCGTCTAGGTCAATGTGGCGACTGCCCTCGCTTTCCTTGGTAGAAAGCACAGCCAATTCTAGCGAGTTATAGGCGGCACGCAGGTCACCGTTGGTAGCATTGGCTAGGAAGTCCAGAGCTTCAGGCTCAATGGTGACGGGGAAGTCAAAACCGCGTTCGCTGTCTGTCAGAGCCAGTTCCAGAGCCTGTCGGATATGGCTGGTTTTCAGGGGTTGCAATTCAAAAATCTGCACTCGACTACGAATGGCAGGCAAAATTGAGAAGAAGGGATTTTCTGTCGTTGCCCCAATCATGATGATATTGCCATTTTCCAAAAGAGGAAGCAGGAAGTCCTGCTTGGTCTTGTTGAGGCGATGAATCTCATCGAGCATGAGAACCAGACCGCCAGAAAATTTAGCTTCTTCAGCGATTTCCTGCAGGCGTTTTTGGTTGTCGGTCGTGGCATTAAAGGTCCGAAAGGCGTATTTGGTCGTGCCAGCAATTGCAGACGCAATCGAGGTCTTGCCAATTCCCGGCGGACCGTAGAGAATCATGGACGACAGCATATTGGCATCAATCATGCGACGGATAATCTTTCCAGGACCGACCAGGTGTTCCTGACCGATGACGTCATCAATGGATTTGGGCCGCATACGAAGGGCGAGATTGGCGGGCATAGGCTTCCTTTCAGTGCATTTATGGTATAATCATTATACTACAATTTTAGGATTTGGAGAAAAACGAAGATGACGGAGTTGACGGTGAGTGTTTTGGAAGAATACTTGCGTGACCACTATGGGACGACAGTTCCAGAGCAAAGTCTCTTTATGAAATTAGTGGAGGAAATTGGTGAAGTGGCAGAGCTACTGAATCAACGTGCAGGCCGCAAGATGATGGATGGCGAAGACGACAGCTCTGCTCGTCTGGCAGAAGAATTAGCTGACGTTATTCACTATGCTGTAGCCTTGGCAGCGGTGAATCAACTAGATTTAACCAAGTCCATTTTGGAGAAAGACAAGCGGGCTTCCGTCAAATATGGTCGAGAAATAAATTTATTGGAATTTATCGTCATTTAGTTTTTCTTTTATTACGTCGTTAACTCGCTTTGCCGTACTTCAGTACAGCCTACAGCTCGTTGCCTAGTACTAAAAGTAAACTAAAAGACTATATAGAAAAGAGGAAATAGAATGGCAAAACATGGCTTTTTAGATGTGCTGGAAGCAGCACTGGACAAACATTTTACTTACGATTATGAGCTTAACTGGGACAAGAAAAACCACGCAGTTGAGTTGGCTTTTATCTTGGAGGCGCAAAATGCGGCTGGGATTGAAACGGTGGACGACGAAGGCAATGCATCTGCAGAGGATATTTTCCTGGAGGAGTACGTCCTTTTCTACAACCAGGACAAGTCTCGCTTTGATGAGGAAGACTATCTGGTCGCTCTGCCATTTGACGCCAAGAAGGGCTTTTCAGCAGAGTTTCTGACCTATTTTGCAAGCTTTCTCAAGGACACCGCAGACCAAGGCCTAGATGACCTCATGGACTTTTTGGCGGACCCAGAGGCCCAAGAATTTGCGATTGCTTGGGACGGTGAGGCTTTTGAAAAAGGCAGAGCAGACTTGGTAGAAGGGGAATTTTACCCATATCCGAGGTATTAGGGAGCGAGATATCTGTAAGTTTGGTTCTGACTTGACTATGGGTGAAACTTTTGCTATTATCTAAAAATAGAAAAGGCGTTGAGTTCCAGCTCAACGCCCAGTAGGACCGCTAAATGGTGGTTCAGTTCGTTAGATTAAATAACCGTCAGAACTGTGTCAAAGTTTGCTGACGGTTATTTTTTATCTCGAATAGCTAAAATGATGACGATTATCAAGCTCAGCATTTCAACAAGTAGACTTGATAAATATAAATCCAGAGATTTCCGACGTGAGAGTTTTGAAACGATATTTTTCAAAACTCGAGTTAGTGCGTGCCCTAGACAAATCTTATAGGATTTGTCGTTGCCAGATGAGTAAGTTTACTTACCATCTGGCATGGGCTAGCCTTTCCGTTGGATTTTGTGTCTATTTGCATAGGCACCACCACCTTTCAGAAATCAGAACCACCGCTCAGATTTTCCTGTCATTTTATTTATTCGAAAATTATTTTGATTTTACCTACCTTATAACATTAACTTGTAAAATAGGCTAGAAATCGGTACAATAATACAGTGATTGACGCATAGAAAAGAAAAGGAACAACAAACATGAACTCATGGCAAGAATTAACGATTCACGTACATCGTGATGCAGAAGAGGCAGTTTCAAATCTAATGATTGAAACGGGCAGTCAGGGGGTGGCGATTAGCGACTCGGCTGACTATGTGGGACAGGAGGACCGTTTTGGTGAACTCTATCCCGAGGTGGAGCAGTCGGATATGATTGCCATTACGGCCTATTATCCTGATACTGTAGATATTGAGGAAGTTAAGGCAGACTTGGTGACTCGCTTGGCGGATTTGACGGGATTTGGCTTGGAAACGGGTCAGGTCAGCCTAGAAAGTCAGGAACTGGCGGAGGAAGACTGGGCGGACAACTGGAAGAAATACTATGAGCCAGCCCGCATTACCCACGATTTGACCATTGTGCCGTCTTGGACGGACTATGAGGCAACGGCTGGTGAGAAAATTATCCGCTTGGACCCAGGCATGGCTTTCGGGACGGGAACTCACCCGACGACCAAGATGAGCCTTTTTGCTCTTTCTCAGGTCCTGCGTGGTGGCGAGACAGTCATCGACGTCGGCACAGGCTCAGGTGTCCTTTCCATTGCTAGCTCCCTCCTAGGTGCCAAGGAGATTTACGCCTATGACTTGGATGAAGTGGCGGTGCGTGTGGCTCAGGAAAACATTGACCTCAACGCCCACACTAGCAATATTCATGTTGCGGCAGGTGACTTGCTTCGTGGCGTTGATATTAAAGCAGAAGTCATCGTTGCCAACATCTTGGCGGACATTCTCATCCATCTGACTGAGGATGCCTACCGTCTGGTCAAGGAGGAGGGCTACCTAATTATGAGCGGCATCATCGCGGATAAGTGGGACATGGTGCGAGCATCGGCGGAGGCGGCTGGCTTCTTCCTTGAGACCCACATGATCCAGGGCGAGTGGAATTGCTGCGTCTTCAAGAAAACAGCTGACCGCTCAGGTGTGATTGGAGGCTAGGATGCAGCAGTATTTTGTCAATGGCAGAGCACCGCAGGGCATTTTCCAGATTAGCGATAAGGACACTGCCAAGCACATGTTTTCTGTTATGCGCTTGCAGGCAGACGACCAGATTGTCCTTGTTTTTGACGACGGGATTAAACGCTTGGCGCGTGTAGTGGACAGCCAGAGCCAATCTGTTGAAATCATCGAAGAACTGGCAGACAATGTCGAATTACCCGTTTCCGTTACTATTGCCATGGGCTTTCCCAAGGGAGATAAGCTCGAATTTGTCGCCCAAAAGGCAACGGAGTTAGGCATGGCAGCTCTTTGGGCCTTTCCAGCGGACTGGTCTGTGGTCAAATGGGACGGCAAAAAACTGGCAAAAAAAGCAGAAAAGTTAGAAAAAATCGCCCAAGGAGCAGCCGAGCAAAGCAAACGCAATCGGATTCCAGCAGTTCGTTTGTTCGAGAAAAAAGGCGATTTCCTATCCCAGCTGGCAGGTTTTGACCAGATTATCTTAGCCTACGAAGAATCCGCCAAGGAGGGCGAACAAGCCAATCTAGTGAAAATCTTGTCTGGCTTAGAAGCCGAGCAATCAGTCCTTGTCATCGTCGGTCCAGAAGGTGGCGTGTCGCCTGAGGAAGTAGCCGCTTTTGAAGGAGTAGGAGCGGTCAAGACAGGTCTTGGTCCTCGTATCTTACGAGCAGAAACGGCTCCACTTTATGCTCTTTCTGCTATTAGCTACGCAACGGAATTGTTGAAATAAGGAGAGTCTCAAGATGAATGAACTAAAGTCAAAGGAACAAGGAGAACTAATTGTATCTGAGAACTGTTTTGCCCTCATTCAGGAAATGGATGAGTTGGCATTGCCGCCATATCAAAAATATGAAATCACAAATCCGAAAGTTTTGGCTCATGTTGAAAAGATAGTTCAACCAGCACTTAAACATAATCTTCAGAAAGCCGTACAGCCTAATATTCCTAAGGGATTGTTCAAAGTGGATTTGCCGATAGGCGATTTGCACAAAATCAAAGGGGAAACGGATAAGTATCGTGCCTTTGTTAAAGGTGCAGATGGAAAAATTAATACCCATGCAATCTTGACTCCTGCACAAGTGGATATCGCAAAGGGAGCAAAAGCTGCGGCAGCCGTTTCGGGTGCAATGCAAGTTGGTGCCATGGTTGTTGGTCAATATTATATGGCTGAAATCAATGGACAACTTAATTCCATGAAAGAAACTTTAAATGATATTAAAGATTTTCAAGAAAGAGAATTTAAAGGGACTGTTCGGGCTTTGATTGTTAATATTTCTCAGCTATCAAAATTTTCAGCAGATTATGTTGGAAATACTGAATTAGTAAGATTAAAGTTGATGGAGTGTGCTAACTTCCGTGCTGAAGTAACCAAGTTACTAGAACAGGTCAATCTAGCTATTGAAGAGAGTCTCACTAAGGGAAAAGAATTATCTTTTGAAAAGTATGAACAGTTAATTGATAAGTTAAGTACTAATTTATCCTATCAACAAACCTTGTTGAGATTATTAGCGGAACTTAGTAAGCTAGATCTAGCCTTCTCGCAAGGAGTGATGTCAGAGGATAGTAGTTATTATGTGTACGAGTACTATCTAAACAATTGTAATAGTCTAGGTGAAAAGATAGCCAATTGGCACAAAGATAAGATAAAATTTTTCCAAATTGACACTAAGCGCAATAGACGTGCACAGGAAGGCGCTATGAAAGTAGTTGCAGATATTGCAAAAGAGTTGGATAAGAATGCCCATGTTGCTGCTGGAGTAGGCTTTCTTGGAGGTATCGTAGGTGCAGCAGCAGGTTTTGGAATTGGTAAAGCGGCTGGAGAGCTAAATAAGGCCATTCGTTACATTGATGTTCGAAAACGGACAGTTAAGCTAATTTCAGAACAAAAAGCTGTTTTCTACCAATCTAGTAAGCAACTATCGATTAACAACTATGGTGAGAATGTAGAATTGTTACTTGACGATGGCAAAGTTTATTATCTGTTGACAGATGGTAGAGGATGATAGAGGAGAGATATGTTCGCATTAGGAACCATTATCAATACAGTGGCCATTGCCCTAGCAGGTTTGCTAGGGTCTTGGTTTGGACATTTGCTGAAAGAACGGCATCAGTCTGGGCTAACCTTGGCTAGCGGCGTTGCCATTCTCTTTTTAGGGATTTCAGGAACGCTGACAGGCCTTTTAAGAGTAGAAAATGGTCAACTGGTCACCCAGAATACTATGCTCTTTGTGCTGAGTCTAGCCTTTGGGACTTTTTTAGGCGAGGTTCTTCATATCGAAGGCTGGTTTGAACGATTGGGGATTTGGCTCCGAGAAAAGTCGGGCAATGGTCAAGACTCTCAGTTTTTAGATGCTTTTTTGACTGCCTCTCTGACTGTCTGTATCGGTGCCATGGCCATTATTGGCTCTATACAAGATGGTCTGACGGGAGATTCTAGCCTTTTGGTCATTAAGAGTATTCTGGACTTTATTATTATTTTTATCATGACGGCCAGTTTGGGCAAGGGTGCTGGATTTTCAGCGGTACCAGTCTTTCTCTTTCAAGGCTCTGTGACTCTTTTGGCCCGTCTGATTGAACCTTTGATGACGGATCAGGCCCTTGCCAATCTCTCCTTTATCGGCTCCGCCCTCATCTTTTGTGTCGGTGTCAATATCATCTGGGACAAAAAGATTCGCGTTGCCAACATGTTGCCTGCGATTCTTATCGCGGTTGTTTGGAGCTACTTTGCATAAGAAAAACCAGGATTTCCCTGGTTTTTACTATTTTCGTTCAAATTGCAAGAGGCTGACCTGCCCCAAGCCCTTCCAGACCTCCTCGATTTGCCCACTCTGTTGAAAACCATTTTTCAGTAGCACCTTCTGAGAGGCTCGGTTTTCTGGCAGGACAAAGGCAACGATTGCTTTTATCTGACATTCTTCCATTAGGAAATGGCAGAGCAGGCTGACTGCCTGACTAGCTAGACCCTGATTCCAGAAGGCATGATGAATCCGATAGCCTATGGTTACCGACGCAGACCGTTTCTTGTGGTCGAAAACTTCCAAAACGCCAATCAATTTTCCTTGAAATTCTAGTCCTAAAAACAATCTTTTTTTCTTATCAAAATCACGTTGGAAATGACTGATTCGTTTGCGAAGGGTTTCTTTATTTTTAGTTGACGTGTTAGGAGTGTATTGGAAATGAAGGGGGTTGGAATAGATTTCCCACAGGTCATCGAGGTCTGTTTCCTCGATTTTTCGAAGTTGGAAGGAGGTAGAATTTAGAGTAGGGAAGGTTGAAACATGGTTTCCTCTTACATGTTTTTACTAGTCTTTTTTCTTGCGGAAAGCACCGACAAAGCCAATCAAGCTGAAGCCAAGGAGGCTGAGTACAGAACTTGCCTCACCAGTTGCAGGGAGTGTTTTTTGTCCAGTTTGAGCTTTTGTAGAGGCGGTACTTATTTTTGAAGTAGTATCGGTCGCTGTATCTGTGTTTGTCGTAGTAGTTGCGACTGCTACGAAACCAGGTTTGTTGGTAGATACAGTGGTTGTAGCAAGTTTGTGTTTTGGTGCAGGTGCAGTTGTTTTTTCAGCTGGAAGGGTAATCACCTGACCAGATGGAAGTGTGATTTGAACACCAGTTTGACCAGCAGATGTGTCAGTGTTGGCATCTGTTTGGTTAGTTGGAGGTGTCACCACTTTTGGCTCAGTGTAGACAAATTTGAATTCGCCAAATCCTTCGTTTTCAGTAGAGGCTTGGATGTAAACCAGACCTTCTTGATTAGCCAACAGGTCTTTTGCACGATCGGCTGTCAAGAAACGGAGGTCTAAGCCCTTGATGCTATCTGTAAAGGTCCAGTTATTGTCTGCAGTTGGGTTGATGACCTTCTCAGAGATGATGTAGTTGATGATAGCTTGGCGGTTTTCCAAATTAAGCAAATAATTGACAGAGGCATCTTTGACACCTGGGAAGGTACCATTTGCACGGTAGTTGTTGGTCACAACGATAAACTCTTGCTCATCTGTGACAGCCTGTCCATTGTACTGAAGGTTGCGAACACGACTAGCAGTTTCGTTGACTAGCTTACCACTGCGGTCGTACTTGTTTGGCTGGGTGATGTCGTATTGATAGGTTACGCCATCAATGACATCGAAGTTATAAGTCCGGTAATCTGTATTGACCAGGTTTTGCGGTTCAGTAGAGTTTGGATCGATTTGATTGAACTGACCAGCGGACATTTCCAACCATTCTTTGAGTTGGGCACCGTTGACTTTTAAGATGGCTACAACGTTGTCGTAGAGGTAAAGGTCTGCTACGTTCTTGATGGCGATTGGGCCAGCAGGAATATCTGTATAGGCAGTTGCATCACCACGAGTTCCAGCCTTGAATGGGGCTGCTGCAGAAAGGATTGGTAGGCCGGCTTCAGGCGTTCCTGCTAGTTGCTGTTTAGCATACCAGATTTGGGCATTGTTGACGATTTGAACAGATGGGTCGTCTTGCACCAAGGAGAAGAAACTGTTGATTGGAGCAGTTGTTTCACCGACTTGCTGACGGACATAGTTGATAGTTTCAGTATGAGCTTCTTTAGCGAGGTCAATGATACGACTGTCCGCCACAGATGACTTGGTGTCAATCTTGCGGATGGCTGCCTTGCTAGAAGTTGTGGTCCATTTACCGTCAGTATAAGTCAGGTTTAGGTCAATCACCCCAAGGTGGTCACCGTATTTTCCAGCCATAGTGACAGGAGTGCCGTTGATTTTTCCATTTGTGTCGTCCACGCCAGCATATTTAGCATAGAAGCTTGGTTTTTCAGCAGTTCCTGGGAATTCTGCGTGGGAGTGGCCTGTGATGACCGCATCAACTCCAGCTAGGCTGGCGATTTGGTAACCGACATTTTCCTCGCCGACTTCATACTGGTCATCACCGATACCTGAGTGAGAAAGAACCAAAACGATGTCAGCGCCATTTTCACGAATAACAGGAACAATGTCACGGACTGCTTCAACCGCATCGCGCACGATGACCTTGCCTTCCAAATAGGCTTTGTCCCAGTTGAGGATTTGTGGCGGAACGATTCCTGTGATCCCGACTTTCAGGCTGACAGCCTTGCCAGTCGTATCTGTGAAGGTCTTGTCAATGATCGTATAAGGCTGGTAGAGGAAGTCTTTGGTTGTAGGATGTAAAACGTTGGCATTGAGAAGGGGCATGCCAGCAGTTGAAATCACCTTGCGGAGATAGTCTAGACCGTAGTTGAACTCATGGTTTCCAAGGGTACCAGCATCGAAACCGAGCGTGTCCAAGGCAGTGTACATAGGGTGTTGCTCACCTTCTTCAATCGGATCAATGAGAGACTTGTAATTGCCAAGCGGTGTTCCTTGGATGGTGTCACCGTTATCCACAAGCACAATATTTGAATTCTCAGCTTTTGCCTCTTCGATTAGGACCGCCGTTTTAGCCAGACCGAGTGTTTCCACAGGCTTGTCTTGGTAGTAGTCGTAGTTGACCAAGTTGGTATGGAGGTCCGTTGTTGCTAGGATACGGACATCAACAGACTGGCCTTCAACTGGAGTGGTAGTTTCAGTAGCCGCTGCGCGTGTTGTTGTAACAGGGCTAGCTGTTGTGTCGTTAACTGGAGTATTGCTGGTTTCTACAACAGGAGCAGCTTCTTCTGTTACTGGTGTAACAGACTGGTCAGTGGTTTCTGTAGTTGGCGTGACAGCCTCACCGGCTGTAGTTTCGGTAGTTGTCGGTGTGGCAACCTCACCAGTCGTTGCTTCGGCTTGGCTGGTTGCTACAGAGCTACTGGTTTCTGTTTCAGTCTTTAAGACAGGGGTCTCTGTGCTGGTTTCTTCAGCAGAGACAAGGGCGGTGTTGGTGCTAGCCAGTAAAGCTAGGCTGAGGGCTAGGGCACACTTACTAAAACGAAATTTCATGAGAACCTCCATTTGATATAATCTCAAGAATATTATACATATTGAAAACGGAAACATCAAGGTTTTTTGTCAAATATATAAGAAAAATGATGGAAAATTTTCAGAAAAACAACAAAAAACGAACGATGACTAAAAAATGTTTGGTTAGTTTTCTTTGTTTATCGTCATTTTGAATGATATAGTATGGATGAATTACCGCTTTCCTTTTTCTTTTCCAGTGAAAATGGTAAAATAATAGGAAATAGTTAGGGAGAGAAACAAATGAAGGAAATCAATTTTACAGGAGAAGAGGTTGTTGGGCTGACTGCCACCTACCTTCCAGCCGAAGATGTTGCTTTTGTTCAGAAGGCCTTGGATTTTGCGACGGAAGCTCATAAGACACAATTTCGAAAATCAGGTGAACCCTATATTGTCCACCCTATCCAAGTAGCAGGTATTTTAGCAGGGCTCAAGCTAGATGCGGTAACCGTAGCTTGTGGCTTCTTGCATGATGTGGTTGAGGATACGGAAGTTACCTTGGATGAAATGGAGGCGGAATTTGGACCAGAGGTTCGCCACATTGTCGGTGGGGTGACCAAGCTAGGTAAGGTCGAGTACAAATCTCATGCGGAGCAGTTGGCTGAAAATCACCGCAACATGCTGATTGCCATGTCCCAAGACATGCGGGTCATTCTGGTTAAACTGGCAGACCGTCTCCACAATATGCGGACTCTTAAGCACTTGCGCAAGGACAAGCAGGAACGTATTTCACGTGAAACAATGGAAATCTATGCACCGCTTGCCCACCGTCTAGGTATTTCTTCTATCAAGTGGGAATTGGAAGACATGTCTTTCCGTTACCTCAATGAAGTTGAGTTTTACAAGATTACCCACATGATGAGGGAGAAACGACGCGAACGGGAAGAGTTGGTCAATGAAGTCGTCGACAAGTTGAGAGAATACACAGAGGAGCGCCATCTTCACGGTCAAATCTATGGTCGTCCCAAGCATATCTACTCCATCTATCGGAAGATGCATGACAAGAAAAAGCGTTTTGACGAACTATATGATTTGACTGCTATCCGTTGTTTGATGGACACTCCAAGCGATGTCTATGCCATGCTGGGCTACATCCATGAACTCTGGAAGCCTATGCCCGGTCGCTTCAAGGACTACATTGCCAGTCCAAAAGCCAATGGCTACCAGTCCATCCATACGACAGTTTACGGACCAAAGGGACCGATTGAGTTTCAAATTCGGACGGTGGAAATGCACCAGGTTGCAGAATACGGGGTTGCGGCTCACTGGGCCTACAAGCGTGGTGGCAAGGCAACTGCTTCTGAAAAAGAGCTGCGTTGGATCAACAACCTGATTGAACTTCAAGAGGGGGCAGGAGATGCCCAATCCTTCGTTGATTCGGTCAAAGAGGACATCTTCACTGAGCGGATTTACGTCTTTACGCCAGATGGTGCGGTGCGTGAATTGCCTAAGGACTCCGTACCGATTGACTTCGCCTATGAAATTCATACCAAGGTCGGTGAGCGGGCGACAGGTGCCAAGGTCAACGGCCGTATGGTGCCTCTGACGACCAAGCTCAAGACGGGCGACCAGGTGGAAATCATCACCTCTGCCAACTCTTTCGGTCCCAGTCGTGACTGGGTCAATCTTGTAAAGACCCACAAGGCTCGCAATAAAATCAAGCAGTTCTTCAAAAACCAGGACAAGGAATTGTCTGTTTCCAAAGGGCGTGAAATGCTCCAGAATCTCCTCCAAGAAAACGGCTACGTTCCTAACCAATACCTGGACCGTCGCCACATGGACGAAGTCCTACAAAAGACCAGCTATAAAACCGATGAGGCTCTCTATGCAGCGGTTGGTTTTGGGGAAATCTCTGCCGTGTCCGTCTTTAATCGTCTGACAGAGAAAGAACGTCGAGAAGCCGAGCGGGCTAAGGCCAAAGCTGTCGCGGATGAATTGGTCAACGGTGGTGAAGTCAAACACGACAACAAAGATAGTTTGAAAATCCGTCACGAGGGTGGCGTGGTCATTGAAGGGGCGTCAGGCTTGCTGATCCGGATTGCCAAATGTTGTAATCCAGTACCTGGCGATGAGATTGTCGGCTACATTACCAAGGGACGTGGGGTTGCGGTTCACCGTGTGGACTGTATGAACCTCAAGAGCCAGGAAAACTATGATGTCCGCCTAATTGATGTCGGTTGGGAGGATGAAAACTCAACCAAGGAATACATGGCAAACATTGACATCTACGGGCTCAACCGTTCAGGTCTGCTCAATGATGTCCTTAAGGTTTTGACCAATGCCAGCAAGAACATTTCTTCGGTCAATGCCCAGCCAACCAAGGATATGAAGTTTGCGACCATCCATGTTTCCTTTGGCATTTCCAACCTGGCAACCTTGACCAGTCTGGTGGACAAGATCAAGTCGGTACCAGAAGTTTACTCAGTGAAAAGGACCAACGGATAAGATGAAAATTGTATTACAACGTGTATCACAGGCCAGTGTGACCATCGAAGGAAGCATTCATGGGCAAATTGATCAGGGGCTTTTGCTCCTAGTCGGTGTGGGGCCAGATGACAGCCAGGAAGACCTGGACTATGCTGTTCGAAAAATTGTCAATATGCGGATTTTTTCAGATGAGGCAGGCAAGATGAACAAGTCTGTTCAAGATGTGGCGGGCAAGATTTTATCCATTTCCCAATTTACCCTTTTTGCGGACACTAAAAAAGGCAATCGCCCTGCTTTTACAGGAGCAGCAGCTCCTGCCCTAGCCAGCCAACTTTATGATGCTTTTAACCAAGCCCTGTCAGCCTTTGTGCCGGTTGAAGTGGGCGTGTTTGGGGCGGATATGGCGGTCAGTCTGGTCAATGATGGGCCGGTGACCATTGTGTTAGATACCAAAAATCGCTAGACCTCTATACTTTTTGTGTCTATTTTGATATACTAAAAGTGAATTAGATGTGGAGGTGTGCCATGAAAAACTTACTGACCAATCATTTTTTCTACCTAGTGGTAGCATTTACCTTGATTTTGGTGATTTACTTTAGTGGAATTGACAAACGCTGGATTATTCTGGCAAGTTTTCTCTATTTTATCCCTTCGCAGATTTTATACCGTCGTCGCCTTAAAGAGCGGCTACAAGAAGACCAGCCCAAGTAGGCTGGTTTTTTGATGTGTAAATTGGACTACAATTCTTTATTAAATATGCTATAATAGTTTTTGCAGAAAAGTAAAGACGGTGGCTCTAATTTCTGAAAGGTAGGTGGTGCCTATGGTCAAATCATCAAAATCTAACAGAAAGGCTAGCCCAAGCCAGCTGGTAAGTGAACTTACTCATCTGGCAACGACAAATCCTATAAGATTTGTCTAGGGCTCGCACTAGCTCGAGTTTTGAAAAATATCGTTTCAAAACTCTCACGTCGAAAGTCTTAGCTTGTCAACCTTTGAGTGGCTAACACTCATGTTTGTAGCTGGTAACTTTGTTATCGCTCTCGTGATGTTAGTTCTTGAATTGGTAAAAACGACAAAAAAATAACCGTCTGTAACTTTGGCGAGTTCACGGTTATTTTTTCATAATTTATAACAAGCCACCGTCTTAAACGGTTCTGCAAGGGGTAGTTGTTTCTGGCAACTACCTTTTTCTATGTTAATTATACATCGGTAGGTCTATCAAGTCAAGTTGGACATTTATCTTTTGCTGAAATATGCTATAATAATGATTATTACTTACAAAAAATGTAGGAGATTTCGATGCTTAATATTTTTGTATTAGAAGATGATTTTTTTCAGCAGAGCAGGCTAGAAAATGCTATTAGGCAGTGTGTTGAAGAAACGTCAGTAAGATATAAATTCCTAGAAGTTTTTGGTAAACCAAATCAGTTATTGGAATCAATTGAGGAAGCAGGCAATCACCAATTTTTCTTTTTAGATATTGAAATTAAAGGCGAAGAAAAGAAAGGAATGGAAATCGCTAAAGAAATCCGTGCTCGAGATCCTTATGCTGTTATTGTCTTTGTAACAACTCACTCAGAATTTATGCCGGTAACGTATCGTTATCGGGTTTCTGCTTTAGATTTTATAGATAAAGGCCTGGAGGATAGTGACTTTCAAAAGGCAGTATCAGATGTGTTAGTGCATGCTTTTGAAAATATTGATCATACTATAGCTGAAAATTCTTTTATATACAAAACTGAAACTGCTCATATTCAAGTCCCTTTTAGTGACATCCTTTATTTTGAAACATCATCAACAATACATAAAGTTATTTTAAAAACAAAAACAGGTCAGACTGAGTTTTACGGGAAAGTATCCGATATAGCGAAAGCTGACGAACGACTTTACCAGGCACATCGTTCTTGTGTAGTGAATCCATTAAATATAACCAGATTGGACAGAACAAATCACATTGCCTATTTTGAGAATGGAGATTCTTGTTTTGTTTCTCGTTTGAAGCAGAAGAAACTTGCAGATTTGTTGGAGATTGATTGATGAATATTTTTATATCTCCATTTTATGACACTGTATTCTTTATTGACATGCTGATTCGTTTGATGATTCTTCAACAAATCAGTGGTTTATTTTTGAGCAAGAAGAAAAAATGTTGGATTGCTTTTCTTTTAACTGGTTGTCAAATAGTTTTTTATGACATATATCTGTTATTAGAGCCTTTTTCTTTTTTGGTTATTATTCCTTTTTTAAAAACAAATTGGAATGGAACCCAGAAACTATTTTACGGCTTATTACCATTTGTAATCGGGGATATGTTTCAACGTATCATAAGTCTCTATTTGAGATTTGTGTTTCAATTGGATTATTTCAGTTTAGGTTTATTTTTCGATATTATTTTAACCTTGTTGCTTATACCGTTCTATACTCTCTTTTTTAAAGGGTTGAGAATTGAAGCTAAGTATTTAAAAGTTGATACACTTGATAGTGATTTTAAAAATATATTTCTCAGTTTGAATATTTCATTCATTGTCTATTTTCTTTTTGTCAGAACTACAGTTTTAATTGAAAGATGGGTAGAAATGAAAGTAATAGCAGTTAATTGGGATCCTTATTATGTTCGTACCAATATAGTATTACTTTATTTTGTTCTTTTTACAGCAAGTTTATTATATCTGAATTACAGAAATAAAGAAAAGCAAGACAAAGAAATCCAGGAGTTGAAAGACAAACAATTAACAGATTTAGGCCGTTATAGTCGTCATGTTGAGTCACTTTATAAAGAAATTCGAAGTTTCCGACACGACTATACAAATATTCTCGTTAGCTTGAATGAGGCTATAAAAGAGGAAGACATTGTTGCGATTCGAACTATTTATCGCGAGGTTATTGCAGATTCTGATAGAAAATTCTATGATGGAAAGTACGATATAGCTAGATTGTCCAATATACAAAATCCTGCTGTGAAGAGCCTGCTGTCATCTAAGATGTTGGAGGCACAAAAAAAAGGTATTGCAATTTCTGTGGAAGTAGATTCTGAAATTGAACCACCTGCTTTAGAGTTGATAGAATTCATAACGATTCTGTCTATTTTATTAGATAATGCTATCGATGCTGCAGAGCAGTGTGTAAATGGAAATATTGTATTTGCCTACTTCCAGGAATATGACAGAAAAATTATCATTGTAGAAAATACTACGGTTGAAGATAAAGTATCTACAAGTCATATTTTTGAATATGGTCATTCTACAAAAGGAGATAATCGAGGAATTGGCTTGGCTAATGTAAAAGCTATTTTACATAAATATCCTAAATTTTCTATATCAACGAACAGTAGCAATCATCGATTTGTTCAGGAGTTGGTGTTTTTGGAATAAGATTTATAGATGTAAGTCCAGTCGAAAGGCTGGATTTTTTTGCATCTTCTCGAAAAAATGGTCATTCATTACAAAATAACGACAGTTCATGACATGGATGAAAAAATGGTGGTGTGTTGGTCTATACTAAGAGTGTAAAGAAAACAAAAAAGGAGGCACGAACATGAATACTTTAAAAACATACTTCAAAGGAAATAAAAAAACAATCTACATGTTGTTGATTATTGTTGGCTTATTGACCATTTATCCGCCTATTTTTCAAACCATTTACCAAGCAGGTAGAGATTTTGGGCGTAGTTTTGTGAATGCAGTTTTACCGTAAATATGTAGATAGGATAGGAAATTTTAAAGGAGAGAAAGCGATGAAAAAATGAAAACTGTTAAGGATAGTCAACCGTGGTCAGAGCGTGAAAAAGTTTTGCTCTTGTTACTTTTGGTTAGTGTGATTGATATTCCATCTCTCATTGATACCCTATATCAAATTGGTTATGAATTTGGTCAGGCTCTTGCACTTTGGTTTTAGTAAATGATGAGATGATTTTACGGAATGTGTTTGTCGGTGCATTTTATACGCGTATCGTAGGAGGAATAATTTTATGATTTGGCTTATTAAACTTCTATTGGTTGTTGTAATTTCCATTCCTGTAACAAGTATTTTACAGCCTTTTCACAACCATTACTTAAATGGAGTCACAGTTGCGGTCATTACCGTCATTGTGTCCCATTTAGTGGATAAATATGGAAAAGGTGGGGATGAAGTATGAGTAAAGAGTTGAAAAGGATGTTGAAACTCGGGATACTTTTTCTTGCCTTATTTGTCTTAAATATGCTTTTTCTCAAATGGTTGTCTGTTATAGGATTTGGTATTCATTTTAGCGAAATTAGTTATTTGGTTCCACCGCTGTTTTCAGTCATCGTTCTATCGATGATTGAAAAAAAGAGAAGCATGAAAACGACTTAATGAAAAAATGGTCATTCATTACAAAATATCGACCGTCCATGACATGGATGAAAAAATGGTGGTGTGTTGGTCTATACTAAGAGTGTAAAAAATAAGAACAAGGAGAAATGAGATGACAGTGAAAAAGAAAATTGCTATGACAGAAGAACAATTGCTACATGTCGCTATGATAGTCTATACCTTGTATGTGCTGTACTTACTTGTCACTAAGAATTTTGTACCACGCTTCATAACTCCCTATGGACTGTATCTATTTGTTCTCGTTGAAGAAAAATTAGAGAAATTTTGCAAAAAACTATATCACAACTTAATGAATCGATAAAAAATGGTCATTCATTATAAAATAACGACCGTTCATGACATGGATGAAAAATTTGATCTGAGTTGGCTTATATTAAGAGTGTAAAGAAAACAAGAACAGGAGAAACAAAGATGGAACATAAATATCCTAAGGAAGGAAGAAAATTTGATTTTAAAACGGTAGCTATTCTCATACTATCTCTAGTAGTATTTGCTTGGCTCGTTCCACCTGTCTATACAGTTTTTAAATATTTTGGATATGAAGTCGGTGTTTTATTAGAAAATGTTTTATAAAAAACAAGAACAAGGAGAATTGAAGATGAAGAAAAAAAATTCTATGCAGTTTTGATTCCCGTTGTACTTTGGATAGTTTTTAAAATCTGTGCGAATTTGTCAGATGAAAACATTAAAGACTATTTCAATATTTTAGCAGTCAGTAATCCAGGTCTAATCATCGCTTTTGCCATTTTTACAAATAAGGGACAAAACAAGGAAAAGTAAGTTAGTAAAGAAAACAAGAACAAGGAGAAAATATATGACTAAATTTAAAACAATGGATAAAATCAAAACCATAATTAGTATTCTAATCATTAGTTATGCAATTCTATGTATCTTAGCAGATGTATCTATAATTAATTTTGATATAGAATTATATATTCCATCTACATACGCTATCATATATTCCGCTACCTTTTTGAGCTTTACGGGAAGGAGAAATAAAAATGGAAAACAAACATCAAATGATGACTATCAAAGAAAGAATAAAATTATGCAGTTCTTGCAAAGGCTTGTTGAAGGAATTTTGGTCACTGCCGTTCTTATTCACCTAATGGCTTGGCTTGTTCTTGGAAAAACAGTAGATGTTTTCTCATCTAATTTCTATCCAATGCTCTTTATTGCATTGTATTTTCTAATGAAAGTGAATAAGACTAAAAAGGAGGACTAGCTTATGAAACGTGTTAAAAATATTTAAAATTTATTGGTTTGATTCTTGTCATCGTTGCGATTAACATAACTCCGATGCGATTGATTGCCATACAGGATTCGATGTCAGGTGCCATGCAGTGGGTTTCTGGCATTGGCTATCTGGCCATTGCTACAGCTATTGTGGTGTGGACTTGGAAACGGTATAAGAAAGGTCTGCCTGACCAGCAAAAAGGGTTCACATTTACCTGGAAAGATTTTGGGTTTGCTCTGCTATTTTTCTTGGCTGGACGGGTTGTTGGTATTGGCGGAACGCTATTGACCCAGTTGGTTACTGGCAATGCCACCACAGCCAACGATGCAGCACTCTTGGCTACAAATGAGCAATTGGCGAAGATGTTTCCGCTATACTTTGTTGCCTTTCATGTTGCAATAGGTGTCTTTGCTCCTTTTATGGAAGAGCTTGTTTTCAGAGGTTTGTTTAGCAGTTATTTCTTCAAAGAAAATCAAAAATGGCTAAAATTGATAATCAGTTCAGCTGTCTTTGCTCTTCTTCATGCGATTCATCCAATTGAGTTGCCACTTTACTTCTTGCTGGGGGCAGTCTTCTATTTGGCCTATGCTCGCCGTGGCAATATTGTGGATGCGATTCTTGTTCATATATTGAACAATAGCCTACTGGTTATCTTCTCCATTATTGGTTACTTATTGGTACTGTTTGGTTAGTGATGTTAAAGGAGTTCAGTTATGACAATGATGGAAAAATTAGATAAAAAATACCAAGAATTTGAAACAGCTTATGAGTCTTCCCCGTTTGCAATGAAATTCTTGGTCTGGGTAGGAGTAGCACTGACCTTGATGACACTTGGATCAGTTCTTGTACCAGCGATATATTCAGCAGGGCAAGAATTCGGTGAATTTCTATATTCTGTTTTTGGATGAGGGAGTGGAAGAAAATAAAATGAAAAAAGCTGAGCAATCAGCTTTTTGTTTACACTCGTTTCGATAGACTTGTTGAAGGGGGGAAAGTATCTCGTTATTTGAGGGTTTGCTTGAATAGATTGTCTAGGTTGTTTAGGTAGTCTGTCCTTGCTCCTCTAATGCGAAGGATATCTACATGAGAGCCACGAATCAAATAGAAGATGAGGTGCTGTTTTCCAGGAATCATCCTTGTTTTTCCTTCTGGGAATAATGCTCGTCCCAGACGAGCGTCGAGGTCAATATATCCCTCTGGAAATATTTCTAAGGTCAAGATAGCTGTGCTTAGAGATGCAAGCACCTTTCGAGCACTTGATTCTGAAAATTCACGGACATAATACTGGTAGATTTCCTCTAAATCTTGTTCGGCTTTAGCAGATAAATGTACTTCATAGACCATATTTGGCGAATACCTCACGAGCAGGTGTTGTGTGTCCTGATAAAACTTCTTGGTAGCCTTCATCAAGCTCTGCAATCAACTCATCTAGAAAAGCATCTGCACGTGCCTCTTCTACTGTTTTTATTGGCAAATCTTGCTCTTCAACCACCCTTTCTACAAATAAATTAAGAGCATCAGAAAGGGTCATATCTTTTTCCGATAAGATTATTTTTGCTTGTTCCAGTAATTGTGCATTTACTCTAAAATTATATTGTCTATCCCTAACCAATCCTGCCATTGTCTTCAACTCCAAATTCTAATATGTATAACAATAGTGTAGCTATTTGTTTTACATCTGTCAAGCGATAATCTTAAGCTGAATATCTTGGATGCAATTCGGTGAATTCGAAAAAATAGTCATTCATTACAAAATAGCAACCGTTCGTGACAGGGATGAGAATGGTGTGCTGATTTGCTGTATACTAAATTCATAAAAAGATTCTATTAGAAAGGGAGAGTAGCAATGGTTCATTGGATAAAAAGCATCGTACAGGTTTTATTGTTGACCTTAGTCATACAAGTCCCTGTAATAGCTGAAATGTCTTGGGGAAAGATGGATGACACAGTAGTAGGTTATCTCATACATGTACTATGTTGGTTTGTTCTAACGGCTCTTATTTTTTGGTTATTAGGGACATTACGGAAAAAGTATCGTGATGATAGTCTCCAAGTCCGAGAATATAGTTATGTAAAACTGTTTGGATTGGTTTTACTAGGAATTGTGGCACAACTTGTAGTATCGAATATTTTTTTACGATTGTCTGGTTCGACCATCGATAATAGTTCCATGTTAGATCTATTTCAGTCCAAATATGGTTGGATGGCCTTGCTTAGTGTAAATATTTTGGGGCCTATTCGTGAAGAATATCTATATAGAGGTGTCTTTCAAGAAAGAATTAGGAATAAGGCTTATCCAAAGATCAGTGTCTTTGTCACAACGGTAATTTTTACTTTTGTACATACTTATGATATTTCTGTAAGTTTTTGGATGCTATTTTTCCCGGGTCTTGTTTTTTCTTGGGTTTACTATAAAACCAATCATCTCAAATATCCGATAGTGGCACATATCTTGTCGAACAGTATTGTGACCATTTTAAATGTTATAAGTGTGTAAAGGTGTAACATTGTGAATAACAATTGGATAGGCTATAAATGACAATGGAAAGGAGAGAGAATATGAAAATGCTAAAATTGATAACTATTATTCCCTTGTTTGTACTATTAATGATGGGAATACTAAACTTGTTTCGAGTGACAGACTACTTGCGATATATTTTAAATATATTGGGGTTAGTAGGAATATTAATTCTAAGTTATCATACATATAAAAAGAACACTCGGAATTAGTTGTAATAGATAAAAAATGAGTAGGAGCTGAGAATATGAAAATAATAAAATCCATCGGTTTAGCTGTGGGTACCTTGCTACTCACTTTGCTCATTCAACTTCCAGCATATGTGGGGATAACAGCCTTTCAAGAGAATGTGCTACTAAAACTTGCAGTCATGATAGGGCTTGGTCTTGCAATATTGGCACTACTTTCTGTCATCAGACGAGGAATGATGAAGCATCAAGTCTTTTCAAGAGAGAAGCTGAATGTTTTAAAAATAGTCGGAATGACAGCACTGGTATTTACTGGAGAAACTGGCCTGAACCTCCTTTTGCAGTATTTGGGTCTTAGCCCTAGTGATTCTAACGCCTTGGATATAGTCAATCAGTTAAATTCGGATAATTTTTGGGTGATGGCTCTCTCAGTTGTCTTGTTTGCTCCAGTTTTAGAAGAATTTCTTTACAGAGGGATTTTGTTAGAAAAGACAGCCCAGTATTTTCCTAAGCATCCTCAAATGGTCATCGTATTTTCTGCCCTTCTATTTGCCTATTGTCATACTTGGAGCTTTTCAGTAGCATTTTTAGGGCACTTTATAACAGGGGCTTATCTGGGCTATCTGTATATGTGCAATAGACGAATGACGGACAGTATCCTTGCACATAGCTTATATAATGCCTCCATTTTAATCATCCAAATTCTATTTGGTTTGGTGCAGATTGGTGGATAAAAATTGACAGTAGACAATTTGGGGAAATGCCTGTATACTAAGAGGAAGTTGGCAATTTTATAATTGCCAAATAGCAAGTGCGGGGGGATTAAGAATATGAGAAAATTTTTTCAGGACCTTAATCAAGAATATCTGGACACCAGAAGTTCAACTAGAGAAGATTGGCTGGAGTGGATTATCCAGAGAAAGATGACCTGGGGTATGCGGTGGGGTTTGGTAGGGCTTCTCATGTTTATCTTGCAGCCTTTAACATATAACCCCTACTTTCTGTTGGGCTGTTTTTATATCGGTTTCCTACTTTGGTTCGTTTATGTATGTGGGCAGCTATTTTTTGTTGCCAGATCAATTTTCCACAATTGGAAGAAAAAATAATCGCTCAGCTTATTAGGCTGGGCGATTTAGTCATTTTTATTCGTTACGAATTAGAATCGCTTTTTCCACTAAAAATGGTATAATGTTTTACATTAGTAGTTGAGATAACAATACACATCTGGGGAGATTTAATGGATATAAAGGTTGAAATTGGAAAGAAAATTCGACATGCTCGAATCAGTAGAAACTTAACTCAAGCAGATATTTGTGATGATGAAACTGAATTAACGATCCGACAGTTGGCACGAATTGAAAATGGACAAGCAATGGCTACAATTCCCAAACTCCTCTTCTTATCTCAAAAATTAGGGATACAAATACAGGATTTGGTAGATGTTTCTAAGGTTGAGATTCCAAATCGTTATCTGGTATTAAAAAATAAACTGATAAAATTTCACACTTATGGCGATGAGGAGCGTATTGCTCAACAAGAAGCGATGTTTGATGAGGTTTATAATGATTTTTATGATAATCTTCCTGAAGAGGAACAACTCCTAGTTGAAGTCCTGCAAGCCCAGGCAAATGTATTTAGTAGCCAAGATACAGGATTTGGTGAGGGACTGTTAGAAGAATATTTTCATCAAATTTTGAAAAAGAAACGATTTAACTACAATGACTTGTTGATTATCAACATTTATTTCATGTGTTGTATTATGGGATTGGAAGACAATTCTTATGTTGAGGAATTGTCTCAAAAAGTCTTGCTTCATATTGACTATGGCGATACCGAACGTTTGTATCTTCTGGAGAGGATACTCATCAATATCTTGGTTCAAGCAGATCCAAAAGATTACCTGATTTATACCCATGCTCTAAGGGAAATCATTGAGGAATCAACCAACTATCAACACAAACCAGTAGTCTACGCTTTTGAAGCAAAACACTATCTAGAAGTGGAAAATGATAAGGAAAAAGTAGAAGAATTATATGATAAGGCAATTGCCTTCGCGAAGATGCTTAATGATGATATTCTAGTGAAAAATCTTAAGATGGAAAAGGAAAATGATTTAGCACGTTTCTAAATAGAGAATATGCAACCTGACTTACATGTCATGTTGCTTTTTTTATTTTTTTCTTATACTAGGACTATAAATAAGGATTAGTAGAAAAACTTGAGACGGAAAATGGTCATTCATTACAAAATAGCGACCGTTCGTGACATGAATGTAACTATTATGCTGATTTGTTTTATACTAAGTTCATAAATAATGACAATGAATTGAGGAAAAGGAGATAGGTTATGAAAGAAACGATGATTGTAGCAGATAAGATTACCAAGTCTTTTGGGGATAAAGTTGCATTAAATAGTATTAGTTTTGAAATTCGTGAGGGGAACATCTTTGGATTTTTAGGACCGTCCGGTTCTGGTAAAACAACGATGATCAACATTTTAACAGGTCAGATGAAGGCAAACCAAGGAAAAGGTCAGTTGCTAGGAAAAGATTCTTCTGATTTGACTCCGTCAGATTTAGAAGAAATTGGAATTGTCAGTGATAAAAGTGGTTTTTATGAGAAATTGTCATTGGAAAAGAATTTACAGTTGTATGGAAAATTATTTGGTGCTAAAGCAGAAAAAATAGATGACTTATTGAAACGGGTTGGTTTGTTTGATAGCAAGAAGGTACCTGCTGAGAAGTTATCAACTGGCATGAAACAACGCATGCTACTTGTCAGAGCCTTACTGAATGCTCCAAAAATTCTCTTTCTTGACGAACCAACAAGTGGCTTAGACCCAACTACTTCTCAATCCATACATGCCTTACTTATGGATTTGAAAGAACAAGGAACAACGATTTTCCTGACAACTCACGATATGCGTGAAGCTACCCTGCTCTGTGATGAGTTGGTCTTACTAAACAAGGGTAGATTAGTGGAAAATGGAGTTCCGAGAGATATTATTCAAAGATACAATCAGGATAAGGTGGTAAGAGTGACCTATTCTGATTTTAGTCAAAAAGAAATTCCGTTTGCAAACTTTACCAATAATGACCTATCAAACGCGATTGCCGTCCACTCATGCGAGCCAACGCTTGAAGATATTTTTATTCAATTGACAGGAGAGAAGTTAAATGTTTAGAAGAATGAATGCCTTGTTTTGGCTGAGAAATCAACTATTAGTAAGCAATAAAAATTTAGCTGTTCAGATATTGTTGCCTTATATGCTGGTCTTACTCTATAAGAATTTTATGGATGCATCAGGAATGAAACTCATGTTTATCTGTTTGTCTATGGCAATTGCAATGTCTATTGGGATGATGATTTCAACCATGATTGCGGAAGAGAAAGAAAAAAATATGCTCAAGACCTTATTGTTGAGCGGTGTCAGATACCATGAATACATCCTATCAGTCCTTATTCACCCCATGATAATGATGGTGATTACCTTGATTTCATTTCCAATTTTGACTGAAACAGATTTAGAAGGAATGTATGGCGAATACGCTCTTGTAATGTTCCTGACCTCCTTGGCTGTCATGCTGATCAATATGTACATCGGTTTGCTTTCTGATACACAGTCTAAGGCTCAAATCAATGGCTTGCCTATTACATTTATTGTGGCCTTGTTGCCAATGTTTGCTGGCTTGAAAGAAGGTGTAGAAACTCTTGTAGGCTATTCTTTTATGGGAGCCTATACAGACTTCTTTACCAAGGAACATTTTTCAATGAATGCGGATTCTATAAAAATCTTGTTGCTTTGGAATCTTGTTTTAGCTGTGTTAACGTGGGGAGCAATGAAGAAGAGTAAATTTGTGGAAACCGCTGAAAAATAAAAAGCAAAATCGCTCAGCTTATTGAACAGCTCCCTGTCAAGTGGACAATGAAATAATAAAAGATTAGGCGGCGGCCTTGTTCCTCATTTCAAGAGGGGCAAGGCCGTTGTTGCGCTCTTGAAAACGTTGGTGATT